>JAFIGF010000190.1 GCA_020831535.1 Opitutales bacterium | reverse complement strand
GGGACACGGGGTCCCCGCTTGGGACAACAGCGAACGGGGGCCTTGTGCCCCTGTGCGCAATACTTCAGAAAACGGAAATATCGCCCCTTATCGACAGCGAGCGGGGGCTTCACTTCTGTTGAGCCCCAGCGAAATCCCGCCTTAGCGGGGCTGAAGTGTCCCGCGCAGCTGCTAAAGCAATCGCGCGGGGTGGTGGGGCGTGTTTTATGTCCCTGGCTTGAAGCTCTCCGTGCAGGGACACGGGGTCCCCGCTTGGGACAACAGCGAACGGGGGCCTTGTGCCCCTGTGCGCAATACTTCAGAAAACGGAAATATCGCCCCTTATCGACAGCGAGCGGGGACTTCATGTCCCTGCTCGCAACACTCCTGAGGCCTCGAAATCAACCCTTAGTCATCACACAACGGTAGCCCGCTGCTTTAGCTGAGCGTAAGCGGGCCAGACCCAAGAGGGCATCGGCACCCTTTGCTGGTTAAAGCTCAGTGCTAGGCAGTCGGGCTGATTCATCGCCCGACGCAGAACCAAGCAACCTTGTTTTTAATCCTGCTCGATTCGCAAGCGCAAAAACAGCTTTTCGGCAAAAGGATTGTCGGTGGACTGACGAACCTCCCGGAGTTCAATCGGGCCATTTGTCTCTAGGGTGATTTCCTCCCCATCGGACGGCATCCAGCTTTCCAAATCCGTTGACCTTTCCACGATATAAGCGATATCCGATAAAGAAGTATTAATCCTATATTGCAGGACCGGACGCCCGGCCTCATCAAGGACAAAAAGAGGCAGTCCACCTTCCGCAAGGGTGCCGAAATTCCCTTGACCGGGTTGTTTTGGGTTCATCCCCAGGGCATACTTGAGAAGGTTGGGTAAGCCGTCTCCGGCAGGAGAAACCAAGGCATCACGATCGGAGGGTGAATCCGGAAAGTAGTCCCAAACCCAATCCACAAAAGTCGTTCCCGCTCCCTCCGGAACGGGCAAATCGCCAAAAAGAATTCGCACCACCTCGACCGGCCTACCGGCTGGAGTTGAAGGAAGAAACGGAAGGGTAGTCATCCAAATTTCCTCTCGAGTATCCCACCCCCAGCGCTCGAATTCCGGATCCGAGGACAACAGGTTGGTTGCGTCAATCACCTGCGGCTCAGTCCATTCCGTAAAGGGGTAACGCGAAGCCGAAGCAACCGTTTGGTTTCCTCGCTCTTCTTCCTGCCAGGCAACGTAAATCCGCTCGCCCAGATAAAAACTCCGGGCCTGGGAAAGACTCGCTCCATTGTTTAGACCATCCTGCCAAAAGCCCGTATAGGTGGTATCCGTCACCGGATACGGGCCATGAATCTCATCCTCCCCATCCAACCAGAAATGGAAAATCTGCAGATAGTCCGCCCCATCCCGGCGACGATAAAATCCATGAATCCGCCCCTCTCCGTCGGCCATCATATCCCAGCGATGATCGAGCATGGAACCCGTCTTGGCGGGATCGATAATGGTTCCCTCCTCACTACCTATCGGGGTTGACAGAACGGTGCCATCCAACCTTTGCCAATATCCTGAGGTCGCATCGAATTTAACCACACTGAGATCCTCATTGCTCTGGGCATTCCCGGATTGCCGCTCGGAATAACCCACATAAAGATCGTCTCCGCGCCAAACCACATCGTGGGCAACATAATGGGCAAACAAGCCGTCGTTGTCGAACAGCCGTCCATCCGAAGACCGGGTGCCGGGAAAAGCCGTCCATTCCTGCGTGTCGGCATTGAGGACGAAAAGGGCATGACCGCTTCCCGAACGGCGCAAGGCGAGTGTCATCATGCCGGTTTCGGGATGCTTGGAAAAACGCCAATATGTCGAATTCGTTGTACTGGACCAACCGGGGATTCCATCACCCGAACGGTTCACCAAATCACCCGACCAGCCTTCCTGGACCGGTTCTGCCGAACGGTAATAGCGAAACCCCGAACCGCCCCTGCCGTCATAGATAAAATGGGCATACCCGGCAGTATCGATCCCCACCGAGAGGTATCCATGCCAATTCGACCCGGTGGCTGGTAGCACTTGAGGATCCGGCCCGGTTCTCGCCCAAAGGGACCAATCCGGTTCACCGGTCTCCCTCTTTCGCCATTGGATCACCGGCAAACGATCAAGAGAGATGTAGGCAACCACTTGCCATAAGGTACCGTCGGGATCTTCAAAAGAGGCTAAAGGTTGACGATCCTGCATGGCATAGCCGGCATTGGTCACACTGCCATCGCCAAAACTGGGCAAGAGCCCGGTATGAACAAAAAGCCCCTCATCGGCATCGAGCAAAGAACCGGCAAGAAAAAGGACAAAGCCCGCAAGGGTCAAGCGAAGGGAAAAGTTCAATCGCCAAAAGCAAATAAAGCTTTCAGACATTTACGATTGGTAACACATCACCCCTTACCGCGCAATCAGGATTTGCGCCGAAACCGCCGAATTGAAACCACTCCCAGCGCAAGCAATGAAAATAACAAAGCATACGTGGAGGGCTCTGGAATCGCGGTGAGAGTATTTCCCCCCGTTACGACAAAGTAATCGCCAAAACTTCCGTCGCCATTGGTGAACTCATTCCCCAACCCATCGATGAAGGTAAGTTCACCGTCATCCCAAAGCAGCCCCTCAAAGTCATAAGGGTTTCCCGTATCAAAAGCATCCATCGTAAGGGAGCCGCTCCCCTGGTGAAAACGAAAGTTGATATGATTTCGGCCCAAGTCCACCGGATCTGTTGCATTGGTCAGCGTCAACGTGTACAGACCAGGCAGAAAATTAAGACCTTCGTTTTCTTGTCTAAATTCCACATTCCCCCAAATATGGGTACCACCACTAATGTTCACGCGGGGAACCCCGGACCCACTGCCACCCGAACCAAAAGCGAGGCCTTCGCCTAAGGACGTTTGGAAGTTCGTTGTCCCCCCTCGTAAATCCATTCCCGAACCATCTCGGAGAATCAATAGCTCATTGCTGCCTGTTGCCGTTCCTGCAGTATGCGTAAATGAACCTCCGTTCATGGTGAGATTAAACGCATCCATTAAATAACGACCATCTCTAGTAGTCGAAAGATTTCCATTATCCATCCACAAACTGAAATTATTCAAATCATCATCACTCCCATCAACAGTAAGCGAATTCACCGTATTGATCCGACCCCATTCGCCTGAACCAAGACCAGTTGGCAGACCGCTGCTCCATCGGATTTCATTGTTGATGCTTGCGCCATCAGTTCCGTCCCAGTCAGTGACAAAGGTTTGAGCGGAAAGGATGGAGGTGAATCCCAATCCAAAGGAAAGACAAGTGCAGGTGATTTTAGTTAATGTTTTCATGGAGAAATTAATCGATTAAAAATATCTTAACAAAATGTCGGACACTTTTTCAACTGCGTATTCACGCAAAAAATCGCATGATTTGCGCAACATGACTTTACATCATTGAATATATTGAAATAAATTGCATTCCCATGGAATTACCTAAAGGCCAAACCCTCCCGGGCAAATTACCGCGAATTGCGGTGATCCTCCCCACAACTTTCGGATATGGACGGGCCTTACAGGCGGGTTCCATGGTTTGGCTGGCCGAGCATCCGGCTCATGAAGTGCTCTGGTTCCAGGAAGGCACGCCACCGGTGGACATGCTCCGAAAGTGGGGGGTCACCGGCATTCTCGGTCACTTCAGACCAAGCGCTCCGGTTGACCCTCTGCTTCAACTTCAGGTTCCGATCGTCAATCTCAGTTCCCAGCCCCAACCCGCTCCGGTCATCACCGTCTGCTGCGACCACGAGGGATTAGGTCGGCAGGCCGCCACTTATCTCTTTGATCGCGGGGTGCGCAACTTCGCCTACCTGGGACTCGAGGGACTTTCCTTCAGTCAGCAGCGACAAGCCGGTTTCCAGAAGAAATTCCCCACCCAATGCGCCGTTCTCAACCTGCCCAAAGACATGAGCCATTGGCTGGATCTTCTCAAGGATTGGGTACTATCGCTCCCCCAGCCATGTGGTGTCTTTTGTGTCGGTGACAACGAAGCCCGAATCCTGCTCACCCTCTGCCGCACCTATGGTATCCGCGTCCCGGAGGATCTGCTCGTCCTGGGCTGTAACAACGAGCGCGATGTCTGCGCCTCCTGTCATCCTACCCTTTCCAGCGTGCGCGCCCAGGCCAGAAAAATCGCCCGGACCGGCCTGAAATGGCTAACCGCAATGATCCAAAATGGCCTGAAGCCTAATCCTCGCAAAATCGTCATTCCCTCCGGCCCGGTGGAAGAACGGGGCAGCACTGATCTTATTTTTGCCGTGACCGATCCGCAGATCAGCGCAGTTCTCCAATTTATTCAAAAGCATCATCACGAAATCATGGGAGTGGAGGATCTTTTAACCGTTTATCCCGGTTCTCGTCGTTCACTGGAACAGCGTTTTCGGAAAGCCCTGGGGCGAACCCCCTTGGAGGAAATTCACCGGATTAAAATCAACCTTATCAAAAAAGCCTTACGCGACACCGAGGACACTCTATCGGAAATCGCCAATAAGTGCGGCTTGAGTGGTCCCGGTGCCCTCGGCAACTTTTTCCGCAAACACCAAGGTCTAAGCCCTCAGGCTTTTCGCAAAAAACTTTCCCGATCCCTGCCGCGGCAGAAATAGGGAAAGGAGGGAATTTTTTATTCCGGATAGTGTACCCGGACGCGGAAGAATCGCCGCTGATGCTCGACGGTGTCCATCGGAACGGTGAAGTACCAAACCTCACCATCACCCGCCACACTGACTTCACCATAACGACTCCAGCTTTCGGCCTGTAGGTCATCACTCAACTCAATGGTATAAACCCGATCCGGCAAGCTGGGGAAATAAACCCGCATGGTGCCTTCAGTTTTATCCGGTTGGATTTCGGTGACCCGCACAATATCATTCGGATCGTGTGGATGCTCACCCAGTAAAAAGGCTTCACGCAGGCTCACCATCCGGCCAGCCTTCATCACCCCGTCTTCGGGGTCATCGAGGTCACGTCCTTCCAGATCGTATTCATTCAGCCAATCCTCAAAAGGCGTCGTTGCCGCCCCTTCCCCATCCACGGTCACCGTCGTGTCATTCACCGTTGCCACTTCACCGTCAAAGGCAACCAGACGGAAAACATAGGGTCCGTTCTCGGAAGGGGTGAAGGTCGGCGAAAGATCCATTGCATCGCTCAGGCTCACCGTTGGCCCGGACAACTGAGACCATTCCGTCGTTACCATCCCGGGATCAATCGGATAGCCATCGTCATCAACCGTTCCGGAGAGGGTGACCTCCTCGTCGGCATTGACCGTTTGATCCGCACCGGCTTCAACCAAGGGTCCGATATTGCCCATGTTATAGGCATCAATGACAATATCATCAAGCGCCATACTCGACCCGAGGCTACCTGTCCGCGAAGGGTAAATCCGGAAGGTAATAGAACCGGTCGTTTCATGACCCCGTAGATCCGCGTCGATCAAAACCCCCTCGCGGATTTCATAACCGTAGCCCCAACCGACAAAGATTTCGGTAACCGGCTCATCGGAAACCGATCCGTCTTCCCGTTCCCAGTGAAACTCCATATCGTCGGTAAAACTATCCAAGCTCGAACGAATCGCAAACCGGGCATTTCGACTGTTATGGTCACGCAAGTTGAGGATCTTAAAGGTGAGCGAACTCATATCCAGATCACTGCCATCGGACGTTTCCAGGGTAAAGGTCAAATAATTATTCTCACTCTGGCTTGGGACAGGAACATGGATCTCTCCCGGTTGGGCATGATCGTGGCCCGAACCATCGAAGGAAATCGTAATATTGTTTCCAGTCACCGCAGAGGCTTCATGATTTGAGGCGACAGAATCCGCATCTCCGGTGTCTTCGGAAAAGTGGTAGCTCACCAAGGGCGTCGGATCGATCGGATCGCGATCATTCACCAGGGAGGGATCCACAACGAGAATCGTCATTTCGAGGACATCCGCATTTTCACCATTATCGGCGGTCAGACGAATATCATATTCTCCGATACTATCGAACCAAGCCACCGTTTCAGCGGCGGAGGAGTCCTCCCAGGTTACACTGCCAGAACCCCCGACTTGTTCCCATTCCAGGGACAACTGGCCGGATTCTCCCCCTATCTCCTCGACCAGGGTCTCCAGAACAAGGCCCACCCCTTCAGGCAGATAGGCCCGTTCGGACAAGGGTTTCACCAAGGTGATCTGGGGATGAATATCGGTAAGGTCTTTCGGGGTATCAAAAGACTCCGTCTCGGTCATTTGCTGCCCCATCATGTTTTCTGCGATAAAACGGTAATAATAAGTCGTCTGATCGTCCAACTCATCGAGGAGGTGGGCAATGTCACCGAATTCCATAACGCCGAAATCCACGACCGTATCCCAGGCGGATTCATCATCTTCGCCATCACTCAGACCATACCATAAGTGAACCACCAGAGGTTCCTCCCCTCCCAGCAATGCCGCCCGCAGGTCGGCGGAATACGGCTCCACTGAGGCGATGGGGCGCAACCGGATTTGCGGCATCCCCATAACCGTTCCCTCCGGCCAGATGCGCAGGTCAAAGGATTGCGTTTGACTATCCGTTCCATCACTGGCGGTAAGTTGGATTGGGAACATTTCGTCAGACTCACTTGCCCCGGGGGTTCCGGAGAGAGTCCAGGTTCTCTGATCAGCCCCTTCCTCCAGGGTCAACCAAGAGGGCAATGCGCCGGATTCCAAGGTAAGCAACTCACTGTCGCCTCCCCCAATCTCAATTTCATAGTGGTAGGGTTTTCCCACAATGCCTTCCACCACCGGTTCGGTGATAAAGACCAAAACATCCGAAGATTCGGCACTGAAAGTGACCTCATCGGCGGTTTTCACTTCACCGTCAAAGGCGGTCAGACGGAAAACATACTCTCCCTCTTCACTAACCTCGACCTCGGAACTAAGCACATTGGGCTCATTAATGGTGACGCCGCTCTGCGCTGTACGCAAAGTCCACTCCGTGGTCACCGCTCCGGGACTTTCCGGCAAACCATCATCAGCAACCTCTCCCTCCATTTCGAAGGGGCTTCCGGCGCTTATCGTCCGGTCATTCCCGGCCAGCACCATCGGGCCGATATTTCCGGCGCCATCACCATCCGGCAACAACAGCGGATCAACCACTTCCACCGAAACATCCAAGTACTGGATACAGTTTCCGTCATCAAGCACCAATTGCAGGTGATACTCTCCCTGGTTCCCAAACCATACTGCGGTGTTCGCGGCATAGGCATCTTCCCAGGTCACCGATCCATCTCCGGAGGCCATTTGCCATTCCAGGGTAACTGGATCGCCGTTCTCAGAGATCTCTGTTTCAAGGATCAAGGCGACTCCTTCCGGAATCCGAACATCCGTTACCGTCGGAGTGATGAGCGATGCTCTGAGTGCTGGCGTTTGAAAGGAATCGGTTCCGGTCTGTACCACCTCTTCCGGATTGCTGGCGACAAATCGATAATAATAGGTTTGGTCGGCGGACAGGCCACTCAAGGTGGTGCCAACCGATCCCAGCGATTGGGTTCCCAGGGAGATAACCTGATCCCAGTTTGCCTCCGTTGCTCCACCATCTTCCGGGCCAAACCATACGGCGACCTCAGTCGAGGCATCCCCTGCTTGCAATTCAGCGTTGACCTCCGCGGTATGGGGACAGATCTGCCCCATGGATTCCAAGACAATCTCCGGGGTTACCTGATTGACGGTAACCATAATATGGGTCTCGGCGGTATGATAAGTTTCGCTGTCATCCGGATAAAACACCAGCATAAACGGCGAGGTGCCGGGCTCTGGCACACTATCAAGCCGCTTAAAGGCAAAGTGGCCGGGCACCGAGGCACTGCCGCTGGTCAACTCCACCTCACCCAGGGTAGTACCAAAATCAATAGACGAGGCCTCCGGCCATTCCGTAACCTCCGGTGCATCCCTCGTATCGCGCAGATCGTAGGCATGAATCCCGTCCCGCTGACGGAGGAAGAGGCGTCCGTCAGCCAGGGGTTGCATCACCGGATGGTGATAACTCCCGGTTCCCCTTGTGGTTAAGGGCATATGATCGTTGTCACTAATCGGATAAATATGGCCCTGCGTTGAGACTTTGTAGAAATAAAGTCGGATCTCGCCGTGGGTCATATCGTCCTGTACAATCAGCATATCTTCCGTTGCCATCATCAGACCGTTGCCGTGCGGCAAACCGTTCACCGAATTATCGCTCTCCTCGATAATCTCTCCAGTGGCAATATCAATAGTCATGATACCGCGGCCATCGGGACAGAGAATGGCATGAGTCCCGTGCATGACCAGAGGGTTATATTCCCCCCGGATACGGTTGTAGGTTGATTCTTCTTCGCCTTCAAAGGTATGACGCCAGCGTGGGGTGAGGCCCTCCGTGGTGATGTCATACGCCGCCATACCATATCCCTCCGTATTTCCATTGTTGGAATACTGCTCATGGGTGATCATCACATCTCCGATCACCGTCATATTCCCGGGGTTTCCATTCCGCGAAGGAGGAGGGAACTTGGTCTCTTCATACCCGTCCGGGACTGGAAGGGCCATGGTCGAAACAACCGTTCCATCGGTGGCATCCAACATGGCAATCGTGCTCATGTCCTCAAAAACAAAGAGGTAATCTTCGCCCGAATCGGTGCGCCAATGCGCCGGAAGGGAGAGATCGTTCAGGCTGATGTCGGTGTTTTCCCAGACCGTTTCCCCGGTAACCGCATCAAAGGCTTTCCAATTGCCAAAATTATGCATAATCACAATGCCCGGAAGAGCCAGGACCGAGGTTCTCTCATGCGTGTGTTCACTCCCAACTTGTTCGGACCAAAGGTGATCTCCGGTTTCCGCGTCCATCGCATACAACCATCCGCCGCTGCCAATGGCAAAAATCCGTCCATCCTTTACCGCTGCCGTTTGAGCATAAGGCCCATCCTTGTGATGCTGACGGTTATAGCCAACGCCTTCGAAGCGTGTGCGCCAGAGGGTTTTACCCGTCGCGGCATCCATCGCGATCACCACGTCATCCGCCGCTTCCCAGATCTTTTCCAGAACCGCGTCGGGCAGATCTTCCGGACCGCCGAAAAACACCTCATTGTCATTGCCCTGATCCGCCATGACCACCACATTGGTTTCGAAAGGGCTGTGACCAGGGGTAAACTCCCTGGCCCGGTAAACATAGTTATAGACCCGGGGACTGGGCACCGTATAGTACATAAAAACCTTCCCGTCCGCCAGAAGCGGAGAGGAGGAAGACCCCCCCGAACGCTTACGGGCAGAGGTATAGCGCCAGGCGTGTCGATTGAGCGAGCCAATTCCCTGCCCGATATCATTAGCCTCCGAACCCCATTGGTGCCGAATCTGATCGATATGTTCAAACAACCGAATTCCCTTATTGATTGACGTATTGCCGGCATTCACGGGACCGATAAAACGAGTCCACTCAGCATCGGGGTCAATGGCATTGATACCCAACAATTCCGCCTCTGGCGTAATGCGTCCGGATACCGTACCCGTCCAGGATTCCCCGGTCCCGGTCCAGGGGTTGTTGTAAATCACCGTTGCCGTCCCGTCAATATAGCCATCCCCATCCACGGTGGCCGAAACGGTGACCTCGTGGGGATTCTCTCCGCGGTGTTGGCGCTCAAAGGTTCCACTCAGGTCACTGCCATCGAGTTCCAACTCACCCCCTGGTGCGGTAACCCGTATCCATTGGTCAATCTCGATACGATTGTTCCGCAGGCCACTGTAAGTGCTCCAGTCGCGAAAGGATTCCGGCGCATCGGGGATCGAGAAATGCAGTTCGACGGCCGAGTAATCGCCACTTGACTGCTCAACCGAAATAATCGGTGCGGGCAGCGGATAACCCTGTGGCGTCAACATCGAAGCGCTTAAATCGGCGTGCACCGTATTGGCCATAGCGCGTTGCCCCACCGTATCAAAATCGTAGCGCACCAGAGTCGTCACTTCCTCCCCATCCTGCCGCACCCCCGTTACTTCAATAAAGGGCATGTTGATTCCCCCGCGGAAGCCCGCATCAAAGGCCAGGCGAAAGGTGCGATCATCCATATCCATACTCAGGTGTTCCAGAGGAACATCCACCCAACCGGTGGCCGTAATATTCCGAACTACCCCCGCCCCGTCGAGAACAATCGGATTTCCGTCGGGACCATAAAGATCATCCTCCAGCAGAAAGGAATCAATCTCATTGCCGTCACTATCGAATTCCGTGTAGGTGAAATTTCCCTCGCCATCGCCCTGAACCTCAACCTCTATCGTGTTACTATTCTCATCCTGGTATTCATAATTGTAATAATAGGGGACCAGGTTGCCATCACTATCAAAGAAATCAAAGGAAAGGATTTCCTCATCGCGAACCGCGAAGTCATACCCTTGAACCTCCTCGTCTTCCGGGGTGGGCTGGGACGTCAAAACCCGCATGTCCAACTTGCGGGCGGTATGCGATTCATGGGGGATGACGGAAATGCGGATCCGTTCCAGGGATTCGAATTCCGACAGCCCCTCCAAGGTGAAGTGAAAATACTCTGGCAGCTTACGGCGTACCGCCGCTTCGTCGGCATTCCCCTGTTGGGAACCGTCAAAATAGGATTCGATATCCAGCAGGGGTGGTGTCGGATCACCAACGGCCGATGCCGCTGGCCAAAAGAGCAGAAGCGTGCCAAACAGCAGCCGGGAGGAGAGAGATCGTAAAGACGTGGATGGAGAGGTTTTTATCATAGCAGCTTGGGGGTTTGTTATTCAAATCCTATGAATGTAGTACTAAGGAAACTTTGGCTAACAACGTTGTTTTAGGAGGCAATCAACATAAGCAAACAATAGCCTATATTTTTTCCTCTCGCTATACCTGTTTCCGTCAAAACATTTACGATTTAGCCCCTCGATTTCGTATCCTCTATCATCCTGCACCCCTCTCATAGGCAGCTATTGCACCTACTCCCGACTTGGTGCTAATCGGCTAAGTTTCCCAGAGGAAATCATCCGGCAATGACGCCTTCGGACCGAAAGACCAATCAGGAAAAGAATTGCCCTATCTTTTCCTGTTTCTTTGTCCAATTACACCAGGCCAATCGCTTTCCCTCACAACCCAAACATTACGATTCTTTCAAATCCGCAGGAAGATCTTCCGGTGACTTGCGAATTTCCACTGTACCGTTGGCTAGGTGGCGGCTCGGCAATACGATGATACGATCGCCGCAATCAATCCTGACCGAAGCGGTTTCAACCGTCTGCAAAACTCCCTCGATGGACCCTATTTTTATATGATCTCCAGGATTGGCCAGGGAGGTCACAAAGCTGCGGGCCAAAATACTTTCGGCAAGCCCGCGGGCGCAAAACGCAAACAACACCACCAACCCCAGCGTGGCTCCAAGAACAATCGCCAAACCACCGATAAGAATCGATGGCGATATCCAACCCAGGGAGTTGACCGCAAACATAAAGGCCAACAGAAAAACCGCTATCCTGGCCCCACTTCCCAGCAGGCGATGCCCCGGCAACCCCGATACCCTGGCGAGTCGCGAAACCAGGGCATCAAGCCAACGCCCCAGGACAATCCCGAGGACAATTAACAAAATGGCCACGAAGATTTTCGGCAAGTAGCTCGCAATGGTCCGTAAAAGAGTGCTTGCCACCTCCAGGCCGAGCACATCGAAAAAGACAATCAGGGCCATATAGAGAATGGCCAGATAGAGAACCCAACCAAAGGCTTGGGAAGGTGCGATGAGCACATCCCTTTTGCGCAGATACGACCGCACGCCCAATCGGTCAGCCACCAGATCCAACCCCACCGCCCGCAGTACTTTAGCGGTAAATCCGCGCAGCAAAGTAGCTAGGATCCAAGCCAAAACAAGGGTAAAAAGTCCGACCAAAAACGCTCCGCCATAGTCCTCAATCAAGCCCTGCGTCATCGTGAGCAAGGTGCCCAACACTTCGAGAAGGTTGTTCAGCACCGCCTCCCCCACCCCCATCGTTTCCGAGTCCTGTGCCGCCTGCTCCACCTCGGTGGCTCCGGTGCTCATTTCGGTTTCTATTGGATCGTCATCATTCATAATAGTTACGGTTGTTCGGAGTTGTCCGATTCGGATTGATTCGGTTTTCCCGATTTTCTTGCCTTGGCTTCCAGCCGGTCCCAAAGACGACCTATAAAGGCCTCTGATCGCGCCGCCCAGTCATCCGTTCGCTTATCAATCGTTTTCAGAAAACGATTTGTTTGTCCGGCCCGCACCGAAATAAAATCAGTGGCACTGGCCAATCCGGTCTGCGGGTTCAGATCGTTACGCAACTGCATGATAACTTGACGGGAAGGGGACGACCCTTCCTCGCGAAGCCCGAGCAGACTGAATAGGACTGCGAATTGCAGAGCCCCGGAAAGTAGAAAGAGAACATGAAGGTTATTGATTTCCCAAGTGCCAACAGTCGCCGTCGCCCCAGCGGTCCACTCGAGAAAAAGCCCGCCAACAATCGGCGCAATAACCACCGATAAGCCCATCACGGTATTGAAAGCGGAGATATAAAAGGACCGCCCCTGCTCGGGCGAAAGCTTGATCAGGATATTCAAGTGGGCGAGAAGAATGGCACAATAAATTCCCCCGGAAAGGATATGTGCAATGACCAGAGCTTCATAGTAAACGGCCCCCTGAGCGACGACCCAGACCAAGGGGATCAGGGCATGAGCTGCCCCCGCCACCAAAAGGATGGGTTTATTGCCGAATTGATCGGAAATGGCCCCCCAAATCTTGAGCATAAATAAGGAAGCCAGGGTGGCAAAGGTGATCAGCAGAGTGATCGTGCCGAAGTCAATTTTCAGCGAATCAATCATGTACACTGCGTAAAAAGGCCCCGCCATTTGGGTCACAAACATAAACAAGGCGACATAGACGATCAGCCTCCGGAAATTGCGGTCCTGAAACGGACGCCAAAGCCCCGACCAACGAAAATTCTTCTTGGCTTCAGGAGGCGCGGGACCCTCCTTGGGATCGGTGATGCAATAAAGCAAATAACTCGATATCAAACCGAGAACCAATCCGAGGCTAAACAAAAAGAGATAGCCATAGGGGTCATCCCGCCCCCTGAGATCTTCCCAGAAGTTCAGAAAATACCCTCCCCCGAGAATGACCACCATGCCCGCCCCGGCACATATTTTATTGCGTTTGGCAAAAAAGGTCCCCCGGGTCGCCGGCGGAACGACATCACTCATCCAACCCAACCACCCCACACCGGCCAAAGACCCCAACAAAGAGGCCGCCCCGACAAAAACCACGAGAAGCCAAACCCGGGTATCTCCCCACCCAGCAAAAATGGCGAGGGGCAATAAGATAACCGGAAGCCAAAACAACCGACCCAGAGTGACACTGACAATGGTCCACTTTCGCCTGTAACCATAACGCTCAATAAAGATCGACCCCAAAACCTGGGCGATATTGGCCGAAACAGGCAAGGCCGCCAGAATCCCAACTTGCAGCGCACTGGCATCGAGAATGGTCAGCGCAAAGCCAACCAGAAATATTCCCCCGCAAAGCGAGAACATCATCGTCGCAAAAGCCCCGTCCCAGATGGAAAGACTCAACGAACGATTGATCACCTCCGATCCCGAATCCCCCTCATCCTGCAGATTCGGCCCTTCTTGTTCTGCATTTTCAATACTCACTCACAATCCTCAAAGCAGGTTTCGTTCTCAAGCAAAAGATTTTCTTCATTTCCCGGCCAGGAGTGTTGCGCGCAGGGGCTGAAGCCCCCGCGCGCTTTTGTGAGGAGAACCTTACCTCCTTCTCCGAAGTATTGCGCTCAGGGGCATAAAGCCCCCGTTCGCTATAGTCTCCAAGTGAGGACCTCCCCATACGCTTCGCATTATTTTCGCTGTGGCTCAACAGATAGTGGAAGGCCCCCGATCCCCCCAAGCGTGGACCTTGTGTCCCTGCGCGGAGTGCTTCAAACCAGGGACGCAAAGCACCCCTCCAACTCCCCGGGCGGGGGCCTTGCGCCCCCAAAGCGATCAACCTTTTGGACCGGAACCGAAGGTCACTTCCCCGGGCGGGGGCCTTGTGCCCCTGCGCGGAACCCTCCAGACTTCCGCTCCACCCTGCCCTTTCTATCCCCCGTTCGCTTTGGGAGAACCCCCGGGCGGGGGCCTTGTGCCCCTTCCCGGAACCCTTCAGACCTCCGTTCCACCCTGCCCTCTCTACACCCCGCGCGGGGGCTTTAGCCCCTGCGCGGAACACTCCTCCAACCGCCATCTGCCCTATTCTGGTTCAGGGCCTTGTTGAGGGAATAGGGGCCGACCGTCCCAACATAACCACCATTGTTCCAAAACGCACTTCGACCAAATAACCGTCCCGACTCACGCTTCATCCCTTCCAGCAATTCATTGGCCGATAGTTTTTCCGGCCAGCGAAGCAAGAGATGGGCATGGTCCGGCATCATACTGATTTCCAAAGGATCCGCCGCCAATCCCCGGGCAGCCTCCCCCAAGGCCACAAACACCTTTTCGGCCTCCCCTGAGGCCATGCGATAGCGCCCACCAGTCACCAAAACCAAATGGACAAAAAGATCATAAACTCCCCGATGGCGGGTTTTGTGAACCGATAACCCATCCTCCTCTTGAAACCGGAGCTTTTTCAATCGTTCCCGATACAGCGGATCCACCAAATCAGAACGATCCACCTGCTCCCGAATGTAATGGTTCACAACTTCCCGGTTATTTTGTCCCAACGTACGAAGATAAAAGTGAGGGGAAAATCCAGGAAACGTTTCGGGCGCATTTCGCAAAACATGAGCAAAACGACCTTTCAAACGCTGGGTTAAAAACGTGGGGGTTACCTGATCTTCTATCTCTACCACCAACCGCAGGCGGCGGTTTTCGTAGCAGGAAGAAAGCAGTGTGACACCTTCTCGGGCGAACGCCAGAACGAGGGTTTCGGAGGGGGGATATGCAGGCGTAACGGCCTTCCAATCCGAACGAAATTCGGCAAAGTAGCCAAAAGCGAGTTTCGCAAGAAAGGCCATAAGCAAAAGCCTAAGCAAAGCCCCTCCCCTGCCAAGCAAAAGATTTTCTTCATTTCCCGGCCAGGAGTGTTGCGCGCAGGGGCTGAAGCCCCCGCGCGCTTTGGAGGCACCCCCGGCGCTTTTGTGAGGAGGACTTCAGTTCCTCCTCCGAAGCATTGCGCTCCCCGCTGAGCGGGATTTCGCTGTGGCTCAACAGATAGCGTAAAGCCCC
>JAFIGF010000147.1 GCA_020831535.1 Opitutales bacterium | reverse complement strand
TCTTGGTTTCGTTGGTAAATATAGACCCCGGAGTTCTGTCCGCCGGTAGAGGTCACATGCCAATAAAGTTTGTCTCCGGTGACGAACGGGGCGCCAATATTGTTATTGGGGGGGCGATAATCTCCACGGTGCAGTTCTTCTCCGGTGGCAAGATCAAAGGAAGCAGTGCGACGATCCCGCGAGGGGTGACCAATCGCCATATAAAGGAATCCATCGGCAATGACCCCTTTGCGCTCCCAGGAGCGACTGCCGCCTAACTGTGTAGGCACCCGGTTGAGCATATCATCCGCAAATCGCCACTGGCGTTCGAGGCCGTCCAGGCTGATCCGATAAGCGGCCAGCAGCGCGGGCGTCCGGCGGTCCCGGTCGGGGTTCAGTAACACCATGTCTTCCCCAATGAGCAATTTTCCGGGATTGTAACCCGTCTCGTGTATCCAGACAATGGATCCATCCTCGGGGTCAATGAGGTGAACGCGGTTGTGCGGTTGGTGAATGGTGTGGGTAATCAGGTAGGTTTTGCCTTCATGTTCCCAAAGCCTGGGATTGCCCTGACTGTTCATCACGGAATCGTCAAGATGCCAAATTTGCGAGCCATCCTCCGCACGCACGGCAATCAACCCTCCGCGCAGGTCGGGAAGGATTACTTTGTCGTCCACCATCGCCGCACCGGATCGAACATTGCCGAAAGGTCCGTCGGAGACGATAGGCAGGTTGCGCTCAGCCAAAGCCTCGGCCTTAAAGGCTTCAGCTCTTTCGTGCCATTCGTCCAACTTCATTTCCCAACGGGTTTCCCCGGTGGCAATGTCATAGGCATAAACCCGACCAGTGATAGTAATGGTGACATAAATTCCGTTTCCGGCAACCGGATCAATCCCGTTGTGCCCCCGCTTACTGCTTTGGAAATTGATGGATGCCGAGGGTTGGGATCGTTCCCAAAGTTTTTCTCCGGTATCCACATCCAAAGCAATGGTGTTCCAGTTGGCGTCAATACGGAAATAACTGTCTTTGAGTGCCTCATAGGTTTCCTCACCGCGATGGTAGCGGTCCGTAATCGATTCGGGACGGGCTATCTCATCCCCGGTGACTTGCGACCAGGAGAGCAGATACACGCCATCTGCGATGACCGCGCCGGCGGTTTCACCGTAGGTGGGCTCAAAGCCCATTCGGAGCATGCGCTTGGCACCCCCCGAACTGGAGCTGTTGATGCCGGTATGCACCTCGTAAGACCAGATTGACCGGACCCAGTGCGCATGATCGGTCAATTGGATGCCTTCCTCCAGCGGAGGGTGATAATCATGCGCCGTACGGTAAGACCAATCGGAGGCATGAATGAATTGGGGTAGCGAGAAGGCCGCCAGGCACAAACAGGTTTGACGGACTCCTTTGAGGATGGGGTTTGCTTTTCGGGTTTTCATTGTTTTCTTCAAATTGTTATTGGTTATTGTGAGGAGCTCATTTGCGTATTTGAGCGTTTATTCGCCCAAGGTGGCGCGAATGACTCCGGTTCTTTCGGCAGAGAGACCCCATTCGACATTCCAGTCCCCCTTGACGGGGTAGATGCCTTCATCATTCGGCTCACCAAATTGAATATCCAGAGTGATTCGTCCCAGCAACGATCCACCGTTTTTCCAGTCAGGATGATGCATCCAAGGATCACCATTAAGAATGATGTAGGCCGTTCCGGAGATACCCTCATCGGTTACGGCCAGACCGGAACCATCGATTTCGTGATAGGACTGGTTGAAAGAAAATCCCCCAGCCACCGCGCTGACGATGCCTTCCCCGTCGTGATCAAGACAGACGGTAACGTTTCTTCTTCGACCATCTTCCAGCGGGAGGGCACCGTGGATCTGGAGGAAAACCCGTTCCTGTCCCTCTTCCAAGTCACTGAAGAAGGTCACTGGTTGATCTTCCAGCCACCCGGTCGGCCAACCCCGGCGCGGGTAACCGCCTTCACTGCTCTCGTGGAGGGTGCCTTCAAAAGTCAGGGTCTCCTCCCAGCCGGGAAAACTCCGGGTCCATGTCCCATGCCACTCATTACCCCGGGCTTCTTCCATGGCAATACGGGCCGGCCAGGAAAAGGCGGCCATGCTGATTGTCGCGGTGGCTTCCCAGGCCTCGCCGACGGGTAAGGTCTCCGCGAAATCAAAGCGATCCCATACGTCAATCCGACGAGCGGTGGTACCCACAACACCCAATTCCCGTCGGATAGGAACCTCGACCCGTCCGAGTTCGATTTCCCCCGCCTCATTGGCCACCCAAACCGCTTCCACGGGACGAATATACCCCGCCCAGGCATCTTCCAACTGAACCTCTGCCGGAGCCACTGAAGGCACCCGCAGGTCAACAGCCATCAAATTACTTCGGCCCCGTAAAAAAAGAAGTCCGTTGGCGTAAGGGGTTTCGATGGTATATTCATAATCAATCAAAAACCGCATACCCAGTGACCGGTAATTGACCTCTCCCTTGTTTTCGACGCTTCCGTCTTCGTTTTTCTGATACACAAAAATCCCTGATTCCCCGGAATGGGCCGAGTCAACTTGCCAGTAAATCTTGTCTCCCTTGCTCACCGGCAGGCCAACATTATTGCTCACCCGGTAATCCCCCCTCCAGAGTTCCTCCCCGGTAGCCAAATCGAAGACCGCCATGCGGCGATCACGATGCGGCTGGCCAATCGCGATGTAAAGGCGTCCGTCATCGATAACTCCCTTCCGTTCGGCTCCCCGGTCAGGCCGGACCGGTACGCGATTTTTATCATCATCCTCAAAACGCCATTGTTTTTCGAGACCGTCCAGAGTGATACGATAGGCCGCCAGCAAGGCCGGGTTGCGACGATTTCGATCCGGATTGAGTAACACCATCCCCTCGCCAACGATCAAATCCCCCGGGTTGTAACCAGTTTCCTCTTTCCAGCGAACCGTTCCTTCTCTCGGATCAATCAAATAGACCGCATTTTCTCCACGGTTTTGATGGGTCAATAGATAGGTTTTGTCACCCTGATCCCAAAGGCGGGGACTGCCCTGCCGGTTGCTCACCGGCTCCTCAATGCGCCAAAGCTCCTCTCCGGTAGCGATGTTCATTCCGATCAACCCTTCCCGAAGATCAGGGACGACCACGACTTGCTCGACCACCACCAGGCCGGGACGGATGTAGCCGAACATACCATCACTGACTCCGGGAATATTCCTTTCAGCCAAAGCTTCGGCTTTAAACGCTTCGGCCGCCTCATGCCATTCGCCGACATTGCTTTCCCACTGTTTCTCACCGGTTTGAATATCATAAGCAAAGATGCGCCCGGTCACTGTGGTGGTGACATACACCCCATTGCCCGCGGCGGGATCAATCCCGTTGTGACCACGTTTGCTGCTGACAAAATTCAAGGAAGCGGAGGGTTCGGAAACTTGCCAAAGTTTTTCCCCGGTGGCCGCGTCAAGTGCGATAGTGTTCCAATTGGCATCAATGCGGAAATAGGTGTCTTTGAGCACCTCGTAATTCTCCTCACCACGGTAATAGCGATCCGTGATGCTCTCCGGGCGGGCGATCACGTCTCCGGTCGCTTCCGACCAGGAAACCAGATAGACCCCATCGGCAACAATCGTCGATGCCGTATCTCCGAAAGTGGGCTCAAACCCTTCCTCTAAAATACCTATCGCGGTACCGGATCCCGACTTGCCAATACCGGTATGGATTTTGAATTCCCAGGCGGGCCGAACCAATTGGGTTTGATCGGTAAGCGTAACGCCATCATCGAGCGGGATGGCGAAGTTATGCGCGGTCCGATGGGACCAATCGGCGGCACCGAGACTGAGCGCTGAGAAAATAGCGGCAAATCCGGCAAAAAAGCAACGGGTACCCGAACGGCCAAAGGTGGAATGAGATGGTTTCATAGAAAAATGCGTTGAAAGTTTTCATGGAACCGCCGATCCCCAAAGACCGGCGGTTCCGGGGATAATTTTACTTCAGCGGCGGGAAGGCAATCGCATCGTCACGGTCGGCAAAGCGGAGTTCCCCGTTTTCGAGAAGATACACGGCGTCACCGATTTTGATGTGTAAAGTATCACCGTTTCTTTCGGTTTCGATTTCGGGGGCATCGCCTTCGCCGAGGGTCATAACGGCCAGGTAGGTATCCGTTCCCTCAACAGTAATCAAATTTCGGGTACGGAGCTGAGCTCTGGAATGAACAATATGGCGAAGGTTCTGGAGCCCAACCAGGCTCACATCGAGATTCTCATCCGAGATGAAGCGGGTGGTGAGTTGTTTGTCACCGTGCCGCAAGTGGAAGCCGTTTTCGAACAGATTCACATGGTCGGGCTTTTCAATCTCGATGCGCTCAATGGGAGAGGTGGTTCCGGGAGAGTTGCCGCGTGTTTCGAGATCAATGCTCAGCGGCCAACTCCAGAAATGATTGTCCACCCCCTCGAGCTGATCGAGGATAATCACCACGGCGGGCACGCCAGCCGCGCCCCGGTAATCAGTGAGGATGGTACGGACAGCGGAAACTTTGTCGCCATCGTCAGCCAAGGCACTGGAATAGAGCAATCCGGTGTTGTCCCGGGTATGTCGGCGAGCTTGCTCCTCATCGGCCATACTCCGGTAGGACTTGGAGAGGTCCATGCGTACCACCCCCGAGCCATCGGCGTAAGTTTGAGCATCGAGAACAAAACCCCGACCCGCGCGGAATTGGTGGGGATTGTCGGTTTGCACGACCGGATGTTCGTTGCGTGGAGCCATGGAGGTCATGCTGACCACCTGATCGGCCGTCCAATGATGTCCCAATCCCCGTAGGGCGAAGGAACCGGAAGTCTCAGGACCGCCTCGGTTATAGCTCTCCTGAGCGGTCATTTGCAAAACCACGTCCTGTTCATTTTCCCAGCCGTTGCGGAAAATAAAGTCCCCGGAGACGGGGTCATGCCAACTATTGGGCAAAACCTCGGAGGGGTGTTGTGGCTCCATTTCAAGAGGGGCATGCAGGAAGGCATAGACCGGAATGCTGTTATAGCTGGTTCCGGGATGCCCCGCGTCGATCAAACGGTTGGATCGTGGCAAGGAGGTGGCTTCCAGCGGGTTGCCATTGTCCTGCCAGAACCACCACGCCATGGGTTGATGTTTAGGATCAATGGAGGGGAAATGCGCGGCGAGAACCAAGCCACGGTTGGGGCGTTCGTCCTGAAATCCTTTGGTATGAAATCCGGCTTCGCCGAAAAAGTTCTGGTGAACTTCCTCACCCTCGCCGGTCCAGGAGAAGGCCATCAGTTTGCGGGGCAACCAGTAGGCAATTCCATTGCGGTGTCCGAGGGGTTGGCCGGTCACATTGCGATAGATGGTGGCCATGAGGCCCGCCCCTTCCAAGGCCATGCTATTGGTGGAACCCACCTGACTTCCGGCGGCACCGAACTTCGTTTCTTCGTAGCGGCGGAACCAGAACAAGGCGTCCCGTAACAAAGAACTGTAGGCCGTATTCACGCCCCCGAGTTTTTCCCAATCGGCTTTGACCTGACGCTGAAAGGTCAGCGCCTGGGCATAGCTTTCGTTTTTCTCGGCTTGCAATTGCTCGACTTCCTCGTCGCTTACCGAACGCAGGACAGGACGCACAAAGACGCCCGCCCAAGGGTTGGGCCGACCGAGAGGCGCGGCGATTACCAAAGTGTATTCCCCCTTCTCAAGATTCAATAACTCCGAATTGCGGACCCGTTCCCCATTTAGGTACGGCACCACCCCGCCATGATGGCTTCGGAAATAGTAATTACCAGCTTCCTCCACTTGCCAGCGGGTCGCAAAAATGTTCCAGCTATCATAAGCGGTGTCGGAGGCCTGGTTGACACACAGTGAATAATGACCGCCCGTGTAACCACTCTTTACGATCCCTCTTACCTCGGTGTCGCGTTCGATAATCCTTGCCGCATCCTCATCGTACTCCAATGTGGCCAGGTCCCCACCGGCATCCCGAAACGCATGAAATTGGTCCTGGGTTAGGGGCCCGGAATACCAGAATTTGGCGGGTAAAAGACCTGGCTCCAACTCCACCAACGGCACGTCCAAATCCAGAGTCCAGTCCTTCGCCGCGCGATGTTCCACTTCGGGCGCGGTGGGCATATTCGGTGGATTGCCTTCCACGTCGGCAATGGCCAGCATACCGATCACGCCGGAATAGATCATCGAGGCGTTGTAGGCGTTCTCCGGATGCCATTGCACATACTCCGTCCACGAACCCCTTTCGCGATGCATTCGGCGGGCAATGGATCTGATATACTCTTGCACCTCAACCCGAAAATCCTCCGGCCAGGCGTGGTAGCATAAATCGTAGGTGATCGCGACCTGTTCCAAGCGATATCCCCAAAAGCGGTGACGAATCGATTTGTCCCCACTCTCCATATCGGCCATGTGCACTTTTACTGCTTCCTTGGCCCGTTCCGCATAGGCCGGATCCTCGCGTAAAAGATAAAGCATACCCAGCCCGATGGACGATTCCTCAAAGCGAGCCAGGGCTTCCTGACCAAAATCGGTTTCGGCTTTTTCGCGCAGGGCGGGTAAGTCCGCTTCGGTTAAGAGTAAGCGTGGATGCTGTCCACGCTCTGCGGCGGCAAAGCCCGGCAAAGTCTCGACCCGGGAAAAATACTGGCCGGTGACGACTCCGGACACGCTTTCGCCTAAGGCCTTGCCCTCATAGGTTCCGGAAAAATTCTCACTATCTTTCGACTGCCAGGTAATGTCCACTTCGACATACCCTCCGGAAACCCAGGCATCCCCCTGCACATCCACCTGCAACTGGAACGTTTCCAGATTGTTTTCCTCGGCAAAGGTGATGACCCCGCGATGGGTGCCCCGGTTGTAGGAAGGCGAATGGCCGCCCCCCATAAACCAGTGGTCATCGAGACGGTTGAATTCCATCATCAACGCCCGACCGGGACCATCGGGATTTTGGAAGAGAAGTCCTTCAAGCGTAACCTGCAACATATCCCCTGCCTGGGGAAGCGGTAAAGGTTCCGCCTTGAGCGGATAGGATAACAAAAGCAAACTGCAAAAGAGATAATGATGAAGTTTCATAGGATGGTAGGTAAATTAAAAGATACGGAAACAGGGGGAACAGCGACAAAGACACAAATTCTGCAAAAAAAGTTGCATTTAAATACTTTATCGAATACGCCATTATTTCCGATTTGGCCAAAAACGTAGAGTGTTCTCTATCAATCGCGTCAATATTGAGATTTTGAGAAATACCGTCTGTTGTCACCTTGGGCTTGAAGTCATTTCCTTCCTATCCACTGTGCATCCGTATCATCGGCCTTTATTGAGTTGTCTTGAAATACTTAAAATAAAACTTTCGTAGGTATTTTACGTTTGACCTTATTAATAGAGCTAATCTTTATTATTTTATGCCCGAATACCAAGGCAGTGATCATAAAGGTTGCTTGGAACATGCCGTTTCCAAGCACCAACGGGCTTTGCTAACCTTTAGCTATAACTTATGCAGCCAAATAGAGTTGGCAAGAGACGCAACACAGGAAGCCTATCGTGTGCTGGCTGAAAAAAAATGTTGTGAAATCGAGAATCTCCGGGCCTTTCTCATCACCGTGGTGCGGCGTTATATTATGCGCGTGGTCTGCGACCCAAGGAAAAATGTTCCTGCGGTCTCCTTTCCGGAAACCTTTCCCGATGGGAAAGCCTCTCAAGCAGCGAATGCCGCTGCGGAACGTCCTACCTTACTCGCTCTGCTGAAGACCTTGCCGGAAAACCAGGAAAAATTGATTCGCTTGATTTATTTTGAGGGTTTTAAACCAGGCGAAGCCGCACAGCACATGAATATTCAACCTGCCCAGGCTCACCAGTGGCATCATGCCGCGCTCAAGTCGCTGCGGGTGGAATTGGCCAAGGACCGCCAACTATTAGCATAAGGGAGGCGTCGATAGGGACGCTATGCGGATAAGTTTCAAGGCAATGAAAGCTTGGGCCACAAATTTCGAATAAAAATCAAGATATCCTGCAGATGGGGTACTTGTATAGGACAGCGACAGGCAAAGAAAGCCTCCAGCGCCATCAAAAAAAACATTTCGAAACTCTCACCTGAAAACCCCAAATAAAGTAAAAATGAACATTAAATCACAATCAATTGCAGTCATTGCATTTTTCTTCTTTGGAATCAATTCCTTGGTCAACGCTCAAGAGCCGTCATCTCACATGGCCGATACATTCAGAGGTTTTAAGGGCTCTCTTCCAGGGAAGGACCGACATCCCGATGCCAGAATGTATCTCGGGGTTTCTTACGTAAAATCGACCGAGGACAAAGCCGCCGGTACCATTTTCTCGGCGGGTGCACGGGGAGTGGGATCGAACACTTTCATATTTAAACCGGGTTTGGAGTTTGGCATGCTGAAATACGAAGACTTAATCCGTGCCGAAGGGACATTTGGACAAGACTTAGGTCCAGTGGATGTTGACGTCTTTATGTTGGGTATGGATTTTCAACTACTCATTCAACCTTTTGATCAGCGCATTTTTGGTGGTTATGTCGGAGTGGGTGGAAATATCCACTATACAAGTGAAGACAGTATCGATATGAACATGATAGGATGGAGTGCAAAGGCGGGGCTACACGTAAACCTAGGGGAGTATTTTGCCGTACATGGAGGGATTCGCCACCAACCATTTAGCATGGAATTGCTTGGCAGTTTCACCTCCAATGGAGAATCTATTAAGCTGGATCCTCCCAAAACATTTTACGAGGTAGGCTTGAGTTTTTATTTTTAATCAAAACGCCTGAAAAGCCCCCTCCTTGAATTCCTGTTCCTCACCATGCCTTTAGATTAGTTTCTACTCTCCTCTCAATCCATATTCGCCATGTCCAAAGAATTTGAAACACCCCCCGACGAAAAGCCAGTTTCTGAGCTTTTTTCTCGTTTCATTTCCAACGATTGGCGCGACGAAGAGGAACGGTCTGCTTTTATGGAAGAATTAAAGCAAAGGCCTGAGTGGCTGCGGGAACTGGCTCAGCTTTTGGAACTGGGCAGCGATCTTCGTTCGGAAGCTTTGGCCCAAAAGCTGCGCACATGGCAAGAGCGCTTCGACGATGATCCGGACGCCTTGGAGAAAGAGATCCACCGGCTTGAAAAGGAGGTGCCCGGACTTTTTGCTTCACCCGACGAAGGCAATTCCAATGAAGGTCAGCCTTCTCCTGCCGGGACCGAGTCAAGGACCATCGAACCATCGCACCATCGACGATGGCAGCCTGTTGTGCTCTCCTTTTTCTCAGCTTCATTGGGAATCGCCGCCACTTTGATAATTTTGGTTCTCAGTCCCTGGTATGCGGCAAAGGAGGAACCCTCAGAGCAATCCGCAGAAAGTCAACGAATCACTGATCGGGCGGCTCTTGAACAAGAGTTCCGCAATGAACTTGAGCGACAACGACTCGAAAGGGAACGGGAAAGGCTCGCATGGGAAGTGGAAATGCACGAATGGGAACAATCACGGTGGACTTCCAGCAGGGGGATGTCCTTTTCAAGGCCTCGAACGGCTTCTCCACCGGATTTTCGGTCCCCGGGGATTGCCCAAACGCGCCCGGAACAACCCGAACCCCCGATGCCCAAGCCTCCATCTTCGGAGCCTCCGCCTCCCCCCGAGGCGGAAGCGGTTTCGCCTCCCTACGTTTCGGAAGAACGGGGCAGTGCGCAGGGACGGCGCTCAGCGGCCTTTGAGGAAGCGGCTGAGATTGCGGGGTACACGCCTCCACCGGATCGCCCTTTTGTGCTGCCGGAAGAAGAAGTTCCCGAAGCCTTCCGCAGCGATCCGGATCTCCTGACCTGGTACCGACGCTTTGAGCCGACGCGGCGGTTTGTCGATGATCTTGAGAAGCGGGTGACTATCTTCAAACGTATCGCTCAGCCCGATGAGACGGAACTGGTGGATTCTGTCCTTCCAGGAGTTATTCAAACCTTCCGACGGGAGGCCGAAGCCCTCATGGAGCACGCCCTTTCCCTCGAAGATCCGGCAACCGCGATGCACGAGACCGATGCAGCCGAATGGAGACTTTCCGTCCAAACCGAGAATTTCGACCGCCAGATCGATGCCATCTTCGCACTCTACGGGATCGGTTGGTCGATCCGCGAAGCCTTTGCGGTCATTTATGGTTCGCTCCCCGAAGACCCTACAGAGGCGCAGAAGCTGGTCGAAGATTCCTTGTGCGAAAAAGATTACTAAAAAAACAAGAAAACTCCCTGCATCGTCACTTATTTGATGGAGGATATGAAAACGGTGATGCAAAACGGTGATTTACTAAGAAAAGTTCTATTCATTCCGGGGGGGTGTTGCCCTGCTGGTCTGACTCTCCCCGCCACCTTCTTTCGCCCTGGTAAGCAAAAAATGAAAAACCATAAAGAGAATACCGCCTTCCCTACACCAACTTGTTGGATCGCCTGCTGGCTTATCGGGCTGCTCTTTGCCAACCCGGCTTTGGCCTCGGAAAACTTTCTGGAGCTTTGCAAGACCGGATCGCCTGAGCAGGTCCAAGCGGCGATTGAGGCTGGTGCGAATGTGAACTTGAGGGCCGAAGGGGATATTACTGCATTGATGCTTGCTGCCGGGCACAATAGCAACGCTGGTGTCATTATAAAACTAATCAACAAGGGTGTTGATGTCGATGCATTCAATGAAAACGGGTTTACCGCGCTAATGTTTGCGGCGAGTCACAATTCCAACCCGGAGGTCATCGTCGCTCTGGTTAATGGCGGGGCAGAAGTGAATTCCGAAATGCGCATCGGAGGTTTAAGTTTAGGAATTACCCCATTGATGTTGGCAGCGGGGAGAAATACCAATCCGGAAATTATCAAAGAACTTTTGCGCCGGGGTGCGGATATCCGTGCAAAAACCCACCAGGAAGAAACGCCTCTTTTTTTCGCAGTAAGGCACAACCACAATGAAGAAGTCACTGCCGCCTTGCTCGAGGCCGGAGCCAAGGTCAATGAGAGAAATCATAATGGGTACACTCCTCTGATGCTCGCGGCGAGGCTTAACCCCAATCCGAATGTTATCGAAATACTCGTCAAAGGGGGTGCCGAAATTGGGGCGACCCGGGGAGGAGAAACACCACTCATGGTAGCGGTGCGCAATCCTGATGCCAAACCTGCCGTGATTGCAGCATTGATCGAAGCTGGGGCTGATCTTAATGTAAAAAACAGTCGCGGGAAAACGGCCTTGGATTTCGCCCGTGAGGGAAATGCCCCTCTTATCGTGGCTGAACTCATCAAAGCCGGAGCGCAAGGAGGATCGCCTATTGACCCAGTGGATTCCCTCTTCGAGCTGGTGCCAACGGGAACGGTTGATGAAGTGTTGGGAGCGGTAAATTCCGGCGCCTACTTCGATGCGATCAGAGGCAACGGCTTGACCCCGCTCATGTTGGCGGCGGGATTCAATCCAGATCCGGAAGTCACTAAGCTGCTGATTGATCTTGGTGCGGACGTCAATGTCATCAGCCATGACGGCCTGACACCATTGATGTTTGCGGCAGGTAATCCCAACCCGCGAGTCACTAAGTTGCTACTTACGGCTGGCGCGAACGTAAACGCGATCAATAATGAAAGCGCGACAGCACTAATGATCGCCGCAATGAGAAGCCCGCAACCAGGGGTCATCGAAGCGTTGATCAAAGGGGGTGCGCAGGTGAATACGAATATGAATGACGGGATGACGCCATTGATGCTGGCCGCTCGCTGGAACGCGACCTCGCAAGTCATCGAAGCACTCGCCAAGGCCGGGGCAAATGCGAATACAAGGAACCATGACGGCATGACTCCCATCTTACTTGCCTCGCGCTACAACAACAGTCCTCAAGTGATCCAAGCTCTCGTTCGAGCGGGAGCGGAAACAAATGTTAAAAACAATCAGGGCCGTACCCCCCTTATGCTCGCTGGAATGTATAGCAATAATCCACAAGTAATCGAAGCTTTGGTTCGGGCCAGAGCACAAGTGAATGCCAGGGGCAATGATGGCCATACTCCATTGATGCTGGCAGCTCGTTTCAATTCCAATCCCGATGTTATTGAGGCACTGATACGAGCTAGAGCGCAAGTGAATGCAACGGACGAAGGAGGTTGGACCGCACTGATGTTGGCGTTGGCGGGAAACTCCAACCCGAAAGTGATGGAGTCTCTGATTAGGGCTGGTGCAAATGTGAATGGAAAATTGAAGGATGGGCGAACCGTTTTGGATATTGCCCGGGAACATAATTCCTCACAAGTCGTTAACGAACTACGTAGAGCCGGAGCGCGCTAGGCGATTCCGAACAATTTTCGCCATTAATCAACCAAGAACTGCTATTCAAAATGAAGGTTATACGATTCATCCATTTTACCTGCATCCTCCTTCTAATCAGCGCGACTTCCGGTTGTAATACGACAAGCTCCAGTAGATCTGGCTACACCGATTGGTCGGAATGGAATAATGTTTACAATCGTCCCACCGAAACGTCCATTTCCTGGCGGAAAAAAGACTACCGAAGCCAAGGTGCGGTTAATTGGAGCACTTTCCAGTTTCGAAATAATAATACCTTTCCTATAAACCTCGAAGTCGTGTTAACTCCAAGGGGGGTAACATCAATGCCTAACCCGGATGGACACGCCTTTGGAAGGACATTCTATATTGCGGGCAACGGGACTAGGCAGTATTCATTTTTTAACATGAATCAACTTCCCTCGCACTATGCAGTTTGGACGCGGGCAAGAAGGGCGGATGGACAAGCTGCTTCCGGACCCCGCCAAGTCTCCTCGCAGCCTGCGATGCGCACTTGGACAGACCGTGATGGCAGGAGAATTGAGGCCCGGCTCATCTCCACTGATGGCACCAACATCATCATCGAACGTCCAGACGGTCAACGCTTCCGGTATTCCATCGAGAACCTATCCGACGCAGACCGCAGGTACTTGGCAGAAAGGATATAAATGGGCGAGGAAGGTGAATGACTGGCATTCTCTTTCACCCTGAATTCACGTAAAATTCTTAACTTCAGATGAACGATTTAGCTTCGCGCTCTTTGAGTTCTTTGTGGTTCAACAACCAATACTATCATGACAACAATCACAAAACGATTCAAATGCGGCGCCGGGGTGCTGGCGTTGCTCTTTCTGGGCGTGGTCGCACCTGCCTTTGCCCAACAAGGCCCTGCCTTGATTTACGTAAAGAACAATTTCCCGAACCATGCGTATGTGTGGGTCAACGGGGACTTCCAGGGCTTGGCCACGGCGGGCCGGGTTAGCTTCATGCCGGTGGAGGGTTTTGTGACCCGCGACAGCGGGATCCAACCGGATGGGGAATTGGTGATCAAGCACGCCTACGGGGGTTGGGATCCGCGTGGGAGGGATACGATTGATGTGACCGTGGCCGCTTGGTCGGATGAAAAAGACGATGAGGGCAATCCGGTCTTGGTGAAGAGGGATATCAAGGATGTGGGGGTGGTGTATAATCCCGGCACAAGTAGTCGGGGAGCGGGCGTATGGATCGGCGGTCCGCCAAAGCTTGAACGGGTGGAGCTTGAGTTTGCCGAACATATCCGGGAGGCGCGGATCCCCCTAGACCTTCGGGCGGCGATGCCCAAGGCGGTGAACACTCCGCCCGAAACGTTCACCGCCGCGCAAGGCGGCATTGGCGGCGGGGCGAATTTCATCGCGAAATGGTCGGGGAAAGACGCGGGGGAGGAGGAAGAAGCACAAGGCGAGTCAGTTTCACCCAAGGCAACTTTTTCTCCGAATAGCATACGTATTAGTTATTACGGGGAAGCAAGCTATCGAAGAGTCAATTTTGAGAATACGAACAACGTTCCCGTGGTCGTGACCTTTAGATACACGGGAAATCAGATGGTCGGGAACAGATCTCCGGTTTCGAATGAAACAACCGTCAATCTGGCTGCTGAAGGCAGTGGTGGTTACGGCGGGCACAGTGTGGCAGTTCAGTCAGCCCAAGTCATACGAGTAGTAGAACGATAGCCGAGCCATAGAATATGTGGAAATCAAACCAAATACACATCATGAATAAACATCTTATTACCCTCGGAAAATTTTTGGTTTTCCTTCTCTGCTTCAGCCCGTTGATGCTGGATGCATCCCCGGCTTTTTCGGAAGCGAACCGTTTGATTCAAGCCGGACAGTATCCTCAGGCCTTGGCCGTTTTGGAGAAGCGGTTGGCCGCTCCCGGCGTAAGCGCCTATGAACGCGCGGCTCTGGAACGGGCGGTTGGCGGCCTGCGCCAGCATATCGGTCAAACGGGTACCCGCCAGTTAGAGAGGGAAGATGATCGGGACACGGCGGCGGCTTTTCAACCGTTCCTGGGAACATGGCGGACGCAGGCACGGTTCAACTTCAACGGTGAAAACGAATATGGCGATCCGGTGCGTATCCAACAAACCGAAACAATCACCTTTCGCATGGAACGTGGGCAGGACGACCAGTCGCATCGCTTCCGCTATGAGCGGAACGGCAACTGGACCTTGAATGGGCGAAACGTCTTGGATGGAAATACCCCCTTTAACGAGCGAAGCTCCGTCTCAGTGAGTATCGATACCGGCTTTCTGAAGCCGATCCATCCGCTTCTGTCGGGGGAGAAGCGATTTGTCTTCACCCCGGATGCCGATGCTGCGGGCGTCTGGCGCATCAATCAGCAAGGGAAACTAGCGGCGCGAACCCTTGCTTTACAAACCGGCATCCGAAGCGTTGTGGTGAACCTGGAGGAGCATACGATCACCCTCTTCTCGAATGATAGGAATGCCGGCGTTCACTTGTTTCGCCTCTCGCAGGACGGACGACGCCTCTATCTCTCCAGCGGCCTTCCGTCCAACTTCCGAGGGAATTTTGCCACGGTTCCGGAAGAACAATTTCTCCGGGTTTCCCGCCAGCCCTACTACCCCGCAAAGAACTGGGGTGGTTTTGCCGATCATGCGAAAATCCTCTACCTCGAAAAACTCCCCTGAGGGAAAAATATCCTACCCCAATAAATCAAGAAATAGTATAAAAATGACTGGCATTAAAATGAATTTTCGCCTTTCCGCCAAGATTAGGCCGGGCCAGCGCACTTATGAATATGGACCGTAGCTCTTCACTTAAAAAACGAACTACCATGAAATTATCTAAGCAAGGAGGATTGTACTTGGCGGGATTGCTTGTCGTTTCGCTTTTGTTGAGCGGTTGTTATTTGCCGCCGCGTTTTTACCTGGATGGGCATCGGGGTTACCAAAGTGGGCGCGGTTCCATGGACAGGCATCCACCGGACGTTACGCTCTCGGTGGGTGAATCCATATTAGCCGTCAGACCCGCCCGGGCTTTGGGCCCCACGGGGTATTGGCACTCGGTGTGGGTGGAGGATCCGGAGGTCGTCCGCGTGGAGGGTGAGGATGGAAGTTTAATGAACGGCACCCGTATCGTTGGAGTGAAGGAAGGGCGAACGCGGGCTTTTTATACGAATGCCGCCTTTATTTATGGAGCGGAATCCTATCCGGAAGAGCGCGACCGCCTGGCGGAATCGATTGAGGACCGTCGCTGGTTCTGGATCGAGGTGAAACCGTGAGAAGGCAGGAGTGTTCCACGCAGCCGCTAAAGCGGCCGCGCCTCGAGATTGGTTCGTTTTTCATCACGCAGTGGCGGCAAAAAACGTGCTACAAAGGTCCGGCGCGTATTTAACCGACTTCGCCTCACCTTTGCTTTTGTTCACGAAGTCGGTTAAAACCTCGGGACGGATAGCTTTGGCCCAAAGTTCTTTGCGCACTTGTGCTTGGCCGACTCCGAGGATGGTTTTTTCGTCGCGATGGTTTACCTCGATATCCCAACGCCAAATATATTGTTGGAGCAACTCTTCGATGGGCAGCTCAGGGTCGGTGCAGATCAGATACGCGGGTTGGGTATACCGCCTACCCGATCCTTTACGGGGCTTGCGGGGAGTGGAAGCATCTTCAAAACAAATAGGGACCATGCATACTTCTCCAACTTGGAAATATGGGATAAAACTTCATCTGGAAAAACCTAAAAGCGCAACACAGCCGCCATGGCAAATTCCGATGGCAATACCCCTTGCCCGTCAAGATGAACCGAACCACCATGTTTCAGGGTGTGCAAAGCGGCCAACTCGATTAAATCAATATTCCCATTTTCATCCCGGGGACCTGGATCGATTTCTCCGCTTTGGGGATCAAATTTTCCCCAAATTTGGGCCGTGGGGTGATAAATCAAAGTATCCACGCGGCCTTGATAGGCTGCCGGGAGAAGGGCCTCCACTTGGTCAGCAACTTTCCCGTCGCCGGTTTCACCCGCCAACGCATGGTTGCGAAACCGCTCCACCTGCTCCTGCAAGGCTTTTTCCCACTGGGGTTCGAGCAAAGCAACCGCCTCGCCGTGCAACTCTTCCAAACGCTTGTTTTCCGGAGCACCGGGAAGGTTCTCCGGGCGTAATTTGCCATACGTGTTGGCCTCCTCGTAAATGGGATGGAGGTACTCTACACCAGCGGTCAGCAAAGGACAGTTCTTATCCTGCAAATACGTATGCAGGCCGCGGTCAACCTCACGGAAAAAGCGAAGAATCTGGTCTTTCCGAACATCTTTTTCGCCCCCGTCGCCGTGAAACATGGCTCCATGACGGTGGCTCTGATGGGTGGGCGCGTTCCCTCCCGAATGGAAAGACATCGCCGGATCCGCTTCGTCATATTGCATCGCCTCTTTCAGAGAAGCCGGGATGCTTTCCGGCAAGGCGACCTTTTCGATCAGATAACGGTCCCCTTCATAAAGCTCGATACCATTAAGATTCAGGGCCAGTAAGATAAATTTCTCTCCTTCCGTAAACCAGGGAAAAAGCGGGCGAAACCGAAAGTCACTACCGACATGGACGGACTCGTTGACCGTAAAAGGAAGATTAAAATGCCGGATCTCTCCGCCCGCTGAAAAAGCGGCGAAACCATCAAGCTGGTTTTGCCACAAGGGGTCATTGCTCCGGAGCGATTCCAGCGGCCTGAGCAAATGTTCTTTTTCATCTTCCCCAAATCCCAACTCCTCCAAGCGTTGGTTGGCCACCCGCAATTGGTTTTTAAAGCGAATTACATTTTGCTGAACATCGGCTCCCAAGCGGTATGTCGGAAAATAAATCGATACGCGCGGGCTGGAAGCGTTTTCCGCGAATTGTAGTAAATCTTTTCGCAATGTTATTTTCATGGCAGTTACTCTTGAGGGGTTGTAAGGGTTATTCAGTTACCTTAAGGGCCTTTGCCTCGGGGCGTCAAACCTTTGGCAACATTAGCAAATTGCCCAAACGTTCGCGACCTTGCCCGAAACCGCTCTTTACCCCGACAGGGCAAAGAGCCGCCGGGCGTTGGCGGTCGTGGTAGAGGCGGTTTCCCCCAAGGTCCAGCCCCGAATCCCCGCCAAACCCCGGACCGCCGCCGAAAGGTTGGCCGGGTGGTGCAGCGCGTTTTCCCCAGCGTGCTCTTCGGGGAAAACCTCATCGCGAAAGGGCTCCGGAGGGAGCATATGGGGCGCATCCGTTTCCACCAATAAACGGTCTTCGGGAAGTTTCCGGAAAATCTCCCGAACCGCAGCTTTACGCTCTTGGAGGAAATAGCCATTAAAGGAAAAATGGGCCCCGAACCCGAGAAACGGTTCCACCAATTCCTCCGGACCGCCATAGGCATGTAAAAGAAAGCCGCCCGGAGGCTGTGCTAAACCACCCAATTCCTCAAGTAAATGACCGAATGCCTGCAAGCAATGAACCGTTATAGGCCGATTCAACTCTACCGCCAGTTTCCACTGCTCCCGGAAAATTTCTTTTTGCCTGGGCAGATCCGCATCACGAATCCACTTGTCGATACCGATTTCCCCTACCCCCGCCCCGGGGAAGCGTTCCAGATAGGAACGCAACCGTTCCCGCCAATCCCCCCGGGCTTTCGTCACCTGCCATGGGTGGATTCCAAAAGACGGTTTCGCCAGAGGACTCTTCTCGGCCCATGCCGCAACTCGCTCCCAATCGTCGGGTTCGGTTCCATTGACCATCCCCGACCATCCCCTGATTTCAATCTGCGGCCACCATTCGGAGCAACGGCTTTCCAAGCGAGGATCCTGCCAATGGCAATGCGTATCAATTAAGTCATCCATTCCTGTCCTCCGCTACCATTGCCTGAATTCGCGCTTGCACCGCCACCAGGCCCTGGCGGCGGGTTGGTGACAAAACCCTCTCCAGCCCACTCCGGGACCAAAAGACAATCTCCGTTTCTTGAATCTCCCGACAAGTCGCCTCTTCGTACAATTCCCAAAGAACCCCCACCAAGCCCCGGACCATCGCCGATGGGGTTTCGATCCGCCAGGAAAAAGTCTCCTCCGCCGAGACCGTCCCCACGACCCAAACAGGCGATTGGCATCCGACAATTCGGTGGGCCTCGGTTTTTTCCTCCGCCCGCAAACCCGGAACCCTTTGGCCCCGTTCCACCAACCAGGAAAGCTTGTCCTCGGCAGTGGGCAAAACCTCCATCGCTGCTAGCAATTGCTCTTCCTTTTCCCTTATCGGCATACCTTGAAAGAAAAAAGGAAAGAAAGGCCGAAGGCAAAAAGATAAGTGAACCGATGGGAAAGAATGAACAAACGCTGCTCCTTTCACAAAACGCCACCCCCCTAAGATAGGGGTAGGGATGCCGAGTTTCTTCGGCACCCCTCCCTCCGAACCGGACGTGCGGATCTCCCGCATCCGGCTCTCCAGTCAGCAAGTTTCTCCTTTGTGGAGACTGATAGCTTCTTCTTTGGCTTCCTTTAGGCT
>JAFIGF010000180.1 GCA_020831535.1 Opitutales bacterium | reverse complement strand
CCCCGGATGGGGGCGACCGCGAACCCTTGGGTTTGGGTGGTGGAGTTTCGGTTTCAATCCGCGCCCCCGGATGGGGGCGACGCCGGGTCAGTCTAATGGTCTATGATGATGCGCCCGTTTCAATCCGCGCCCCCGGATGGGGGCGACTAGATCGCGAGGAACGATACTGCGAGATCGCGGCGTTTAAATCCGAGCCCCCGGATGGGGGCGACCTGTCGTCCTCTTGGCTATCCTTTGCGTTCGGTGTTTCAATCCGCGCCCCCGGATGGGGGCGACAACTTTTTACCCGGGTTCCGACGAAATCGAATGGTTTCAATCCGCGCCCCCGGATGGGGGCGACTGCGCATATGATAATCAGTTAAGGAATAGGGGGTTAGCAACCCTATTCCGCGAATGCGCTCAAAAGTGGAATGGAGGATTAAGGCTAAATTCACTTTTTTTTGCCTGTCAAAGAACGTAAAATCAAAGATTTAGGAAGAATGGCAAGGGCGGGCCTCATTTGATGTGCGCTTGGGGTTCGCGATGGGTTACAAAACCATGGGGTCTTCTGGATTCATCGAAGGTTTGGCTCCGTAATGTTCTACCCGCCGGTCCCATTCTGCTCCTAGATTATAAAACCTTAAGGAATCGGTAGTTAAGTTGGCAATCTTCAAAAGCTTTGCTTTCAACTCCACGAATTGGGCGGGATTTACTTTGCATTCAAAAACCGAGTTTTGGACCCGCTGTCCGTAGTCAAGGCAGGTTTTGGCGGTTCGCCGTAGGCGTTTTCGGCCTTCCGGAGTGGTGGTGTTCACATCATAGGTAACGAGCAGTTGCATTTAATTTAATCGATTTACTTGGTTAAGTATGCGGGATAATTATCCAAGTCACCCCTTACGCATCGGGCCAAAAGGCGGGCTTGAATATGGGGAAGAAGACCGGCGGTGATTCTTTCCTCCAAAGACGGATGAAAAATTTCCTTCTGTTTGCGCTCCTGCCAGTGAACGAGAACCTTCTTTCTGGAATCTTCTTTCAGATTATAGGCACCGGTTTCCAGTTTTTCAAAATCTTTAGGGGTTATTTGTTGCCGATTGATGAGGGCAAGGGCGGCTCGGTCGGCCAAGGTGGGGCGGAATTCCTCCATCAAATCCAGAGCAAGGGAAGGGCGTCCGGCGCGATCACGGTGAAGGAATCCACATTGTGGGTCGAGGCCGCAGGACTCCAGCGCAGATCGGCAGTCGTGCATCAGCAAGACATATAAAAAAGAGAGAAGGGCGTTGACCGGATCCAATGGGGGGCGGCGGCTACGTCCTTTCATGGGGAATTTGTCCTGCTGTTGAGGGGTTATGAGATGAGGAAAGGCGCTGAAGTAAAATGTCGCCCCATCGCCTTCGATTCCACGAATTGAATCCAGATTAGTGGCGCGGCTAAGATTGGGAATCCGTGAGGCAATGGCATCCGAAGAAGAGAGTAGGGGCGCGGATCGGTTGGGGTTTTTGTCGCCATCATCGCGGGCGGTGCGGAGGAGAACCTGGCGGCAATTCGAGAGCTTGGCAGCAATCATATTGGTGGCAATTTCCACGCAGGCATTTTCTTTGTCAGCGAGTCGGTATTGGTCCCGTCGAAGAATTATATTTCCGGGAGTGTAACCCCGTGAGGTGGCGAGAAATTTACCGTGGGGTGAGAGGAAGGTTATGGCCACATCGGCTTCCGCGCAGCCGGCTAAAAGTGACGCCGAGGCAACGGAATCCCATCCGAAAACAACGATGCCATCCAGATTGTGCAGGGGAACCCGTAATTTTGTCTGTCCCTCATGGCGCACCTCAACGGCCGCGCCGTCCTTGCGGAGGTAGGCGTCTTCGAGGGTTACGAAAAGCGTGTTCAGGTGAGTTCTCATGGGGATGCTTCGAGAATGCTGTTGAGTTGTCGGGAAAACCAGGCAGCGGTGCCCCGGCGAAAACGCAGAGCCTTGGGTTGGCAGAGGAACTTGAGGGAACAGGGATCGCACAATTTCCGAGAGTATTCTGCGGGCGGGGTTTCCTGTTGTTGTTTCATGGTACGAACCTGGTTAGCTACGGATAAGGTAAGCTGACGCAATTCCTGATCAAAAAGAACAGTGGTCCGACGTTGTTGTTTGCCATAAAACAGAAAACCCTCCCGGATGGAACCCTCTTCAAGGGCGAAGGTACTTTCAAGGCAGAGGGCTTGGCCGCAAATCTGCACCTCATCGGCCCGGTGGGCCTTGGGTTTTCCGCGTTTGTATTCCACGGGCACGATGCGACCCTCTTTATGGATTTCCACGACATCGCAGACCCCGTTTAGGCCGTGTTTTTCGGAAGCTACTGGAAGGCCTCGGGCAATACGCACTCCCGGGCGGGATTCTCCCAGACCGGAATGAGCTTTTTCGTGCAATACCCTTCCCTGTGCGGTGGCGAAATCCTCGGCCCAGACTCTTTCGACATGGATCAGTGCGCATTGTCGGGGACAATACAGGTAATGCTGCAAGGCAGAGAGCGGAACGGGATCGATGGGGTCGCTCATGGGATGAAGGGATTGATTACCCGAACGCCTTCGTAGTCTTGTTCATGATTGAGGTCCTCGGAATAAAGGGTGTGGACTTTCAATTTCAGCGCTGCGGCGACGATATTGGCATCCCAGAAGCTCAGTTGAAAGCGCTCTTGAATTCGCAAAGCCTCGTGGAAAAGTTCAGGCGTGTTGTCAATAATCGGATACTGTTCCAGAAAAGCAATGGTCTCTTTTGCCATATCTCTCGGCAAAGGTTCCTTGAATTTGCCGGTTGCATTAACCCAGAACTCCTGGAGAACTTGAACGGAGAGACCGAAGTTTTTGCGCTCCAGCAAGCTGCGGGCCAACCATTTTTTCTCGATCTCTTTCGGTATTTCGGAGGTTGTGACCGAATAAAGAATAATGTTAGTGTCGATGAAAACGGCGGTCGTCATACGTTTGGGCCCGGGTGAATTTCCGGCCCGCAACGACGGGCCGGGGTAAATGGTCGATTTTCTTCCACAGGACATCAAGGGACATGCGCCGCTTTGCCTCCTCTGCATTTGAAATGTCCTCGGGCTGGGAGTAGCGTGTCAATGTCTCTTGTACCATTGCGCTGACCGAGGTCCCTTCCCGGGCAGCGCGTCCCCGAGCTTGCCGATAGACCGACTCTTCAACCTTCAAGGTGATGTTTTTGGTTTTCATATTTATATAGTAACTGTGCAACTGTGCCAGGTCAAGACCGTTGGTTGGAGTCGTCTCCGTAGGGCTATGCTTGACTGCATGCACTTTTTTACTGATACTGTAGGCATGAAGCAATTGACGATACGCCGGGTGGATGAGCGCTGTGTGGCTAAGGCGAAAGCTGAGGCCAAACGTCGGGGCGTTTCGATGAATGAGATTTTACGCGAGAGTCTGCGACGAGGCTTGGAATTGGATGCGGAGAAGCCGCGCAATGGATTGGAAAAATTCGCGGGCGATTCGGATTTCGGACCGGAATGGGATGAGTATCTCGAAGAGTTGAACCGAATCGATCCGGAGGATTGGAAGTGACCGTGGTTTTGGATACCAACGCTTACTCCAACTGGAGGCGCTACGGCCATTGGAACAATATCATTTCGACGGCGAACAAAGTCGTTATTCCTTCGATTGTGCTTGGTGAACTTCGCGCTGGATTTCAAAGAGGGGTGAAGGCGAAAGAAAACGAGCGAAAGCTGAACGACTTTTTGCGCCGCATGGTGGTGGAAATCGGGTTGGTGGGAGATGAAACGAGTCATCATTATGCATTGTTCAAAAATCATTTGCGGGAAAAAGGCACACCCATTCCGGAAGCTGATGTCTGGATCGCCGCTGTGGCTTTCGAACATAGTGGCCTCATCCTCACCGGCGACGGGCATTTTGACAACCTGCCGCAGGTGAGGGTGGCCACGATGGAGGACGCTTAGAGGCGACGGATAAGGGTGACGCCGTTGGGTATGGCTGACTCATCGACGGTCACTTCATAATCCGCGAAAGAGCGTGGGACTTCTACCCCGGACTTTCGGGTTGCTTTAATGGCATCAAAGAGTTTGTTACTGGGAGCGGCCCCCAAGGCGGTATCGTGTTTAAAGACAAGCAAACCGCGTGGGTTCATACTTCCAGCCGGGCGGGCCGCCGATTGATCGAATTGGAAGGCGTTTTCAAGGGCGGTGAAGAGTAGTTCGAGGTCTTCATCCGAGAAGCCGGTTTGAGCGGCTAGGAAGGGGTTCACAAAACCTTTGGCCAGGTAGAGCCCGTAGGGGACGGTGAATTTGCGACCCATGGTACGCTCTTTTTCGATATCCTTTTCGTCTGTAACAGAGGTGCGGGTTATGGCGTGCTCGCTGGCGACGATCGGATCAATGGAGCGAGCGAAGGAGATCTGAACGGGGCCACGAACTTGCCCACAGTTAATCTTGGTAGACATAACCGCGCCGAAGCTACGGACATCGTAAAAGTTCTGGCACATCCACTCACGTGCTTTATCTTTTTCGGCGCGAGTCGCTTTAGAAGGATTCTCAATTTGGAGCGCCTTGTAAGCCTCACCGTGTTGCTGGTTATGGACCGCAAATTCTTTGAAGTAGATGTTGTTGTCTGTTGTTTGCTCTATGAAGTTGCGGATTTTCCGTTTCAGGCAAACGTCGGTGACGAGGCCCTGGCCGGACTCTGCATCGATGCGTGGGAGATTGCCCGCATCAGGGTCGCCGTTCGGATTGGCGTCTTGAGCGTCAAAGAGGAAGAGGAAGTCATATCGGTTGTTCATAATGTTGTTTATTGGGTGTTGGTTTGAGATTTATGGTTTAGGATTCAGGGAAAATATCAGGCGCTTGTAATGGCAGGAGTTTCGGCAGGCTCTTTTTTAGTAAAGAAGTCCTTACGCTGATGATAGTAGCCGAGGGCGAAAATACCTTGGGATTTTAAATTCAAGTTGTAGGGAAAGCCGCTAGCAGGAATGCCATCAAGGATTTCCTGCACAAGACGCTCGCGGTTGATCTTTGATCCGCCCGTTAGTTTTGCGAGATGATGCTGATAAGTGCGGAGGATGCGGGGAAAGACGCTGGCAGGTGTGGCCGAGGCGCTGGAATAAAATTTGTCGCGCAATCCGGAGTTCAGGTCCCCGAGGGCGTCATATTGTGTCTTCTCAAGAGCGGCGAAAAGTCGGCCGAGGAGATAGGCGGGATCAGTGTTTTGAGTATCTAGCATAGTGGTAATGTGTTTGTCGTGGTTTCTGGTAAGCGTGCCTTTGATGATGGCAGCGCGAAGATAGTTGATGGTTCGGTCAGCGCGGATACGGCGGATGACCGCAGCGTAAAGTGCTTCCGGATACGAAATGCCTTCGAGGATGGAACGCATCAGAGCACCTCCCAGGAGAGGAGGAATTTCGTCGGAGACCCGGGCGGTTTGGTTGAGGAGCATCCAGTAGGCCGGGAATTCGGGATCAGGGAGACGCTTGCCTTTGGCGGTTTCCCATTCACGAACGATGGCGATGTCCCGGTGGTGGGCCCGGAGGTTTTCCAGAAGTTCGCCAACCGTGGAACGATGGAAAAATCGAACCGCCAGGCGGGCAGCGTTGGGGGCGAGACCAAGGAGGTAGAAATTGGTTTCTTCGGGATTGGTTCCGAGGTCGGATTCCGCTGCCCCGCCAAGTCGGATTGCTTTGAGAAGGGTTTCGAGTTTGGAACGTGTCTCTTCGTCCTGGGCTTGTTCTGGCGCATTGGAGCCTTCGGTAGCAAAGTGTCCGAATACATCCTCAAGGACCGAAGGTTTGTCGGTCCAGAAAACGCAGGTGGTATCGCCGATACGGATGCGGTGTTTGGAAGATTTGGGACCGTTGAGAAGAGAATTTAGAGCAGTGCCGTATTGGAAGGCAGCTTTTTCGGAGACCGGAGCGTTGAAGGATTGGTCTTTGCCGTAGGATTCGTAGGCGGGAGCGTTGAAGGAGACCAGTGAGGCTCCGGCGGATTGCGCTCCGGCAACCGATTTGATCTTTGGATGAAGACGGGCAATGGGAACCGATTCTTCGCCCGTAATCAGACACTGTCCGAGTGAAGAATCTCCAATGGGTTCGCGATTGTCCCACCATTGGATAATTTCCGGCTGGGCATTTACGGGTTTGGTTTCGCCTTGGATGGAAAAAACACCAAAGCCGCTGGAAAGTTCGTCAAGTTCAGGATGGGCTTGAAAGTAATCAGTTGCATTTTCTGGGCTCCAACTTTTGAGAAACCGGCAGACTGCGGAGAAATGAGGGTGATTGATTTCCTTTTCAAGGGCGAGGTGTTTGTCGCGGAATGCTTCGAAGGCTTCTTTGGCTCGGGATGCTTCTTTCGCTGCTTTAGCTTCGTCTTTGTCGGGTTTTTTGTATCCGAGCATGTAGGCAGTGTTGTCCCAAAGAAGACCGGGGTTGATGCCAGATCCGGGAGGCTTGGCTTCGCCGATCACAAGTTGCTTATCGGCGCGCAGTTTACCTTTGTTATCTGGTATGCGGGCATCCTGAATAGTGAAAAGGGTGCCGTCAGGCTTAAGAACAACGCGGAAGGAAATGTTCTGCGGAGAGTAGCCGGGCTTAGCGACGTCGTAGTCGGAATCTTCGGCTAAACGAGAATAAAGATCGTTGAGAGCGTTAAGGATCATTGTGGAGAAATGGTTTTACAAAGGAGATCAAGATTGAAAGGCATTCATGCGATGGGAAAGGGGAGTTTGGGTACCTCGATGGCACCATTTATCATTTGGGCGCGGAAGAAATGGGGGGTGGTGGATTTGACGGCTTTTGTTTTTGGATTTTGGTCGAATTCGATATCGTGCAGCATAAAGCCGAGGTCTTTTTCGCCAGTGAGAGATTCGTGCGGGGTGGGGAGATTAGAATCGTCTTCATGGAGGGTGAAAGATGCGGGGAATTCGCGGCAGCCGAAGTAGGGTTGTTGAAACGCCTGGCCTTTACGGGCGCGGCGTTTGAACATCTCAAGGTGCTTGCCGGCGGCTTCGTTTTCGGGAATCTTTTCACCGCCCCGTTCGATGCGAGTGTCTAGGATGTGAACGCTGGCATGAATGAGGTAGCGAACATCGCGGAGTAAGAGGGAAGCCCGTTGTTGTCGTTCCTGGTCGACAAAGATTCCGAGCGAGTCGGTTCCGCCGCTAGAAATGAGCGAAGCTTTCGGATTGGAGGCTTTTTTGCTGATCTCATTGCGACGGATATTCGTAAATCGGATCGGGTTGATCACGGTGATTCGGTTGATGATCCAGCGGATCTGGGGTTTCCAATAAATGGCTTCCAGAATGCCACGGGCAGCGGAGGGGGTGATCACGTCGTAGGAGACGCGCTCAACCTTCATTTCAGGGCGGGAGAAGAGGGCGTAGTCGCCGGATGTTTCTAAGATAATTCCGTTCATGGGTGTGTTAACGAGAGTGAGGATTTAGGGTTGATTTGAAGGCAAAATGACTGCATAGTGATAGCATGGCTACTTTAACGATTAGAAACATTCCGGACGAAGTGCATGAGCGTTTGAAGAGACGGGCCAAAGAGAATCGCCGGAGTCTGAATCAAGAGGTGATTGCGGAATTGACGGAAAGGCAGAATAGAGGATTTGCTGAGCGAGAAAGTTTCATAAATCAAATGATTGCAGAATCCGAGGCGGTATATGCGGCGGTGAAAAAGCCGATGACGACTCAGGAAATTCGTAAATCGATGGATGAGGGTAGAGATTAAGTTCATGGAAACTATATCTCATATTATAGTTGACTGATCAAGTAAAAAATGCTTTAATTCCTCCATGATTGTAGTGGATAATAATATATTGGTGGATTTTTGGTTACGAGATGGTGATTTTCGTCTGAAGGCACAGGAGTTGTTTCAACGAGATTGTGAGTGGGTCGCCCCTTCTCTCTGGAAATATGAATTTGGGAAGGTCCTTCAGGATCATTTGCGAGAGGATCAGCTCTCATTTGAAGTGCGCGACAGGATATGGATCGGATGTTTGCAAATGGTTCATACGGTAGAAGATATTGAGGTTTTATCGATTGATGATATCGCTCGTAGCATGGGGTTGACCTTTTATGACGCTTCTTACCTCTGGTTGGCGAGGTGCCGGGAGTTGCAGCTATATACGCGAGATGATAAAATTTTGAAAGCGGCGCCTGATGTCGCTCTACTTCCTTAATATTCGTAGAATCACTTTTATCGTTTTCTATATTGAAAACGCGGATTGAAACATGGCCACTATTTCTCATGATAGTGAATTGATTGGGGCATCCTTCAGGGTGCCCCATTTTTTGGAGGATGATATAGCTATTCACAAACTAAGGTTTTGGAGTTTGGGCCTTCGTCGGTAAGATTAAGGCCGAAATCCTTTGCGTAATGGGTTTCGGGGCAGATGAGTATATGAAATTGACCATCCCGGATGCTTTCGAATTGGTGATGGTTTATACGGAATTCATTTTCGTAGATTTGGACCGTATAGCGTTGGAGGGTTCGTAAGAGTTGGCGATGAATTTTCACCGATGAGGGCCGGAGCTGTTGGTCGATGAGCTGCTTGATTTCATCAGTCCAGGGGATGACAACGGCAATTTGTTGGTTTTCGATGAATTGGAATTTTTCGGCGGCGGTGCGGTAATTGAAGAGAAAGGGGAGGTCTTTATTGCACGTGTATTTGAAGTCGCCCAAGATGTCTTTGCTATCCCAGCGGCTTTTTTGTTGGTGGTAGTATTTGTTGAAATAGGTTTGGACGGCCTCAGTCGATAACGGATCATTTTGGTGAAGGTCGAGAATTTCGTGGCCGACGTTGGCAGTTTGGGCGAAGTACCGTTCGGAGGCCGGGTGTTCTGAATGAAAGACATGGGTTTTCCCTTTGGCAGAGAGATTGCCTTCGCGGTTACAGCGACCGGCGGCTTGGGCGATAGAGTCAAGGCCGGCCATGGAGCGATAGACAAGGGGAAAGTCAATATCGACGCCAGCTTCGATAAGTTGCGTTGAGATGAGACGGACGGGAAGGTCTTTAGAAAGGCGTTGGCGGACGGTATTTAGTACCTGCAGTCGGTGCTGTGGGCACATCAGGGTGGAGAGATGAAAGTTTTCTTCCGAGGAAGGGAGGTTTTCGAAGAGAGCTCGTGCGTGCTTACGCGTATTGACGATACAAAGGGCTTGTGTCGAGGCGGCTAATTCGGAGGCAATTGTTTGATCGGAGAGAGTACCACGGTAAATAACATCTACGCGGGACAGATTGTCGAAAAGCGCTTTCGTGTCTTGAATGATTTCGGTGGATTGGGGAAAGCCAATAGGGAAGTCGTTGGATTTAGCGACAGCTGGTTGGGTCGCGGTGCAGAGAACGGTGGTGGTTTGGTAGCGAGTGGAAAGTTCTTCGAGAACTTCGAGACAAGGCTTTAGGTAGTGGACGGGAAGGCACTGGGCTTCATCCAGAATGACTACAGAGTTAGCTATATTGTTGAGTTTTCGTGAACGAGAGGTTTTGGCAGCAAAGAGGGATTCATAAAATTGAACGGCGGTAGTTATGATGATGGGAGCATCCCAGTTCTCGGTAGCAAGACGCGAGGAGATGGTTTGGGCATTCTCCTGCTCAGGAGAGAGGTTAGAATGATGTTCAATAATTGTGTTCTCACCGAGGGAAGCTAAGAGCTTGCGGAAGACGGCGGCATTTTGCTCTATGATGGAAGTAAAGGGAACGACGTAGATAATTCGGCGTTTCCTGTGGGTGAGGGCATGGCGGAGGGCGAAATTAAGCGAGGAGAGGGTTTTGCCGCCTCCGGTGGGGACGGTAAGGGTGAAGACTCCCGGTGAAGATGAGGCGGCCTGGGTGCAGTCGTTGAAAACAATGGCGCGGGCGGAGGCGACTTTGTCCTTCGACTCTGGTGGGCCAAAAGAGGCGATCTTGTCCTCAAGGAGTTGGAGGGCTTGGGGAAAAATGTCGGCAGCGGTGGAAGGCCGGAGCGCTGCTTGGTCGGGATTCATAAACGCCTCAGTGGCGAGGAAGTCGGCATCGACAAGGCAGGAAAAGAGCATGCGTTGGAAGAAAGCGGAGGCAAATGGGGCTTTCCTCGGGTCGGGAATGAATGATGGAGGTTTGGGGAGTTTGAAGTCAGAAAGTTCTGAGGGGAAGGAAATATGGGGGATTTCTTTACCGAATGATTTTCCCAACCTTTTTTCGAGGTTTGCCCGGGATTCGTGTCGAGCATCGAGAAGTCCTGCATGGTGGCCCGCGATGGCGTTTGCGATAAAGTGTCCAAGAGGGGATGAAGAGACAGCGTGTTTGGCACCAGCGGTGGTATGGTCGATTTTTTCGATGATCTCGTCGTGGTGGCGGTCGGATGCTTTTGAGAGGTAGTTTTGGAATTACTTGGAGAATTTTGCCAGATAGTGCCACCAGCCGACAAGTTCGCCCCAGGATTTTGCGGCTTTGGATTCTTCGGAGTCGGGGGGAAACATTTCGGCGGCAAATTTTCCAGCTAGGTAGGCAACTTTATTAAGATGACCATGCATGGGCTCAAGATTCTCGCAGGCTGGGCAGGGTTTGCCGTTTAAAGTGCCACAATCACTTGAAAACAGCGGTTCCCATTCGCTTTCCGGAGCAAGGGAACCGTCTGGATTTGTTTTCGTGTGAGCGTAGAAATTCATTTTTGTATGGAATAGCAAAGAAAATGCCAGCGTACATTCAAATAATAGGGTAGATTTTAATCCGTCAAATGAAAAAAGAACAATTATCATAGAAAATATTGGGGATTGCTAAATTATCCTGTTTTACCAAAGTCCGGCCCCATTCCCTCCTTCGCTCTGTCGAGCTACGGCGGGGTCTTCGAGAAGCACTATTCTGAAAACGGGATTGGAAAGATTGAAACTTGGATTTCTCCTCAACTTTGGAAATGAACTCATGGAAAATGACATCACCCGAATGATCAATGGAAACCTCGAGGAATAGCTTTGTGCCTTCGTGCCTTGGTGAGAGAGTATGAAAACCAAACGGTGCAGGAAACTGGTGCCGTGCCATGAAATGATCCGTGAATACCTCGAAAGCCAAGGAATCTGTTCCGGTCTGCGGTGCTTTCACGCCCGGTGGGATTTGCACTACTCAATAACGCCAATCCCGGGGTGGGGAAAGGGGGTAATTGCGACACTTCTTCCTTTTCTTGCGTAGGCTTGGGGAGCAGGGTAAGGTAGGGGCATGGTTTTTGGTGAAGAAGTGAGGTTGCCGGTTAAAGGGTTTTCGGGGATGGTGGATATCACCGGGGAGGTGACAGGGGTGGCTCGGAGATCCAAGATCCGCCGGGGGTTGGTGAATGTTTTTCCGATTGGCTCAACTTCGTCGATTACCACAATCGAATACGAACCGGCGCTGGTGGAGGACTTTCAGCAGAAACTCGAGGAGTTTGTCTCCCGGGATTGGCCGAGCCGACATTCCGAAACCTGGGGGGATGACAATGGGTTTTCCCATGTGCGGGCTTCCTTCATGGGACCGGGAATGACCCTTCCGTTGCACGAGGGGGATTTGGTTTTGGGTACCTGGCAGCAGATCGTTCTGATCAATCACGACAATCGTGACCGCGAGCGCCGGGTTTTTGTCCAAGTCATGGGGGAGGGGTAAGGCGGTTATGATCGGGGCGATTGCAGGCGATATTTTCGGATCGGTGTACGAGGGCGCGCCTGCGCCAGGGAAGGATTTTCCTTTGTTCATTCCGGCTTCGCGGTTTACCGATGATACGGTACTCACCATTGCGGTGGCGCAGGCGATTCTGGACGGGGAGAGTTACGGTTCCTCTTTGCGGAAATGGGGGCGGCGTTATCCAAATGCTGGATACGGAGGTTGGTTTAGACACTGGCTGCAGGCGGAGGATGCTCCGGCTTACAACAGTTTTGGCAATGGGTCGGCGATGCGGGTGGCGGCCGTGGGCTGGGCCTTTGACGATTTGGAGAGGGTTTTACGCGAAGCGGCCAAAAGTGCGGAGGTCACGCATAACCATCCCGAGGGGATCAAAGGTGCGCAGGCGGTGGCGGGGTCGATTCTGTTGGGACGCACGGGGACGGGAAAACAGGAAATTGCTCGTTTTCTGTCGGATCGGTTTGGTTATGACTGCGGTGTTTCCCTGGCGGACCTGCGGGAGCGGGGAGGCTTTGATGTCACTTGTCAGGGGACGATTCCCGCTGCGGCCGCAGCCTTTCTCGAATCGGTCGATTTTGAGGATACCGTACGCAATGCCATCTCCCTCGGTGGGGACGCTGATACGAATGCCTGTATTGCCGGGGCCATTGCCGAGGCCCATTACGGAAGGGTGCCGGGGAGCCTTCAGCGGGAAACCTTGCAGCGCCTGACTTCTGCTTTGCGATCGCCGCTTCTGCGTTTCGCGGAAAACTATTCTCTTCCTCTTGTTGAAAAACCTGAGGAGGGGAGAGGCGGATGATTCCAGTGAAGGAAAAGCGACACCAGTGGAATTTTTTAAGGTTTAAGGCGCACGCAATTGGTAAGTTCCAGAGGGACGGCAAGAGGGTAGCCGTGGATGAAAATCCACGGAATTGGTTATCACCCGAATACAAAGCCTCGCAGAGCGAGAGCAGGAATGGTGGTCCTCGGTGTTGGGCGAATGGAAGAGCCCCAAGCCCGACCGTCTCCGGTCTCGCTCTGCGAGACAATTTGATTTTGTTTGGAGGGTTACGTGGATTGCTATCCACGCCTACCATCGGCCCGTCCCTTCGGGACTTATGTTTCCTTTCACCCCTCATCCGATTCTTGCCGGTATTCTCTCGCGAAAAGGGTTTCATTTGCCGTTTCACACGATCCATCAGAGCAGATCCTATTGTCTTGCGCTTATGTCTTTATTCAAAAACAACTTGAAATTTTCGATGTGGGGTTTCTGGGAAATGTGGGTCAGGAGTCCGCAGGCTGCGGCTGGAGAAAGCGGCAAGTTGAGCTTGCCACAGTCCAAGGTGCCGGAGGCACAAGAAAACCAGAAGGGCGATTGGCCGGTCCCATATTCCCAGTTACAGGGGGAGTGAAACCACCTAACAGCAGGTGGCGGCTTCGGTGGTGGCGTCGTAGTTCTGGCCTTTGGTTTGGCGGGGGTGGCGGATGGTGTTGGGGCGGCAGTCGAAGGTCTTCGTTTCCTTGGGGTCCACTGGTTGGAGGGGTTCCAGAAAGGTGAAACGGGTGGCGTAGGGGGATTGTTGCAGGAGACGAAAGGTTTTCTCGCAGACCGCCATGCGGGTGCCGCGGGGGTAGCGGTGTCCGTCGTCGTCGGTGACTTCCTTGAAGGGGCCGTTGTAGATAACTGCCTGGTTGTGTTCGAGGCAGGGACCTTGCTTGCCCTTGTAGGCGCGGATGGTGACGGAACGGAATTCAATGCCCTCGACGGTTTGCCAGGGTTTGGTTTCGAATTTTACGTATTCGAGGGCGTGGAATCCGGCTTCCTCGAAGGCTTTCAGAAACCCTTCCTCGGTCATGGCTCCGGAGATGCAACCGCTCCATAGGTCGGGATCATTTTGCAGGTGCTGGGGAACCGGTTCGTCGCTGACAATATCGGAAATGACGGCCCGGCCACCTTTTTTCAGAACCCGGAAAATTTCGGCAAAGAGTTTTTTCTTTTCCTCGTCGGCAACGAGATTCAGGACACAGTTGGAGACCACCACATCGACGGAGTTGTCGGGGACAAGGGGTTCTTGGAGACGGAGTTCCTCGGCCAATTCCTCCGCCCGCAGCCAGCTGTTGACGCTGCTGACCGGTTGGGCGCCGAGTTTTTGGTCGAATTTCTCCAAATCGAGGGCCAGGTCCTGAATGCGGCCCTTGCGGAATGCAACGTTGGCAAAACCGGTTTTTTCGGCGACCACCGGGGCGTTGCGCCGGGCTACTTCCAGCATGTCATCGGTCATATCAATGCCGATCACTTTTCCTTCCGCGCCGACGACCTGGGAGGCAATGAAGCAGATCTTGCCGGTGCCGGAGCCCAGGTCGAGAACGGTTTCGCCGGGTTCAAGCCATTGGGAGGGACCGCCGCAGCCGTAATCCTTTTCGATCACTTCCGTGGGAATGATCGACAAGTATTGGGGGTCGTAATCGACCGGGCAACACAGCGCGGCTTCCCGGGCTTTGGCGGCATCGGCATAGCGTTTC
>JAFIGF010000177.1 GCA_020831535.1 Opitutales bacterium | reverse complement strand
ATCACCCTTCACGGTACTTTGATGGAAATCAAAGGCATCGGAACCCTCATTCGCGGCAAAAGCGGAGTCGGCAAAAGCGAATGCGCCCCGGCCCTGGTCGAACGAGGCCATAGCTTGGTGGCCGATGACCTGACCTATATTTCCCTCCTCAACGAACAGGAATTAATGGGAGAGAGTTCCGAACTCAACCGCGGCTACATGGAATGCCGGGGAATCGGTATCATCAACGTCCGGGAAATGTTCGGCATCCGCAGCGTTCGCCGTGAGAAAAGAGTCGATTTGGTCGTCAATCTGATTGAATGGGAAGCCGGTATGAATGAAGACCGGACCGGGTTGGAGGAGAACTTTTTCGATATCCATGGCATCCCCGTTCCGCTCATCGAAATCCCGGTTCGCCCGGGCCGGGACATGGCCCGCCTCGTCGAAGTAGCCGCCCTTAGTCTGGCCCTCAAAAATATGGGCCACGACTCCGCCAAAGTCTTTAACGAAAGACTCATTGCTCACATGCAAAAGGATCTTCCTCCCGAATAATCAACTCCCCCACCTGATGAAAACCTGTCTCTTTTCCAGTCTTTTGATTCTGTTACTGTTTTTCTCCGCCTGCAGCCCCACGGAAGATGCGGAAACCGAGGGCCCCTTCACCGATGAGGATTTTCCACTCGGGGAACGTTACCACCCGAGAGGCTTTGCCCTTTCCTATAAACCTCCCGAGGACTGGAACCTTCTTCTCCATTTGGGCATTCCCGGAGGATTGATCGCCGGACCGGAAACCGAAGACATCACTCCCGGCATCAGCGTCTTACGAGCCCGTACGGGGCCCCTCTCCCAATCCCGTTTTATTCGCTCTTTTATCGAACAAAAATTCCTCGAATTCCGCCAATTTCGGGAGTTTTCGGAACGCCCCTTCACCACCGACTCCGACATTGAGGGCGTCCGCCTGCACATCCAATCCCGCAGCGAGGTCGGCCCGGTCCGCCAGTTTCTCTATTTCTTTTTCCGCGACGGGGAAGCCTTTGTCCTGACGGGGAGCGCCCCGCCTTCCCACGCCGCTTTTTTCGGGCAATACTATGACCGGGTGGCCAAAACCTTCCGCTGGGAAGAAGGAGACCTCGCGCCGCTGGAAGAGCAGGAAACCCCGATCCTGCCCGAAGACCAACCTTTGGAGCCTTGATCCCACGCCTTTTACGCTTTTGCTGAATCATGCAAATTCTCGACCAGATCCTTCAAGATGTCCGCCAGAACCTCGCCCGGGCGAAACAAGAAAACCCGCTGCCCGACCTTCAGCAGAAAATAAAAGAAACCCCTCCGGCACGATCCCTTTGCGATGTCCTCGCGCGGGAGGGCTTTGGCCTTATTGCCGAAATCAAAGCCTGCTCTCCGAGCATGGGAACCATGCGCCCGGAAAACGTATCCGCGGCCCCCGCTGCGTATCATCAGTCAACCGCCGTGCGAGCCTTTTCGATCCTCACCAACCAAACCTTCTTTGGACAGGATCTCGGCTACCTCAAAAAAATCCGCCAACGCACCGACAAGCCGATCCTGCGCAAGGATTTCATCATCGACCCCTACCAAGTGTACGAAGCCCGTGCCGCCGGAGCCGACGCTTTGCTTCTCATGGCCAACATCCTTTCCCCAAAGGAAATGAAAACCCTCTACAACCTCACCACGGACCTTGGCATGGAAGCCCTCTGTGAGGTTCATTCTCCAGAGGAAATTCAGGCCCTGCCGGAAAACGCTGCCTTGGTGGGTATCAATGCCCGCAAATTCAAAAGTGAAAACTCGGCCGAAACCTTCGCCCGCAGCCGTCAACAAGACGAAGGGCACCGGGAGGACTTCACCATCCATTTCGACGCTTTTTCCCTCTTTCCCGAGCTTCCCTCCCAAGCCTTCAAAGTTGCCGAAAGTGGGATGAATGCCGGGAATTTATGCGAGACCCTGCGCCAATACCCTTTCGATGCCGCTTTGGTGGGGACTTCCCTGCTGCAAAACCCGCAAGGAGTCGCGGCCGAGTTGGCCGCTTTTGAAAAAGCGATTGAAAAACTGGCCAAGACTTCCCCGATCAAGTAGATTTCCCTTATGGAGACCATAAAACAAGCCCTCCTGGAGTCCTACCAGAACTACGGCGGCATCAACCATCTTGATGGTTTGAATTTGCCGTCCCAGGAATCCGTGGAAAACCTGGCCAACCTCTGCCTGCAACTTCTCTTCCCCGGATACTTCCAGAAGGAATGCCTCACCCAAAAGGGCATGAAAGGCTTTCTTGACGAAAGGCTGGAAAAGACCCACCACTGCCTGGCGGCGGAGATTGAAAAGTGCTGCCAACACCGGGAAGGTTCCTGCGAGTTTTGCGCTGATGAGGAGGCGATGCATATTTTAAAAGCCTTCCCCGCCCTCCGCAAACTTCTTACCACCGATGTGGAAGCCGCCTACACCGGCGACCCCGCCGCCACCAGTTACGAGGAAATCATCCTCTCCTACCCTTGCATTTTGGCCATTGCCTTGTATCGCGTCGCCCATGTTGCCTACCACCGGAACATTCCTCTTCTCCCCAGGATGTTGACCGAATTAGCGCACCGCCGCACCGGCATCGACATCCATCCCGGAGCGACCATTGGGTCCCATTTTTTCATCGACCACGGAACCGGCGTGGTCATCGGCGAAACCACCACCATCGGCTCCAAAGTCAAAATTTATCAGGGCGTCACCCTCGGGGCGAAATCCTTCAAGGTGGGCAAGGATGGCAAGGTCGTTAAAGGGATCAAACGGCATCCGGATATTGAAGACAATGTCACCATCTACTCCGGCACCTCCATCCTTGGCGGAAACACCCGGATCGGTGCCAATACCATCGTCGGCGCCAACGTGTGGCTCCTGGAGTCCATCCCCTCCGACAGCATTTGCTATTACAAAGGAGAAAACCTCATCGTCCGCTCCCGACGTGACCGGGAGCAGGCCGAAGGCTAACCTTCAACGCAGAATTCCTATGAGCGAGAAAAGCATTTTTGGTAAAATTATCGACCGCGAGATTCCGGCCGATATCGAACACGAGGATGAGCACTGCATCGTCATCCACGATATCGACAAACAGGCCCCGGTACACCTTTTGATCATTCCTAAAACGCCGATTCCCCGGCTTTCGGAAAGTACCACAGAGGACCAAATGCTTTTGGGGCATCTCCTCCGCGTGGCCGCTGAACTTTCACATACACTCAAGTTGAACGAAGGTTTCCGGGTCGTCGTAAACAACGGCCGCCATGGCTGTGAATCCATTCCCCACCTGCACGTCCACCTGCTCGCCGGACGCCAGCTCGAATGGCCCCCGGGCTGAACAAGCCCACCGGAATAACCACCTATTTCGACGCTTTAAGGAACATACGGTTGCCATTCTGTTCTAGAATGCAATGTTACTGGGCATGAACAGTGTGCGCTTGCTCTTTCCCTTTCCCTGGCGATTTCTTCCGGCAATGCTGGGAATGGCTTTCCTGAGCGCCTGTGGAAACGAATCACCGGAGGAGAACACCGAGCAGGCTGCGGAAAGCGTGGGGCTCCCCGTAGCGGCAGTCGAAGTCGTTCCCCGGGATTTATCCCGAACCCTGTCAACCTCGGCCTCCGTAGAGTCACGCCAAACCACTCGGCTGGCCGCGCGTTTGGCCGGAACGGTTGACGAAGTCTTCGTCACCGAAGGAGATCTAGTGGAAAAAGGAGCCGTCCTCATTCGCCTGGACACCAGAGAAATTGAAACCGAATTGCAGGCCGCCGAAGCCCGTAAAAACCGCGCCTCCCAGGAATACGAGCGGGCGGAGGAACTGTTGGCCAGCAACCTGGTGAGCGAGGCGGAATATGCCCTCCGCCGGACCGATCTGCAAATCGCCGAGGCCGAAGTGGCCATCTAGCAAACCCGCGTCTCCTTCAGTGAGCTGAAGGCTCCCCGCAAAGCCGTGGTATCCGGACGCTTCGTTGAACCGGGAGAAGGTGTGGATGCCCGGGAAACCTTGCTGGAATTGATCGATGTCGAACATCTCATCATTCCCCTGGGCATTTCGGAACGCGACATTGTGCATCTGGAGACCGGACAAACAGTGCCCATAATCCTGGACGCCTTTCCCGACCAGGAATGGGAAGGCACCCTGCAACGCATTTTCCCGAAAGCCAACCCCGACAACCGCATGGTCACCGTGGAAATCGCTTTCCCCTCCCAGGCGTTTCAGGAGGGAGTTCGCCCCGGATTCCTGGCCCGGGTGCGCCTCCCCGTCGATCAGCGTGAAGATGCCCTGGCCATCCCTTCCGCAGCCATTGGCGAGGATGGCGAGGAAACCTATGTGTATGTGATTTCCGATGACGTTTTGGAAAAGCGGATTATCGAACGGGGGCTTCGACGCGGCGAATGGACCGAAGTTGTCAGCGGCCTGGAGGAAGGCGAAATCATTTTAGCAACAAACCCCATCGATCAAGAAGAAGGCACCCGCGTTCGCATCGTTAGCCGTCGCGGTTGAGATACCCGCCCCTTGCCCATGTCCACCCCGCAATCTCCTTCACGCTCCGGCCTGGCCAACCTCTGCATCCATCATCCGATCGGGACTTTAGCCATCGCCTCGGTGGTCATCGTTATCGGGCTTTTCTACATTGACCGTCTCCCCATAGACCTGCTTCCGCCGATTGAACAACCCCAGATCCGGGTTACCGCCAATTATCCGGGAACGGCCCCGGAAATCATGGAGGAACAAGTCACCCGGGTGCTTGAACGAAACCTCTCGGCAACCGAGAACCTAACCTCCATCGACAGCCGGGCCTCCCAAGGCCGCACCAATGTGAACCTGCACTTTGCCCATGGAACCAATATCGACCTGGCTCTGCAGGATGCCTCCCGTCACCTCGAATTGGCCCGGACCCAATTGCCTTCCGATATCGAATCCCTGCGGCTCTACAAGTTTGACCCGGCCCAGGACCCCATCTGGCAGGCAGGCTTCCGTTCCCCCATTCGCAGCGAGGTCGAGGTCCGTGATTGGATTCAAAACCAACTCACCCCACAACTGGTGGCCATTCATGGGGTCGCGGGCGTTGAAGCGGCCGGAGGGCTGCAACGGGAAATGGAAGTCATCGTCGACCAACAACGGCTTCGCTATTAACGCCTGACCATGGCCGACATCATCGAGACCATCGGCGATGAGAATGTGGACATTGCCGCCGGCTGGGTGACCTCGGAAACCTTTGATGTCATGGCCGCAACCGATGGCATGTTTACCTCGACTGCGGATATTGACAACATCCTCATCACCTTGCCCGGAAACGGCCACCGCATCCGGCTAGCGGAAATTGCAACCGTTCGCGACGGGTTTCGGGACCAGCGCCTGCATGTGCGCATGGACGGAACCCCAGCCTCCCAGGTTTCGGTATTCAAACTCCCCCAAGCCAACACGGTCGAAGTCGTGGATGCAGTCAACGCCACCATGGAACGCCTTTCCCGTTCGGGTTTTATCCCCGATGATATCACCTTCCACCAGGTCGGCGATCCGGCATTTTTCATCCGGGGAGCCATCAACAGTGTGGGAACCGCCGCCATTCTGGGTGGAGTCCTGGCAATGATTCTGGTCTTTTTCTTCCTGGGCAGCCTGCGCAAAAGTGCCGTCATCGGCTTGACCCTTCCCATCGCGATTCTGGCCACCTTCGCCATGATGGGCGCCGGTGAGTTGACCTTGAACATCATTAGCCTCGGGGGACTTGCCTTGGGCGTTGGCCTGCTTCTGGACAATGCCATCGTCATGCTGGAGAATATTTACCGGCATCGCGAGCAACTGAAAAAATCCCCCGTTGAGGCCGCCCACGATGGCTCCCGGGAAGTCAGCTCCGCCATTATTGCAGGCACCATGACGAATCTGGCGGCAGTCGTTCCCTTCCTCCTTATGAGCGGCCTGGCGGCCATGATTTTCCGCGAGCTTATCCTGACCATATCCTTTGCCATCGTCGCCACCCTCGCCGCCGCCTTGACCCTGGTTCCGATGCTCGCCGCGCTGGTCTCCCGTTTGCGCTGGAGCAGCGGCATCGACCAAACCTTCCCCCTTCGCCTCTTCCGTTCCCTCATCAACCTGTTGCGACGTCTTTATCGCCGCGCCCTGCCCCGGGTTTTACGGCTCCGCTGGATCGTCCTACTCCTCGTCCTGGGCGGGCTTGGCGGAACCCTCTGGCTCTATCCTCAACTGGGCAACGAATTCCTGCCGGAGGTGGATGATGGCAATGTCAGCGTCCGCATGGTTCTGCCTCCCGGAACCCCGCCGGACGAGACCAACCAAGCCGCCCGGCAAATCGAAACCGCGGTGATGGAAATGCCTCATGTCGAATCCATCTTCACTTTCGTCGGGGGCCACCTCGGCGGCGGGGTGGTCAACGAGCGACCGGGTACTTCCAACATTCGCATCCAACTCAGCCCCGTCCGGGACCGCCCGGACTATACTGCCGGACAATGGGTCAGCGATGCCCAGCGCAAGCTGGATGCCCTCGACTTGCCGGGAGCCCGCATCAGCGTACGCCCCCCCAGCATTCCCGGTTTGCGCTTCGGCGGAGGTGCCGACTTATCTATCAGTATCATTGGCGAGGAACTGGAGACCCTCCAGAGTCTCGGTCGTGAAGTCATTGGCCGTATCCAGGACATCCCCGGCCTGGAAGGGGTGCAAATTGGCCGGGAAGACCAAAGTCCGGTCTTGCGCATCCAGGTGGACCGCCACCGTGCCGCCGGATTCGGGTTGCGGGTATCGGAAGTTGGCCAAGCCATTCGCGATGCGGTCGATGGGGCCGTTCCCACTCAATTCAGAACCGCCAACCAACAATATGACATCCGGGTCCGACTGCCCGGGGAATTGGCGAATGACCCTGAAACCCTTGGTGAAATCCTGCTTTTTCGCAACAACGGCGATCCCATTCTTCTGCGCGATGTCGCCAGTTTTGAGTTGGGCGAAGGCCCGGCCCACATTGTCCGGGAAAACCAAAACCGTGCCGTTCAAATCAACGGGGATATCAA
>JAFIGF010000257.1 GCA_020831535.1 Opitutales bacterium | reverse complement strand
ATTAGCGTTTCATCTTTCTTGTAGGGCTTGCGCTTGCGCAATGCCGTCGCGGGGAAAACAAGCGAAGGTTTTCAAAGGGGTAACGCCCCTTTCCGTTGGGCAGCGGAAATCTCTGGCCAGAGCGTAAGTCGTCACGGGCGGCAATCCACAAGTGGAGGCCCTACAAAAGCTACCTTACTCAACGGGAATTAGTGGATCCTCAGACTGTTTTCAGATACCACCAGGGCTCAGCCAGTCCTCAACTTCCTCCCCCTATTCTCATTGCCCTTCATAGAGCCGGTGCTTGTCGTCAAACCATCATTCAAAATGCAAACCACCCCCCCTACTTGTCCAACCAACAGGGACCACTTCAGATTCGACAATCCGCAATTGTCCACATCTCCGGTTGGTAGAACTTCAAGGTCATTCCATTCTTCTCCTTCTTAATCCCTGCGCTTCAAACCATCCGGGGCCGGCTCCTCCACTAAAAACATACTCAATCTCACCGGTTTTTGCATCCACCATAAAAGTAACGCGGATTCGGCCTCGGGTTGATCCTGGCTTGCTTACAAAATGACTTGGATATTGAACAACGAAGAGATTTATTTCTTCCAACAAAATCACCGAAGGGTTTGGATGGTGAATTTCCCAAATTTTATCTTCAGTATCATCCTCTTTTTCCATTTTACGAAACCTTTGATGTGCTGCCGCTATAGCTTCATCGAAACGAATCAAATCGGGGTTCACAAAGGTCAGTAAAATCGTATCAATGCGCTCCTCGTTATGATAAAGAGAAAGGGCCATATTATTCATCTGGCTACTCGCTACACTACCGGAAAAGTAGGCACGGCGGGTCTCATCCAACAAAAAACGATTTTTCCCATTTTCGAAAAGGGCTTCCCCCTTTCCGGCCATTGTCTCCAGCCGCAATTCATACGATCCTTGCTCTCTTTCGACCCTTTTTATCAGAACAGATATCGATACTTTTTCTTCAATTGGTATCACTCTTGGAATAGCACCTCCAAGACCGGGACGCTCCCCTCCCCAGAGAAACGATCCTTGAAGGAATAAAATAAATACACTCAACGTTTTGATACAGGTTTGTTTTGGCATGGTTTTTCAATCGTCCTCGTTTGGGTTAAATGGGCTTGTTTCTCTACGCTCTGGTCCATATGGGTATATTTCAGCATCCGCATCTAATTCTCCGCCTTCACCCCACCACTCTCGTAGCGAAGCGAAGGTCACTCCAACCTTTCTCTTGGGCCCAATTTCATCGAACCTCCTAAAACATCGGTGACTTCACCGGTTTTCGCATCGACCAGAAAAGTAAGGAAGGTTTGGTCTCCAAATCTGACTTTGTCTTCAGCAAAAAAAGCTTCCCCACTTCCGGTCAAGGTTGTCAGCCGCAATTCCATCGACTCGCTGCTTTGATCGTTCTTTTCCAAAGAAACGAAAAGCGAAACATCTTCTTCAAGCGGGACAATGGCTGTTGATAAGAAGATCCTCGGACTTTCATCGGCACGAAGTGAAGGTCCTAAGGTTAGGAAAAGAAATAGACTGAGTGTTTTCATGAGGGTATTCGTGGTGAGGCAAAGAAACGGTTTGTAAGAGTGCTCCAAGAAAAATGCCCCACCGCATTCCTCCGGTCAACGGTCTTGTAAACTCGAAAACCCAATATTCAGAGCAAAAATAGATTTCCCCCAATAGGTAAAAGACTTCGGGAAAGAACCTATTTTTCTGTTTTTCACTTTACATCTAGCATTTCCGAAAATTTCAAATAAACTAAATGCATATTCTCGGCAGGTTCTAATTCACTTAAAGCCTTTTGATAATACTCTTTTTTATTTAGGAGTTTGAGTGCAATTTCAATTGCAGTTCTTTGCTCGGGATTTTCCTTCCACATTTGAGCCAAAATCTCAATAAAATCCTTAGCCATAGTCATTTCATTCAACTCACAAGGGTGTCCAAACTTCGTTAAAAGCTGGCAGGAAAACTTCCTAAGCGGGAAAACAACTTCATTTTCGGTCAATCCAGGAGGTGCCGGTCGACTCCCTTTCGGATTAACTGGTTTCCTGACAATTTGAAAATACGGGTCATTAGAAAAAATATTTCTCAACGCACTCTCGATCTTTTTATCTATACTATCTATGTATTCAACTTTATGTAACCCTATATTTCGCAAAGCACCTTTTTCGCTGTTTAAAAGAAAAAGAACCCGATCACTATTTTTCGGAGAAACCTGAAAAAAATCTATCCATTTTTTGCTATTTTCATCTAAGTCTGACTTCGCTGCCCCGGAATCAATATTTTTAAGATAGCCTTCTTCTGTTCCAAAATAATTGAACAAAAGGCTTGTAACACGAATTTGGAAAGATTCGTTATTCGTGGGCCCCAAACCTGCTCCAAAACTCCAGAATTCCGAAGATTCAGTTTCAGATAATATCATAACGATTTCCGTCGTACTGCGATTTGAAAATGCGTCATCCAACTTTTCGTAGTATTTTTGAATGTCGCTCCCTGATGCGCAAATAGCATTTAATACAACTAAAAAGGTTACTATTGTTTTTATCTTTCTCATATTATTAAAATTCATTTCCTGAGTTTTTTCCTGGATTAGCCCAATCTTCATTGTCCGCTGCCCCGTTTTCCCACAATTCATCCAATTCATAGGGGCTCTCTTGTGACCGCATAGCAATATCTTCGTAATCTGGGATAGGATCCTGGTTATACCCAATTGTGTCGGGGTAGGTCGCGGAATTCTCAGGATCATATGGACGACCAGGCATATAACTAGTCTCCTCATTGTTTGGAAGCCAATCCAAATCATTGTCTTCGGATGAAATCCAACCGTTTGGCCAGAATCCGCTCAACTGTTCATGGTGTTTGTTCTCGTGAGCAGTCGTCCAAGCAAAGGTATCAATACCCTGAGGGGTTCCCCATGCAGCAATCTGGGTTAAGCGAGCATCATCCCCAATAATTATAGTATGGTTATTGAAAAAGTCATATTGGCTCGTCTTCGAATCGGAGTATTCCATATTGGTTCGAGCTCTATTTGCGGAGGTTTGAGACCAGTAAAAGTACCAATTAGGCACATCGTCTTGCTCATCGTCATTGTTACTGGGATTATTATTTTCGTCGCGAGGAAAGAAAACTTCATAATCAGCCTCCTTCAATTTTTCATTGTTATAAAAAAGTTCAGCTCTTTTCGCACCAAAATCAGAATTGTTGGCTGGCAAATTCGTGAAGGTTACGGTTGCTTCCAGATAAGCTCCGTTTGCCTCTGGTTTGCCATTAGAATGAGATTTATCCCATTCCCTATCTGAAGAACCTATATCTTCAACGAAAAAATGAATATTGTCTCTGATCTGTGTTGTCATTTCACTTGGAGTTACTCTGGCTTTCAAGTCTATGGTCAAAACACCGGGATTTTCGGTTGAGTAAGTAAACTCATTTTGACCATCACCGGATAAAACAGGTTCATCCACTGGGTCTCCAGAAGGGGTGACCATCTCCACCTGCACCAACATAAACTCCAACGGCTCTGGATTATCCGCATCCTGAACTCTGCCTACGCCGTCCGGCCTGGTTCCCTCCTCCAATTCTTCCTGAGCCCTTTGATGGGAGGACCAGTCAAAGGTTGTGATAGCCCCGTTGCCTTCCAGTGCAAGCTCGAAGGTGTTTTCCTCTCCGTTCCCCGAATCTCCATTGCTGTCCTCCGGTTCTTCTGATTCTTCCGAGGGGACCGTAATAGTGATTTCGATTTGATTGTGATTGTCTTTATCTTCTTCAATACTCCAATTGGATGGCGTACTATCAACCGGCCAGTCCACGCTGCGAAAATTAAAATCCTCAAAGTCACCCTCTACCGCGACAATGCCCTCCGCAGAACTTCCGGAACCTTCAAGTAAACCGTCCGTTGGTATTTCGACATCAAAAGTGATATCCGAATCTCCCGTCGGAATAAAAGCGTATCCGGTTATGTCCCCATCATCATCGGTAAGTTCTATACAAATCACCTCCTCGGAGGAAGAAAGCGCATCTGTATCTACTTCGAACTCCAAGGCATGGTAACGATTTTGAGCTGAAAGACTGCTCATTCCCATGCAACTCAGTATGCTGGCTAAGAGAAGGCGTATCAAGATTGTTTGTCTCATCATTTTCATTTTTTTATTGGTTACCTACTTTCTTGTTATGGTTCATGTTCAGTATATCGATTTAATTGTTCACGGTATTCGGTCAGATCAAAACCGTCTTCCCTCATTTCGCTCTCCAAGCGATCCAACAATTCCGTCATTCCGGTAACATATTGGTGCAAGGCCTCTTCATCTCTGCGAAAATGCACGGCTGATTTACTCATCGAATCTACCCTGCTTTCCTGCCGTTCCCGGCTCTTGGAATGAAACATCATTAATTCGGCCAGCTTAAGCATCATCTCCGGATTACGTTCCCAAGTTGAAAAATAGCGCCGCAACCGGCTCCGCGTCGGCTCCCGAACCGATCTCTGCGAATCCTCTTTGGCGATGGCCCACCACTTGTCCAGATTTTCTTCAAGCATACCAAGGCGTGCCTCGACCCAAAAATACCGGCGGTAAAAGTCCCGTCGCGCCCCACCAGTTCTTATACTACCCTTAAAAAAATCCGCCTCCTCCCGGGCAAAGTTTCTATTCATGATCCGGGGAACCGTATCCTGATAGGCATCGGGCAAAACCCGCATCCCCGCCCGATTAAAAAGAACGGGAATCGCCAAATCGATGGTTCGCGGCTCGACCGAATCCCAGTCGATCACCACCTCTTGCCCCAAGGAAACCCCTTCCCGCGGGTGTGAATTACGCGCTGACCAATACGTGCCAAAACCGGAATTGGGTGCATACACATCGGCAACGACTGGCACAGGCTGCAAATCGGTCTCCACCGTGATTTTCTCCCGGGGCGTAACCGACTCAATCACCAAAGGCTCTTCACGCAGAAAAAACCAATAGACCCCACTGCCTACCAAGGCCACCAGCAGACATACAGCAAAGATAACCGTTAACGCCTTCTTACGAATCGGAAATTTTTCGGGGGGGGGATTTCATGCGGCGAGCCATAACAGGCAATGTGAATTTTTTTATTTAGATTTTCTATTTAGCCCCTCTCCCAATACCAAAACCACCAAGGCCCCTCCCCCTCCCGCCCATACCTCCTCCCCAAGATTTCATAAAGTCGGGACAGAATTTTACCCTCCTTCCCCACAGGTAGGGCGAACGCATTTGGCAAGTCCCAGAGGGACGGCAAGAGGATAGCCGTGGATGAAAATCCACGGAATAGGCAT
>JAFIGF010000128.1 GCA_020831535.1 Opitutales bacterium | reverse complement strand
TACAACAGTACTCACCGGCGGTATGGACCGTTGTGGAGTGAAAAGTTCAAGAGTGTGTTGGTGGAGGGGAGGGCCAATGCCTTGAAGGTAGTGGCCGCCTACATTGATTTGAATCCAGTGCGGGCCGGACTGGTGGATGATCCAGGGAAATATGCGTACAGCGGTTACGGGGAGTCAGTGATGGAGGGAGAGCCAATGACCGCGCTGGGGTATATAGTGGATGCGATTGACAAGGATACGGGCAGCGATGTGTTACGATTTTACCGGATGTTGGTGCTGGGACAGGGACGAATGCCCCGTGAAGGTAAAGGGCATCTCGATGACCAGGAGGCACAGGAGGAGATCACCCGTTTGCTCAGTGAGCAGGTCCAAAGCGATGGTGAACGCCGCAGACGGGCAAAGATATTCGCAGCTATTAGCAAAGGGCAGGTCGTAGGTTCAGAGTCTTTCGTCGGGAGGCTCCTAAAAGAAGCGAAGGATTGTCTTTCTCGCAAAGTACGACGCCCGAGCCTAATCTTTGAGACACGACTCCCCGGTTTGTTTACGCCGAACTTCTTCCGGTTTAACAAGCCCTCCTCAAAAAATAAAAAATGAGAAAAAGCCAACATTCAACCTATGCGATTTCATTCTTACCTCTAGAGTTAAATATTGACATTGTGGATCGCGAAAATCGACAACTTTACTGGCCCCGTCGGCTTTCCCCGAATTCCACCAAAACATCCTCCTGAAACACCAAACGCATTTTCTCGTAAAATTGTTGGCGGGTCCGGTCCACCTGCCGCTGGTGATACACGCGACTGAATCGCGCAAAATCCCGAACCTGATAGGAATCCACCACTAAAAAACTCCCCAGATAGATCCAATAGGTTTCGGTTTTCTCAGCGGTAACCCGACGTTGCACCTGGTCCGGACTGCCCAAGGCCATACGGACCATCTCCGAAGTAAATCCCAAGGCAATCTCGCCATCCAGTATCCTTTCCTGATCCTCCTTCGGCAAAGCAAGAAAATAAGCCTCATTTTCGGCTATCCTCTTTTGCGGAGTACTTGCACAACCCACCAACAAGGTCAACAAACCCAAGAGCAAAAGGCGAAAACCCAAGGTATGTATTTTTTTTTGCATATATTCAGTAATGTATGACCGCAACCACGGGGTAAAGTGCTGATTACTTTTCCCGATTTAGGAATATCAATTGATTTTCCATCCAATCCTCTTACCCTTGAGAAAATATTCCCTTCCCCTGTACTTATGATTGTCACGCGCAAACTAGGAAAAATCATCCGCGGCAAAACCACCCCCTTCCATCTATATACCGCTACCCTACTCGGAGCGTTGATTGGGTTTCTACCCTCCTTTTCCGCTGCACCCGGATACTTTTTTCTCCTTTTGCTTTTGTTGATTCTTCTCAATGCCAACCTTTTCCTTGGCGGACTCTTTATTTTGTTGGGAGCCTTGTTTTCGGAATTGCTTCTGCCGGTCTCCTTTCGCATCGGGCAAATCCTCTTAGATGGTCCGTTGAGCAGCTTATTCGCCCTACTCGTCAATGCGCCGGTTTTGGCTTGGTTTGGCTTGGACAATTATAGTTTGGTCGGCGGCATCCCGGTAGCGCTGGCACTGGGCTTCGCCGGAGGATTTGGCGCTCGTTCCGGCCTACGTACCCTTCGCCGTAAATTAGGTTCACTGGAAACCGGCTCACCAAAATATCAGGAATGGACCGGCAAGTTTTGGGTTCGTACCCTCTTTTGGGTCTTGTTTGGCGGTATCAAAGGGAAAGCCCCCATGGCGGAATTGGCGGACCTGCGCAAAGGCTCTGTTTTTCGTCCCCTCGGTTTGCTTCTTGCCGGTCTGACCGTGCTTCTATTCTTTGTCGCCTCCCTTTTTCTCTCCGACTTTATTCTAACGACCCAAACCCGCCATGCTTTGGAAAAAGCCAATGAAGCAACAGTAGACCTCGGAGGGGTGGAACTGCGCCTTCGCGAAGGGCGCCTCACCCTGCGAAACCTCGCCCTCGCCGACCCTGAGGATTTACACCGAAATCGGTTTTCCGCGACCACCGTAGAAATTGACCTGAGTACAAACGATCTATTACGTAAGCGTTTCGCTTTCGACAACATCGAAATAACCGGAGGACGCGCCAACTTTCCCCGGGAAACTCCCGGCGTACGGATTGCCCGACGCGCTCCCCTGCCCAGCGACGAGAAAGTCGAAGACGAGGAACTCAAAACCCTGGAAGATTACCTTGCCGAAGCAGAGATCTGGCATGAGCGCTTGCGGAAAATCCGGGAAATTCTGGAACGATGGGAACGGGATGGGGATGAACCCATGGAGGAAAGAGATCCCAATTGGCGGGAACGGGTTCTCGAGCGTGCCGGCCAAACAGGTTATGCCAATGTCACGGCATCCCATCTCCGCCGCCAGAATCCTACCCTGACCATTCACCGCCTCAAAGCTGGGGATGTTCTTTTCCACGGAATGCCCGAGGAGCGATGGACCTTGACTGGCCACCATTTGTCCACCCAACCACGACTTCTCAATGAAAGCCCGGAATTCCGCATTTCCACCGACAGTGATCGTTTTGGTGTGGACCTAAACCTTCATGGGTTCTCCCAACAAGCCGGAAAAAATGCTCTACGAATCGTAGCCCGCGATATAGCGGTCGGACAAATTCGCAATCTTCTCAGCGATCCATCGACCTTCCCCTTTTCCGGAGGACAGGCCAGTTTTCACCTTGAAGGAACCTTTTCCCCGCGAAATTTAAGTCTCCCCTTCGAAACCACCTTTCGCAATACCACGGTCAGCGTCCCGGGTGTTGGTGATCGCGCGGTAGAGAAATTACGCCTACCCCTATCTTTGGAAGGCGCTATGGACCAACCCAGAATCCGCATTTCCGATGAGGAATGGGCCCGGGCCCTACGCGACACGGGGCAGCAGGAATTGCAACGCCGTGGGGAACAGCTCCTGCGCGAACAACTCGGCGGGGAATCAGGAGGATCCGACCCCGTACGGGGAATGCTGGACGGCTTGCGCCGCCGATAAACGCCCGAACTAAATTCCCTCCTCACCGGTGGCAAGTTTGTTGTCCATTCGCTTTGTTCTTGGCTTTCTACCGAGCCGTCTTCAGAATTTTGTCGATATGCAATTAAATGCTGAACAGAAAGAAGCCGTTGCCCAATGGGTGCGGGATGGAGCTAAACCAGCGAATGTACAAAAGCGCCTGCAATTGGATTTCGGCGTGGCCATGACCTATATGGACGTGCGTTTTCTAGTCGATGATCTTGAGTTGGAATGGGTTGATAAAAAGCCCCGCCAAGATGAAGCGACCAAACACTTATCGGCCGACCAAGCGGTGGCCGCCGGAGCCAAAGAGGAACCGCCCGCCCCTGGTGACAGTGTCCCTGCCGCCGATGAATTGCAGCCGGTGGGCAATGTTCAGGTCGAGGTGAACAAGGTTAATCGCCCCGGAACACTGGTCAGTGGGCAAGTCACTTTCAGCGACGGGGTGAAAGCCGAATGGGGACTTGATCAAATGGGCCGGATTATGATGCAACCAGAGAAAGAAGGTTACCAACCCGACCAGGAAGACGTACAAGCCTTTCAGCAAGAGCTCCAGAAAACCCTGGAGAGCCAGGGAATGTAGCCTTCGGAAAAATAATGCAGACAAGCTTCTCACCGGCTATTCCTTTCGTTCGGCAAATCCGCTTCCTTTTCTTAGTTAGTGTTTACCTCGGCATCTTTTTTCTAAGCCTGTGGTTCGCTTATCAACTGCGCTTCGACTTCGAAGTTCCCTTGGAGCGGCAGATCAATTTCTGGAAAACGGCCGCTTGGTTGATCCCGGCGAAGCTGATCGTACTTTACTTCTTCAATCAGTATTCAAGCCTACTGACCTATTTCAGTATCCCCGATCTTTTGCGCATCGTCGCGGCCCTGTTATTGGTGGGAACTGTTTCTTTGCTGGTAGTGGCTTTTGCCCCCTCAGAGTTTACCCCTCCCCGCTCCATTCTCCTCGCCGACTTCGTCTTTAGCGTTGCCGGACTCTCCGCCTTCCGACTGGCTCTAAGGAGCTGGAAAGAAAGCTTGGACCAGCAGCGGAGCGGATCCATCTCCTCCGGTCGGCACAAAGTCGCCATTGTCGGAGCAGGGGATGTTGGTGCACAACTGGCCCGGGAACTTAAAATCCGTCATGGAATGGGTCGTATTCCGGTGGCTTTTTTTGATGATGAACCGGCCAAAAAAGGATCACATATTCACCAAATTCCTGTCCTTGGGCCTTTGACAGGTGCCACTTTTTCACAAATCCCGATAGCCTTTGATGAAGCCATTATAGCCATGCCCAATGCCTCAACCAAACGCATTGGTGAAATCGTCTCCTTTCTGCAAAAAAAGAAAATCCCGTTTAGCACAGTTCCTTCAACTTTTCAAATCGTCACCAAAAAAGTCAGTGTTTCCAACCTGCGTCCGGTTGAAATTCAGGACCTTCTAGGTCGTGAATCCGTTGATCTGGAGACCAAAGATATTGAGCATACAATTAAGCAAAAAGTGGTTCTCGTTACGGGCGCAGGTGGAAGTATCGGCTCCGAACTCTGCCGACAAATCATCCAATATCAGCCCAACAAATTGGTAATGGTGGACCATTGCGAGGTCCAGTTATTCCCCATTGAACAGGAACTTTTGGAACATGGCTACCGAGGAATTATTTTCGCCAGAGTGGCTTCCGTATCGGACCCTTGCCGCATGGAGCAGATTTTTTCCCGGTTCGCCCCCCAAGTTATTTTCCATGCTGCCGCCCACAAACATGTTCCGATGATGGAGCGGCAACCTGCAGAGGCGCTGCGAAATAATTTCATTGGAACAAAAACGGTGGCCGACCTTGCCTGTAAACACGAAGCCGAGAAATTTATTTTAGTTTCCACCGACAAAGCGATCAACCCAACCTCTGTCATGGGAGCCACTAAACGACTGGCGGAGTTGTATATAACGGCTCGCCAACACCAGGCCAACACCAAGACACGATTCATGGCCGTGCGCTTTGGCAATGTATTGGGCTCGTCGGGCAGCGTAGTCCCGATTTTTAAAAGACAAATCGCCGAAGGAGGGCCAGTAAAAGTAACTCATCCTGAGGTCAACCGCTTCTTCATGACAATCCCGGAGGCGGTTGGATTGATTCTGCAATGTGGAACCATGAGTGAAGGAGGGGGTGAAGTTTTCATCCTTGATATGGGAAAATCCGTTAAAATTGCCGAGCTGGCAAGAAACATGATAAAACTCAGCGGGCTGGAACCAGAGGTCGATATCGATATTGAATATACCGGCTTACGTCCCGGGGAAAAACTTTTTGAGGAACTCAGCCATGTAGGAGAGGATAAGGCAAAAACCACCCATCCCAAGATCCACTGCTTGCGAGACAATGGAGCTTCTACGTTCAACAGCGAAGAAGCCTACGAAAAAGTTAATAAAAGGATTGGCAAAGCCACCGTTCCAGAACTCAAAAAGCTCATTAAAACCTTCATTCCCGAGTACACGCCTTACATCGAAGAATAATCACCAGCCCGGTGAATGAACGCCCATTAGGAGGCGAATCTCCCTCCAACCTTTAGAAGAGAGCTTCCCATTCCTTTTCCCGGAAACCGACGGCACCGCCTTTATCGGACAGGAGGAAGGGCCGCTTCACCAAATTCCCATTGCTTCGCAGAAGGGCAAAAGCTTCGTCTCTGGACATTTTCGGCAAGGTATCCTTTAGCCCCAATGCCCGGTAATCCATGCCCGAGGTATTGAAGAGCTTGCGGATTTCGCCGTCTTTATACGCCAGCATTTGCGCTAATTCGGATTGCGTCGGCGGGGTTTCCCGAATGGGTTTTTCCTCAAAGGAAAGACCCTTGCTCCGCAGCCAATCGGTCGCTTTCCGGCAAGTGGAACATTTTTGATAGGTATAAACAGTCGTGCCCATACAATTTGGTCTCCGTTTAGAGGGGTCCGAGTTGTGGATTGAGAATGACTTCCTCCATGACCGTTCGGCCATGGAGGATCGAGGCTTGGTAAACCACCCGCGCAATATCCTCAGCGGGCATCATACGATCCTCCGGCACCCCCGATCCTTCCCAGGAAGGCGAAAAAGTGGGTCCGGGAGCGATCAGGGTGACCTTGATCCCGTGCTCTTTCATTTCCTCACGCAAGACTCTGGTCAAACCAGTCACCCCGAATTTCGCCGCACAATAGCCGGTCCCTCCGGGATATCCGGCGAGGCCGGCGATCGAACCCATATTGAAAATCTGCCCGCTCTTCCGCTTCACCATCTTGGGCAAAAAGGCTTTGGTGACCAGGAAGACCGAACGCAGATTGGCAGCATACAGGGATTCGAAGTCTTCAAAACTGAACTCCAAAAAACTGTTCGGAACAAAACAGCCCGCATTGTTGATTAAAATATCCGGGGTTCCCAAAGAAGAAGTGACGCTCCGCGCGAGTTCCTCCACCGCCCCCGGTTGAGCCACATCACAGGGGAAAACCTCTGCCGCCGCCCCGTTCTTCTCAACCTCTTTCTGCACCTTTTTCAAATTGTCGTGATTTCTCGCAACAAGGGCTAATTTGACTGCGGGGTGTTGGCTGAATTCCCGGGCGATGGCCGCACCAATCCCCTGACTGGCCCCGGTGATGAGAATGGTCTTGGCTTTGCTCGACATAAACTCAGCAAATCAAATCGCGGAAATCCTCCATGTTGCCGGTAAATCCTCCAGGCACTCCCTTGGCAATCATCGAGACCGCATCATGGCTGTGCAAGGACTCCAAATGGGCACAGGCAACTTCAAAATCGACAATCCGCGGATCCGCATCCAACTGCTCGTACACCAACCGTGCGGCGTCCTCGACAAATTTGATACTGGCCCCGTTCATTTCGGCAAAGGCTTGTTCGTCCTCGCGCTTGACCATAACCTGCGTTTCGGTTTGCAGCGCGACCAAACAATGCCGCTGGATATCCTCAATCGGCATCTCCGCTTCGTTGGAAAGGGCCACCCGAACCCGGGCTTTACTGCGCTGGGAATGCGGGATCGCATAAATGTCCCGGACCTCCCGGGCATGCTCCGCCAACTCGGCCGAACAGGGACAGGCGGACGAATAGATGTAATCAAAATGAATGATTTTCCGGAATTCGCCCTCCCGGTTCAGAATCCCCTCAAAAGCCACGTCGTAGTATTGATAGCCCTCCAGATTGCTACGCAGACTGGTTTGTAGAATCGGATAGGAAAAGGAAAGTTTGATACGTGCATCGAGGGAATCGATGGTCTTGCGATAGTGCTCAACAATCTCCTGCAAAAGGTCCAGGGAAAACATGGCATCCTTGTAGTCGTAAAAGGAACGCATGATTCGCGACATGTTGATGCCTTTACGGGACGCCTCCAGCGAAACCGTTCCCGTTACACTGACCTCCAAAACAATAGGGTCCTGCCCGGGCCGGGCAAACGTAAGGGGCAAGCGGAAATTGGAAATGCCCACCTGCTGAATCCCTACCCGCGCCCCCTGAATATGGGAGGCGGCGGCATTCTGCATGTCTGGCATACTGTCCCGGTATTCCGGGGATACTTTGAAATCTTTATCGTAGTCTCTGGTCATAAGCACATCCGCCAAGTCTTCCGGATGATCGGTTTGGTGTAAATACAGTTTAGGTTTCGCTAGTGTAGACATGATGATGATCCTTACCAAGTTGATTTTTCATTCACCGTAGTATTCGGCATAATTCCGCTCGGTTTCGTAGAGCCGAAGACAATGGAGTTTCCCTTTGCCCAGCCGCTTCTCCAATTGACGCCAGAAAGCAATCACCAGATTTTCCGCGGAAGGAATAATCCCCTGCAAAAAATCAACTTCCAAATTCAGGTTCCGGTGATCACATTTTTCGATAATCTCCTCCTTGATAACTGATTTCAACCGCCGCAGATCGATAACGTAACCGGTCCGGGGATCGGGCTCCCCCTTGAGAGAAACTTCCAAAGTGTAGTTATGGCCATGCCAGAGGGCATTGTTGCAGGAGCCGTATTGCTCCTCATTCCAAGCGGCGGGAAAATCCGTATTAACCAGTCGATGCGCCGCGTTGAAATGAACTCTCCGCGTAACCACAACTTTTCCCGAGAACGATTTATTGGTCTCGGATTGGGAAATGGCTTCGGACGACTGCGAAATGGCGGACATGATAAGTAATAAAGGTGAAGACCCCCCAGGGTCAAACAGGCAACCTCCTTTTTCAGTTTTTTTTGGCCACAGCGCAATAAAAGAAAGCCCCTCCGGATTTGGTGCCCCCCCCCTACCGAGGCACCAAATGCCCCTGAAAACCGCTTGCCGGGCACCACAGAGCAGACTGAATTGGATTCAATTCCGGAAAACCGCCCTTTCCAAACCCTCTTTGGCCGGAAAATTTTTCAGGTTTTGAAAGATTGCGCTTGAAACTAAGTCCCGAAAAGAGGAGAACCTTCTCTTTTGATCGTCTGCCGAATTGTCGGAAGCACCTAGAAATCTAACTAATCGTTCATGCAGAGTTTTTCAGAGCAGTGTCTCGACATGGCCCGTTCCATTTTGGGTCATAATCTTAACGCCATCAATCCCGATGGAACCATAAGTCCTATCGAAGGGGAACCTTCCCGACTGGACGAATCCGGGCACGCCGCCCTGGCTATCGGTGAATTCTTTCGGGCCACCGGAGAAACCAGCCTTGAGGAGTACGATCTTATCGACCTCTCCGCACGTTGCATTACCCAACAGGCCTTCCGCGATCCGCCGCAGGAAAACGGCCTCGCCTTCGCCGCTCTCGGACTTCTCTCTTTCGGGCCCGCCAAGGAGCGCAACCCCGTCTGGGAACGCTTGGTCGAACAGACCCGGGAACAGCTGGACCGCCTGCTTTTGGCCCGCAGCGATTACACCAACCACTGGCAAGCTTTCAATATCGCCAAAGCGGTCACCCGCTTCAGCATGGGACTCTCCAAGAAGGACGAAACCGGTAAACTTATCGACCGTTTTCTGGAGCGCATCGGCCAAAAAAGCTCCAACAACTTTTTCGACGATGGCTCGGAAACTATCGGCGGCACTTACAATATCTACGGGGTTCTCAGCTTTGTCTTTATCCGTCAGGCGCTGCAATTGCACGCCAACCTGAACCTGCGCGACCGCAAGTTGCCCAGTTTACGGACTTTTGGTGAAAAATACCTCAAACTCCTCCCCGACCTGGTTCGCGAGGATGGCCTGGGGTGGAGCTATGGCCGCGGCCTTGGGCTTTATGGTCAGATGCACCTGATCAGTCTCATTCTCCAGGGAATGCGTGACGGTTGGATCGGGGCCGACAAATGGGAACAATATTCAGACCTCCTGCGCCGCCTTTTCCAGTTTTTCTTCGTCAATTTCCTTGATCAGGAGAATGGTTACGTGGTGATTCGTGACGGCGAACGCGACACCATTGAAGAGCATACGACCCGCATGGGCAACTTTGATGCCGCCCGCTACCTCTGTCAGTGGTCCCGCCTCAGCCGCACGTTGAAAAGCCCCTCCGGTGCCGTTAAGCCGAAAAGCCCCACCCGGGCCACCGGCAAATTCGTAGTTTTCGACAAATCCGCCCGCAAGGAGCAAGGGGTATTTCTATACCGCAACCCGGACTCCGGACTGCACCTTCAACTTCCCCTCTCCAGCCAAAACGGCAGCGGGCTGGCCTCCACCATGGCCTTCCCTCATGCCCAGGGCATTTTTGATTGGCCGGTAAATGCCTACCTTCCCATCCTGGTTCCGGAACTTAGCGTCGAAGGCCGCAAATTCGTTCCCAGCTTTTATGGTAAACGCTGCGTCACCGGATTGGGGCTCCGCAATTCCTTTTATTTCCGCTACGAACAACCGGAATGGATCACCAAGGAAGAGGAGATCGTCAATGGCCTCGGATCGGTCAAGGTAAACTGGACTTTCAGTGGTGATAAAATCACCAGCGAATTTGCCTACACCGTAAAACAAAAGGTGCAGATCGACTCCATGCGCTACTGCATGGCCCTGGCCTACCCTCATTCAACCTACGCCTCTCCCAACAGCCTCGCCCTCGGCGCGGAGGGACATCGTTGCAATGTCGAAAAAGACGATTTCCTGAGCACTTGGAAAGATACCGAAGTGGTCAGCGATGACCCTCAGTATAAAACCAACTGGGGCAATATCCACTATCTCCAGGTGCTGTCGCGGGACCATCCCCTCATTATGCGTCCGGGGAATGTTTACCGCCTGACCGTTTCCTTCGAGCCCGATATTACTCTCGCCGAGGCCTGAGTTCTCCAAAGATGCTTTGTCGCCGTATCATTCCTTGCTTGGATGTAAACGCCGGCCGAGTGGTCAAGGGGGTTAAGTTTAAAGAACTTCGCGATGCCGGAGACCCCGTCGAAGCGGCCAAAGCCTACGAGGCCCAAGGCGCGGACGAATTGGTTTTTCTGGATATTACTGCCTCCAGTGATGAGCGCGAGATTATGCACAAAGTGGTGGAGGAAACCGCCTCCCACTGCTTTATGCCTCTCACCGTCGGAGGCGGATTGCGCAGTCTGGAAAACATTCGCTCAATGCTCAACGCCGGGGCGGATAAAGTCAGCCTCAACACCGCCGCCATTTTAAACCCCAACCTGATCCTCGAATCGGCCCGTCATTTCGGCAACCAATGCATCGTCGTAGCGATTGATGCCAAGAAGAGCGACGATTCTGACGAATGGGAAGTCTATACTCACGGAGGACGCAAACCCACCGGACTGGAAGTTCGTGATTGGGCCCGAAAAGTCGCCAGTCTGGGAGCAGGAGAAATTCTCCTCACCAGCATGGACGGAGACGGCACCCAAGCCGGCTACGATGTGGCTTTGACCCGTGCGGTCAGCGAAGCGGTGGAGATTCCGGTAATCGCCTCCGGCGGAGCCGGCAAAATGGAGCATTTTCGCGAGGTCTTGGAAGAAGGGAAAGCCTCGGCGGTTCTGGCTGCGTCTCTTTTCCATTTCGGCACCTTTCAGATCGGCGAAGTCAAAGCCTACCTCCAGGCCAATGGACTCCCCGTCCGCGAACTCCCAACCCGCCGCAAAAAGCCCATTTGAGCCATCTCACCTAAGGTGTTTTCCGAGGCCTCAGGAGTGTTGCGCGCAGGGATCCCGCCAAGCCGGGGTCCCCGCTCGCTGTAGATATACAAGCGGGGACCTTGTGTCCCGGCGCAGAACACTTCGCCCCCTCAAAGTCTCTCCCCGCATATTCCAGCTCCGCGGATGCCGTACGTAACGGCTTCGCCGTCTTTTCACTTCTTCATTTTTAACTCATCCTTCTTACTTTATCCTCCTCCCCTCTACTGAGCGAGGGTGAGCAGAGTGTTCCGCAAAGTCCAGGCCGGGGTTTGTCCGGCGGCTTTCCGCAGGATGCTTTTTCGCAATTCCTTCGCTCCGGAAATTTCCAAACGCTCCGCCGCATCGGCAAAATGCAAAGCCACCGCCAAACGGTCCGAGGCATAGGCTTTTTCCGCATAAGCCAGCAGATTCCCCTTAGTACCTGCCAACTCTGCCAAACACTGCGCTTCTTCCTTCGGATGCAGAGGGACCAACTCACGGGTCTCGCCCGACCAAAAGCCGGTTTCCCCATAAGCAAAGGCCAAAACCGCGTGTTCCACCTCCCCATAAAGGCAACGTAATTCGGGGTCTTCCCGAAGGTGGTCGGGAAGAGTTACTTGAACCCGACAATCATGAGCCGACCCGCCTTTGGCCAAAAGGCGAAGCGTTTCCTCATAAAGTAAACGAATGGCCTCGGCATTTTTGCGGAGTTTTTGCCCGATCCTTGCCCGTCCCGACAAAGGTTCACCATGACAGGGAAGCAAATGCTCCGGCGGATCCTCCTCAAGAGCCTCCACCGCTTCCAACCAAGGCAGGGGGTCACGATACCGGTCTCCCCCCAAACTTCCGAAATTGGGAAATTGGTCGGTGACCAAATTATGGGCGATCAGGTCCAAGGAGGGAAAGCGAAAAGCCAAACCATCATCGGTATCAAAAAAGCCTTTTTCAGTTCGCATAGGCAAGCCTGCCAATTCCACTTCCGTCCCAGGCCAAAGGGCATGGGTCAAATCACAAAAGGCGCGGCCATCACGCCAAGCGCGGGCCGGTGCATGAATTGCCCCTTCGCCTTCACGCGGAAGACGCGAGCCGTTTTCCAAACTCACCCGGTAGGCCCAAACCTCTTTGGCTAAGTCCCGGCTTTTCTGCAAATTAACCGGGATACGGGGATGGCCGACGATGGCTACCTCCTGTTTCTCCTCCAACTCCTTTTCCAAGAGCCCCCCCAGCCCGCCGGAGTAATGTGAATGAGTTAACAAAACAGCCCGAACCGGCTCTTCGCTCACCGTCCGGATCAGACGGCGCAGTTCCCTCCCCTCCTGCAAACTGCTTCCGCTATCCACCACCACCAAGCCATCGTTTCCACGGACAAAGTGGCAATTGGCTAAACTCACCCCCCGAACCGTGTAAATCCCCGCACGGGTTTCAATTATTCTGGGCTCCAGTGGTTTTCGGTACCGCTCAAGTTCAGGATGAAGAGTTGGATCGTTAGGCATAACTACTAAAAACAGGGGTCACATTCGGTATTCAAAAACCTATTCCACCGACAGGCGGACCGCTTCCGAATGACTATTGAATTCCGGAGCATAAAAGGACTGTAAGGTGGCAATTCCACTGGAAAACTCTCCTCGATGGCGGACCAGATTGGAGTATTCGAAAACATGGGTGCCCCGCGGCAAGCGCTCGAAATAAAAATGGCTGGCCGTATCACGGGTGCTTTCGTAATACCAAAGACCATCCTGCGAGCGGTGACCGCTCAGCACATTAACCGGTTCCAGACCACTCCCGCGTCGGTCCTTGAGATGGACAAAATCCATATCCCGGTCCACGCGAATCACCAACCGGGAGACCACTTCCTGCCCGACTTCCAAGGGACCATCGACTGCCACCAGCGTCGAGCCCTCAGGTCCGGTCTGCCGCCGCAACAATTGCTTTTCCACCTGCAAGGGAGTCGCGGTATGGGCTTTGATTTCATCCAGGTCTTCCCAATAGTGCCAGTGCACACTGCCCCAGGAAACCCCTTCGTCCGGCTTGGCCGTTAGAATATCCCCCATCCCGGACCGCACTTCCGCCGCTGGAAAGCTCTTTTCGTAAAAACCGGTTCCGGCTTCAACCCCTTCCGGTTCAATCCACTTATCCCCCAGCCGAACCCTCACCAACTCATCGGAGGCCAACCAATCGCTGCCGCGTCGCAGCAGAGCATACACCGCATCCGCAGTTTCCCTAGTGGTTCGCCAGGCTTGCACCTGACGTTGTTTCAAGAGCCAGGTACGGGCTCCATCGACATACTTCTGGTCATCCGCGATCTCCTCAAACGCCTCGATCATCACCGCTTGCTCCTCCACCGGCTGACCAAGCCATCGCGGAAATTCATTTGCGCGACTCCAAAAAATTCCCAGCTCCTCATCCTCAAACGCCTTTTCGCGCAGACTTCGCAGAATCCGTTCCGGCAGCTCCCGGTCCAACGACCGCCAATCGCGGTGACGCACCATCCGGTGATACACTAAAGCTAACTGCGCCATCTCCCGGGGATCCAGCCGCGTCCAATCCTCCAAGGCTTTCTCCAGCCAAAAGGCATAGGCTTCCCGGTGTTCCGGTTCGACAGGATGCTGTTCCTGAAAAAAGCTCCGGGCATACAATTGGTGCACTTCGCGCCGGCCGAGGTTGACTCGTTCCAAATTGCCCCGCTCCTTCAATCTTTCATACCGTTCCGTCAACTCCTGGTCCAAAGGTGCCCAGGCCTTTCGGGCCAAGGACAAATCAGGCCCCACTCCAAGATGTTGCAGCTTTCCAAAACCGGTAACGATCGAAAGGGTGATAGGCGAACTCCCACGCCCGCCGGGGAACCATGGCCAAAGTCCGTCTTGGCCCTGCCATTCGGCAAGATTCTCCATGGCCCGGGAACCTTCCCGCGCCAAACGCTCTTTTTGAAAAAGATTACCCAACAGTTGCCGCCGCTCGGACTCGTCCTGTCCACGGCGTAACCAGGGCGTTTCCTCCAGGGCAATTTGCCGCAGGTCCTCGTTGCGCTCCAGCGGACTTTTCAACACCTCCGCATCCTCTGCCTTCCATAGGCGGAAGACCCGTTCCACTTTGGGATCGGTTTGGGCGATATGGGCCGCCAGTTGATTGGCATAGAAACGCCGAAATTCCGCATCCGCTGACCGGTGTTCGCTCTCCATCAAATACGGCAACGACAAAACCGCCAACCAGGCGGGCTGGGACGTCATCTGCACCGTGACCCCCAGATGCCGCAAGGTATCCGATTCGCCACTACCGAGTAGGCTCGCAAAAGCAAAACTTCGCTCGCCCTCTCCCCGCAAGGGAAGCGGTAAGGACTCGGTAAGCAAAATCCGACGCGGCAGAACGGGCAAATACCCTTCCTCCCCATCCGAGACCCGCCGGGAAGAGGCGACCGTCCGATAAACCAAAAACTCCTCCCCCTCGGGCAATTCAATTTCCCAGAAGAAGGTCCGTGATTCCTCCGCCGGGATCGAAAAGGACTGCACCGTTTCCTCATTCCCCAAAGCCTCATCCCGCGAAGCCATATCCCGCGCCCGGAAAAACTCCAGGCGCACCTGCCCTTCCACCCGCTCCCTGGACTGGTTATTCACCTGCACCGGAAAACGTATCGTATCTCCCTCCCGCACAAATCGTGGCGCGAGCGGACGAGCCATCAATTCGCGGGACGTAATCACCGTATCTTCCAGATACCCCGATCGCAGATCCTGATCATGCGCATAGGCCATAAACCGCCATTCGGTCAACGCCTCGGGCATCGTAAATTCCCATTCCACCATCCCCTCTTCATCGGTTTGCAACTGCGGAACAAAAAAGGCCGTTTCCTCCAAATTGCGCCGCAGCGACACCACTTCCAAGTCCACTTCCGGCCTACCCTCTTCGTCCGTGGTCCCAAAGGTCCCACCCTCTTCCCTTTGCGGTGCCGGGGCACTTTCCATCACCACCTCCGGGGCCGCTTCGTCGGCCACCATATCCACTTCACCCGCCCGCATCATCATACGGTGATGATGCGGCCTCGCCAGCAGCCAACCGGCCAAGGAGGGGTATTCCCAGGAAACGATATCCCCCCACCGACGCCGCAGATCGCCCGAGCGAATTTGCTCGAAAGGCATTTGCCGGGCGGCTGCCGTCTGGCTCGAAAAAACCCGCAACTGGTTGAACACCCCAAAATTCTCCGGCCAGGAATGGGAACGGAACTGATCCAGCGAAGCGTCATACAAAGCCGCAACCATTTCCCTCGGAGTCTCCGTACCATCCGGACCTTCGATGCGGATGCGCCAGCGTTGTTTCTCCCCCGGCTCCAGTTCCGAACGGAAGGTTTCCCAGGATACCTGTAAATCCTTATTATCCCAAGGCACGGTTATTTGCTGCTGGTGCTGATACCATCGGTTTTCCCGGAAAAAAGTCGCCTGCACCAGAAAACCGCCCCGCAGATCCTCGGTGATCTCCTTGGTGAGCAAATGCTGAGTCGAACCGGGATCAGTCCAATACGCCTTTCGCACCCCACGATGGTCCAGGATTTCGATCAACGCCCGTCCCTCGGAATAGCCGGTGCCCCAGAACACACGCAAATCTTCCCCTACCCGGACACGCCCCCTTTCGGTCTCGAAATAACTCGGCAAAGGCACCGTAAACGTTTCCGCCTGACGATCCGGAACCACAAAATCAATTTGATGTTCCACCGTCTCCCCGTAGCGATCAACCGCTTGCAAAACCGCCCGATAGGCCCCGGCGGCCAGAGTCATCTCCTCCTCGAAAAGACCTGTCCCTGACGTTTCGAAGGAAACTCTTTGCACCAACTCCCCCGCTTCCCAATCCGCCAGCTGCTGACCGATGGCGGAATCATCCCACCGATTGGCAAAAATATCCTTCCGCGGCACAATTTCCGGCCCCTGCAGCGCAAACACCTTGACCACTCCCTCCGCCGAAACCGGGCCCGAAGCGTGATCGGTCGTTTGGATCTGCAAGAGGAAGGGCTCTCCAGCCTCGACCCAGCCCTCAATGGGCAGAAAAACACGGGCCTCGATGGCATGATAGGCCAACCGTACGGTTTTCGTTTGCGAGCGGGTTTCGCCACTGCCATCAGTCACCGAAACCTGGATACGGTAGGAGAAAACCGGATTATCCTCAGGCGATATGGTCGGGTCGGGGCGGGCCTCAAAAGAGAGGTCAAAACTCCCATCCACGCGGGTTTCTCCGGTCCCGTTGGCAATCACCTGGGAACGGCTCTGCGGCATCGACCGCCCCCGGAAAGAAAATCGCCACGGAGAAAAATGCATATCCCGCACCACCTGCCACTCCACCGTGCCCCGGCCCACCGCCGCACCGGTGTAGGCCCGTGCCTCCCCCGTCATTTCCACGATTTCCCCCAAACGTGGCTCCCCTTTTGGCGGATCCATCGTCACGCGAAACTGCGGGCGCTTATACTCCTCCACCGAAACCCCTGCCGATCCCTGAAACCGCCCCTCCAAAGAAAGCGATACATTCCCCGTCAACCCCTCCCGAGGGGCCACAAATGCTCCGGCAAAGGATCCAAAGTCATTCGTCCGCACCGTCTTTCGGGACACCTCCTGCCGGTTCGCATCGCGCAACACCACGGTATATCTCTCATTATCCAACAGCCGGTATTCCTCTTCATCCCGATCGTGACGATGCACGATTCCCTTAAAATGAATCGTTTGGCCCGGTCGATACAGCGAGCGGTCGGTGAAGAAACGCACGACCTCCCGCGTCCCGGTCGAGCGATGATAATTCCAAACGGTCCAGTTTTCCGGCAGGAACAAAAAGTCCTCGTTGAACTCGGTACTCCAAAGATACGGCCCCCGGGGCAAAGGACTGAAGGAAAACAAGCCATCCTCATCGCTCGTTCCCTCCTTCACTATTTGACCCCCACCTTCAAGATTCATGGCTTGCCAATGCGCACCCGGAACCGGCTCGCCGGAATAACCATCGACCACCAGCCCCCCATGAGAACCCCCACCGAACGTGGTTCGTATCATCATTCCCAATTCCGAAACCTGCACCGGGGTCGCATAAAGGGGGCTAAAAGCATGTCTCGAGCCGAAAGAAAAATCCTCATGGGCCGCCGCCAACAACAGATAAAACCCCTTGTCCAAATCCTTTCCAGCGGTACTCCGGTGAGTTTTTTCCTGAAAATCCTCCGTCGTCGGCAAAGTCAACGACCAGGTTTTCACCGGATTCATCGCCAAGAGGCGCTCTCGCCCCAACGAACCCTCCCGCAAATGATCCCCATACCGGACTCCGGGAATCGTCCGGAAAAACGAGCCCTGCCACGTGAGGTAGTCTTCCCACGAAAAGGGAATCAATCGAAAATGCACCTTCTCCAAGTTTCGATACGTGATCCGCAATTCATTCTCCAGACGGGGGTTCCAGGGAAACTCGGTCTGCACCCGCAGAGCCGGAGTTTCGATTTGGATAATCATACGCTCGGCCCTGTTCTTCACAACGGTATCGGCGAACTGGTCCACAATCTTTTGCCCCAGTTCGCGCGCCTGCACGAAATTCTCTTCCTCCTCCCGATACCATGTCGCCAACTCAAACCAGGCCCAGGCGGTTATCTCCCGATCCTCCCCGGCCTCCGCCAACCGCTCCAAAGCCGCCGCATACCGCTCCCCCTTGCTCTCCCCGGAAGCCTGATTCCAGCCAAAACGAATCCGCAACAAGTCCATATCGGCCAAGGCGGCGGTATGACCGCGCTCCTGGTGAAACCGCATTCCCTCCTGCAATAAAACCACCGCCCGCACCAGCGGGTCTTCCGCTCTCCCCTCCTCCAGGTCCCAGGAAAGAAAGGCCTCCCTGCTGCCGAAGACAGGATCCCCGGCGTCAAGGCGAAACGTCTCCGCATGCAGGAGCCCGCCTTGTTCTCCCATCTGATAAAATTCCAGCGCGGTCCGCAGAGCGAGATCGTACCACGTCGGGTAATAATCCGCCGCAACTGTACCCTTGCTCATGAAATCGAGTTCCCAAAGGGTCTCGATCTTGTGCTCCGCCAGGATCTCCCCATCCGCCAGCACCTCCTGCCAACGCTGATCGATCTCCCGCAGCATCCGGGGCAAACTCCAGGCCTCCGGCCCCTCCCCCTCGGCTTCCCCGGCATCCGTTCTCTGCTGAAAACGCCAGCGGTTTTGCTGAAAATAATTCTGCCACTGCACCACCGCCACCACTTTGCCGATGGCCTGCCACTCGGGCGGATATGCCTCCACCGCCTCCCGAATCTCCTTTTCCACGACCAACGGATTGCCTTCGCGTTGGTGCTGCAATTGGACCCGCCGCAAAAGGGCTTCCATGGCCCGTCCATACTCTCCCTCGGCCACCGCCGCCTCCTCGGCTTTACGAAATTCTGCCATAGCGGTTTGCGGCAAAGCCTCGGACAACGCCTCCTGGGCCGCCTCCCAAGGCGAAGAAGGGTTTCCGGCACAAGCCGCACCCGAAATAATAAAAAGGCAAAACAGAGTTCCGGAAAACAAACGAAGCGGGGTCATAGGAAAGCGGGTTGAGGATTACCAGGAAAAGCTCTTTTCATCGTAGCCCGAACCGACCAGAAGACAACCTCCGAATGTTTAGCTCCCTGCGGGAAAGAGAAAAGCTTACGACTACGAAGCAGACTCAATCTACGATTTCGGCAATAAATCCGTTGGCGAAACCTTCAAACAATTGGCAATGGCGATTAATTCATAATCGAGAATTCCCCGCTCTTGGTTTTCGATACGGGATATTGCGCTTCGGTCTAACCAAATTCCACGTGCTGCGAGGCGACCTGCCAGATCCTGCTGTGAAATTTTCTCCTTCGAAGCAAGACGCATTTTCCGAATGGCAGGGCCAACGTCGTTAAGTGCTGCATCTTCTCGGGTTTTTTTCATGATGTGCGGTTTCCCCACATCAAGAGTAGTTGAATTTACATCCTACGGGGTGTTAATATCACACATATTCTGTTTGACTCGCTTTTCGAGAGCTGCTTTCGTTGCAAAATCCCACCACAGATATGAAAAATACCCTGACTCTCCTTTTCGTCGTTATATCGCTTCCCGTACTATCGCTATCGGAAACACCGCAAACTCCTGGAACACCTACCTGGGCGGAGGCCAGTGCCCAAATTGAGGCGAAAATGCTAGAGCGACAAGCCCGCGAAACGGCTCGCAAGGCCGCTATTGAGGCTGTGTCCGCCTTTGAGGAATGGGAAGTCGATCACGGCAATCGCAAAACCATCCTGCGGCGGGTCGCTCCTCCCATTCCGCTGATGGGGGAGGAACCTAAAATTTCCTCACCCGCTGGCGATGCCTGGACGGAAGAGGAATTCACCGCCTGGATCGCCGCGCAACCCGTCCCCCGCACCTTGAACCTCAGCACGGTGGTTTATGACCACTCCTTCACGAAAATCACCTGGCGGGAGGAGGAGACCGGAGAGGAATGGACGGTCCTCAGCAACATCGACTTTCGCTACCTCAGCGGCATCGGCAGCTTCGAGGATGAAAACCACCACTGGCAAACCTTCCTCTTCGTTGACGAAGTCGATTCTGAGAAGGAAACCCAAACCGCCCGCCTCGCCCACACCCTGCAAATGCAGGGTGAATCTCAAATTTCAAATTCTGAATTTCAAATTGCATCGCCGACCGGCGATGCCTTTCATACGGCAGAACGCTGGCTGAACATTCTCCCCTCCGACTTCCTCCCCACTCCACCGCTAGACGCCTCCACCACTCCACCATCCCCCGAATACATCATCATCGCCGAACACGAAAAAGCGGAGATACCACAGGCCCTTTACGAGGAACTCGACGCCCTGCACCACCACTATCAGGCCAACGAGGAAAGACTGATAGCCGAATACAAACGCCGCAAAGTGATGAATGAGGCCCGACGGGCCTACCGCGAAGCCAACCCGCCCGAGCCGAAGGATACCGTCATCAACTTCTGGCGCGTCGAATAGCCACTCATCCATTGAAAACAGGACTCACGCCAAGCCGCTAAGACGCCAAGAATGAAAGAGAATGACCCTATTGCCAAAGGCTCCACCTCAATGCTGCCCGCCACAACTTTATGTGAAGGCTGGGTGAGCCCAATCTAACTTTTAACCAGAACCATGAAAACCTACCTCAGCCTCGTCACATTCCTCTCAGGTTCCGCCGCGCTCCTGGTTTCTTCACCTCCACCCACCGCAGACTCCGTCAACTCCGGCCTGCGCGTTGATTATGATGCCGCCACCGAGGCCTTTCACTTGGTGTGGTGGAGCACTGAGGACCATTTTTACTTTATTGTAAGCGTCATGCCAAGCACCGTCGGGTTTTTCTTTACGCAGGCCGGGTTAGGATCGTTCAAGTCATAAGTGTCGTAGGGGGTTGACTACGATATCTACGACTTAAGCGGCGGCTTTGGCTTTTCCTTTGGCCATGGCTTCCGGAGTTAGCCGGGCGATCTCAATGCTTTTCGCCTTGGGCAACCGATGCAGGAGTTCACTGAGATATCCCGATGGTTCCAAGCCATGGCGTTTGGCCGACTCAATCAATGTG
>JAFIGF010000124.1 GCA_020831535.1 Opitutales bacterium | reverse complement strand
GGGGAGGGGCGCACGCGGTCCCCGATGGCATTGATCATCATATGGGTAACCTCGTCACCAAAAGCCGGTCCCCCATCGAGCCCGGTGTGGTGGATTCGGCGGTCCTGGGCCAGTCGGTATTTTTCGGTGCTGCCGGAACGTAGGTTGAAAGATCCGAAAAGCCCCGCCGGGATGGCCTCGGTATGGTTTTTGGCAAAAAAGGTTCCGGGAACCTCAACCTTGATGGCTTCGGAGGCGGTTTCTTCCGCCGCCACCAGATTGATTTCGTGGACGGCAAACTGGACCGTTCCAATCCCCATCGGATTGATTACGCCAATGGCGAGGGCATCGATGCGGTCGAGATCAAAATGGTTGTTGTCATCAAAATGTTCCCCTTCCGGCGGCGAAGCCCATTCGGTGACGTGAAAGTCCTCGAAGGAAATCGTGTAGGTGTTTTTCTTACCCACCAAATGGCCGGCCCAGGGGTGGTAATACCAGGTTCCATCGTCTTCCCGAAGGGCAAGGTAAACGCCGACATTATCCCGGGGTTCTTCGGTCGATACCGTGACTTCCAGCCCCTGGTAGGCGGAAAGGTCCATTGTTTCAGGAAAAGGAGCCCAGGACCAACGGGAGGTATTCCAGTTGGTTCGGTGTTCCGGCAAATGGAAGGCAAACTGCGTTTTTTCCGCATCCTGCTGGACGACTTCAGCGCGGTCGGTGGAGCTGAAGGGCATTTCCGACAGGTCAAGCAAGGGCTTGGTATTGGCCAAGCAGCCCGAAGCAAGGGTTGTTCCAAAAAGTAGCGTGAAAGGGAGTCGGTAGTTCATCAGAGGAGTGGTTGGTAAAAAAATGGGGTTTTTATCAGGACTACAGAAGTCGCCAAAAGTGTCAAAATAATGAGGGATCGGAGAAAAAACTTTTTTGTGAAGGATCGATTTCCAGGAGATGAACACCGTGAGACTAGGATTTGGGTGGGCCGGTATCCCTTTTCCCGAAGAATTGCGAGCCCCGCTAAGGCGCCTATGCGTCAACCAAAGAGATAGGTCGGGCTTTCAGCCCTTACGGAGGGGGCGCTAAAATTGACCCAGGCCGTTGACCTGGGCTGGTATGGGAGGCCGCGCCGTTGGCGCTATGGAATCGGGGGTTAGCGATTTCGGTGTCCTGAAATCGTTGCCGGTCTGACCTTTTGCAGGACCAAGGGCCCGACGCCATCCCAGCCCTAGGAACCAATGTCCCCACCTATCTAGAGGGCTGAAAGTCCGACCTATGCGGTCTCACCCAAAGTCCTTGGGTTGACGCATATGCGTTCGGCGGACATTTCGGTCCTTGGGGAGCCGGTCCCCATAAGGAGCAAGGACATTCCTGTCCTTGGGAGTCGGTCCCTATAAGGAGCAAGGACACGTGTCCCGCCCAGCGGTGATTTCTGTCCTTGGGGAGCCGATCAGGCGACCTGATTGGTGGGAGAGCTTTCCGAATAGGCACCATCCCTCCCATTCTCAAGGACAGGAATGTCCTTGCTCCTTATCCATCCCTCCTATTCCCCAGGACAGGACGGAGGCGGAGCCGGAGAGGGCGAAGACAATCACCGCTGAGCGGGACAGGTGTCCTTGCTCCTTACAGAAGCGTTTCGCTACGAGGGTTGGGGAAGAATGATCGCGGCCAGAAAACGTGAATCCGGAAGAACATATCAATTTATACGGATATTTTGATATTAAACTTGCCAAGCCGTGGGGATGGGGTCATAAATGGAGGTCTATGAGTGAAAACTTCATTTTCTCCTCCGAATCAGTTGGCGAAGGCCATCCTGACAAAGTGTCGGATTATATTTCCGACAGTATCCTGGACGCCTGCTTGGAGCAGGATCCTACCAGCCGGGTGGCTTGTGAGACTCTGGTTAAAAGCAACCATGTCTTTTTGGCCGGTGAAATCACCACCAAAGCCAAGCTGAATTACGAAAATATCGTACGGCAAGCTATTCGCGACATCGGCTATATCCATAGCGACGATATCTTCCATGCGGATCATGTTTTTGTGTCCAATATCCTTACTTCGCAGTCTCCTGACATTGCTCAGGGTGTAGACGCAGCAGCCGCTGATGGTAAGGAAACGGCCGAGCAAGGCGCCGGTGACCAGGGAATCATGTTCGGGTATGCCTGTGATCAGACCCCTGAGCTGATGCCCGCCCCGATCATGTACGCCCACCGTCTCCTTCGTGAGATGGCCCGCTTCCGCAAAGAAGAAAAAGTCAGCTGGATGCGTCCCGACGTGAAAAGCCAGGTTGCCGTCCGCTTCGAAGATGGTAAGGTTAAGCGCCTCGAAAACGTCGTTATCTCGACCCAGCATGCCGAAGATGTTTCCCATAAGGAAATCAAGGATTTCTGCATTGAGGAAGTCATCCGCAAGCAATTGCCGGCCGAGCTGATTACCGACGAGACCGAATTCTTGATCAATCCCACTGGTAAATTCGTCATCGGCGGACCTCAAGGGGACGCTGGCCTGACCGGTCGTAAAATCATCGTGGACACCTACGGTGGCTGGGCCCGTCATGGTGGTGGCGCTTTCAGCGGAAAAGATCCCTCCAAGGTTGACCGTTCGGCGGCGTATTTCACCCGCTGGGTGGCCAAGCACGTCGTGGCGGCCGGACTGGCCTCCAAATGTGAATTGCAAGTCGCTTATGCGATCGGCTATCCGCATCCCACCAGTGTCCACGTGGACACCTTCGGTACCGGGAAAATCGATGATGACCGGATCAGCGAGTTGGTGCAAAAAGTCTTCAGCTTCAAGCCTGCGGACATTGTTACCCAATTGAATCTGCTCCGGCCGATTTATCGTTCCTCCACCAACTACGGGCACTTTGCTAAACCCGAGCTTCCTTGGGAAACGACCGAAAAAGCTGCCGAACTGGCTGATTTGGCCGGCGTTGCCGCGCCCGTCGCCTGAGAAAGACAAACCCTTATTTTTTTATGACAACAACAACAGAAGTACAACCAGTAGAATACAAAGTTGCCGATATCTCCCTCGCTGATTGGGGAAGAAAAGAGATCGTTTTGGCCGAACAGGAAATGCCCGGCTTGATGTCGATCCGGGAAAAATATGCCGCCGACAAGCCATTGGCCGGAGTCCGGGTTTCCGGATCTCTCCACATGACCATTCAGACGGCGGTCTTGATCGAGACCCTGAAGGATCTTGGCGCTGACGTCCGCTGGGCCAGTTGCAACATCTTTTCCACTCAAGATCACGCTGCGGCGGCGATTGCCAAAACCGGTACTCCCGTATTCGCCTGGAAAGGTGAATCCCTCGAAGAGTACTGGTGGTGCACCTATCAGGCCCTCACATTCCCCGGAGACTTGGGTCCCCAGTTGATTGTGGACGACGGCGGCGACGCCACCCTCCTTATTCACAAAGGGGTTGAATTGGAAAACGGCAGTGATTGGGTGAACTCCCCTTCCGAAAGCGAAGAAGAGGAGGTCATCAAAAAGCTGCTCAAGAAAGTTCATGCCGAAAACCCCGGTCACTGGACCAAGGTGGTCGAGGAGTGGAAAGGGGTTTCCGAGGAAACCACCACCGGTGTTCATCGCCTCTATGCGATGATGAAGGAAGGTTCCCTGCTGGTTCCTGCGATCAACGTCAATGACGCCGTCACCAAGAGCAAATTCGACAATCTGTATGGTTGTCGCGAATCCCTGGTCGATGGCATCAAACGGGCCACCGATGTGATGGTTGCCGGTAAGGTAGCGGTCGTTTGTGGCTATGGTGATGTCGGCAAAGGTTCCGCACAGTCTCTCCGTGGCCTCGGTGCCCGGGTGATCGTTACGGAAATCGATCCCATTTGCGCCCTCCAAGCCGCGATGGAAGGATACGAAGTCAAACCGATCGAGGACACCCTCGGCTGGGCCGACATCTATGTGACCACGACCGGGAACAAGGACATCATCACCTTCGACCACATGAAGGCGATGAAAGACCAAGCCATCGTTTGTAATATCGGACACTTCGATAACGAAATTCAAGTGACCCGTCTGCAAAACGATCCGGACATCAAGGCCGAGAACGTGAAGCCCCAGGTGGACAAATACACCTTCCCCGATGGGCATTCCATTCTTCTTCTGGCGGAAGGTCGTTTGGTCAATCTTGGCTGCGGCACCGGACATCCCTCCTTTGTCATGTCCAACTCCTTTGCCAACCAAACCCTCGCCCAAATCGAGCTTTGGAACAACCGGGAGAAATACGAGAACAAGGTCTATCTCCTGCCCCGTCACCTCGACGAGGAAGTGGCCCGTCTCCACCTGGAGAAAATCGGGGTTAAGCTGACCCGTTTGACCTCTGAGCAAGCCTCTTACATTGGGGTTGACCAGGATGGTCCCTATAAGACCGAAACCTATCGTTACTAATCGATACGATTGATCGATAACCTTTATCAAAAAGGGGGTGCCGCAAGGCACCCCCTTTTTTTGTTCCCAAGACGGGGAGGGAATCTTATCCATTTGGCCAGTTGTGGTCCTAGGGGAGCTGTTTGGGATTCGGACCTTTCCCGGTCCATTATTCGATTACGGATGCTTGCGCCCCCACCGAAGGTGCGCCATTCCAAAGCCTTCATTTACTCACAAATGTAACCGAAAAATCGGGCACCTGCCCGATTTTTCGGTTTATCGCTTTTCTGAAAAGATTGGTGAGAATTATTCCGGGAGAAAATCAAAGGATTATTGTTTTTGGCTGATTCGGGTGTGTTGAGATGTGGTTTTTCTTGTGTGAGACTAGGGTTTTTCCGAGGCCTTAGGAGTGTTGCGCGCAGGGACATGAAGTCCCCGCTCGCTGTCGAATAGTGGCGACATTTCCGTTTGCCGAAGATTTGCGCACAGGGGCACAAGGCCCCCGTTCGCGGTTGGCCCAAGCGGGGACTCCCGATGCGCGGAGTGCTCTCGGCCCCGCGAGTCTCTTAATCGCATATTCCAGCTCCGCTGGTGGCAGCGACTTGTGTGAGACTAGGGTTTTTCCGTGGCCTCAGGAGTGTTGCGCACAGGGGCGCAAGGCCCCGTTCCCATTTTGCCCCAAGCGGGGCCCGTGCG
>JAFIGF010000117.1 GCA_020831535.1 Opitutales bacterium | reverse complement strand
GTTAGTGTCCGAAATCTTTCGCAAATTGGTGTAGTCTGTCTTTGAGCTGAGGATCTGGTTTTCTGTTTTTGTATGGTTTTAGGTTTCTTGTCAACCGCCCTCCTCCGGAGGAGGGCGGCGCGGTTTCATTCAGGAGGCTTTTTCTCTTTCCTGTTGTTCGAGCCTCTTCATGTCCAGATACACACGAGTGTCTGACCAGGATTTCGATGCAATATAACGCAGGCGCGCACAGGCCAGCATTAAAGCACTTTTGCCGTCAGGAAAACTACCCACCACACGGGTTCTGCGCCGGATCTCTTTCATGATCCGCTCAAGCATGTTGTTGGTCCGGATACTTCGGTGGTGCTCCCGGGGATAGCGATAATAAGTTAGCGTTTCTTCGATCCCTTCAGCGAGTATTTTTCCAGCCGCAGATAATCGCATCGCTTGGAGTTTAAGAACCACCGATTCGGCTTTTTCTCGCGCACTGGCGGCATCTTCCTGGGCATGGACGGCCTTGAGCATTGCCGCCACTTCCTCTCGCTTTGCAAGCGGTACCCGGTGCAGGATGTTCTTGTGGAAGTGAAACACGCAGCGTTGCCATTTGGAGGCTGGATAGACTTCAGGCAATGACTCAACCAAACCGGAGGCTTTGTCCGATATCACCAAATCAATCTCACGCACTCCGCGGCGATACAGCTCTGTGAGAAGATTCTTCCAGCTCTCTTTATCCTCTGACATCCCTTCGCTCGCGCCGATGACCTCACGAAAGCCATGTTCATTCACTCCAATGGCGACCAGAATGCTTACATTCTCCACTTCCCCGCCCCAGGAACGTTTAAGCCACAGCCCGTCCATGTAAACATACACGTAGCGTGAACGCAGGGGACGGTCTCGCCATTGCTCAATCCTCTCATAGATCTTTTGATTAAGATCGCTCACCGTTGAAGGACTCACCCGTGTACCCCATAGTGCCTCGGTGATGTCCTCTACCCGGCGAACACTTACTCCGGCCAGATACATTTGCACCAGCGACTCCTCTACGCTGGCTTCCCGTCGCCGGTACCTCTCGATAATCTGGGTCTCAAAGGTGGCTCCACGAAGCTTCGGCATCTTCAGACGAACTTTGCCAGCTCCGGTCTCCAGGTTCCTCTCATAGGAACCACTGCGATGAGCTTGGCGCTCCGTTGTACGTTCGTAGCGGCCAGCACCACAGATGCTCTGGGCTTCTGCATCGAGCATCCCATTGAGAGCCTCTTCCACCGTCCCTCGAACGAATCCACTGAGATCTCGCTTCAGATTATTGAAATCGATTCGAACGACTTCATTGCTTGATTCCTCGGTTGAGGGCGTTACTGTTGATTTAGGTGTCTTTTCGTTGATGTCTTTCATTGTTGTTTTGTTTTGAAGATCATCAGCTCTACTAGACTATTAGCGGAAAGGCACCACTTTTTCAATTTTGCGAAACTTTTCGGACGTTACCGACTGCCTAGCGCTGGTTGTGTTCATGAGCTAAATACTATCCACAAACAGGTTCGTAAAAACCTTGTCTCGGCATACAAATTCGGTTTCTCTGGCATTTTTACGTAAAAGAAAAATCAAATGGAAAAGAAAACTGCTTTTATAACGGGAATTACCGGACAGGATGGCTCGTATCTAGCCGAGCTTTTACTTGCAAAGGGTTACACCGTTCATGGAATGATTCGGCGTTCGAGTTCATTTAATACCGGCCGCATCGATCATTTGTTTAATAATCCGGAAATTCACGACCAAACGTTATTCCTTCATTATGGAGATCTGACCGATTCGAGTAATTTAAACCGGTTGCTCGAAAAAATTCGACCTGATGAAATTTATAATTTGGGGGCGCAAAGCCATGTTAAAGTTTCCTTTGAACTTCCGGAATATACTGCTGAAGTCGATGGCATTGGAACCTTGCGTTTTCTGGATGCTATTCGCGAAACCGGGGTCCAAACGAGATTCTACCAAGCCTCTACCAGTGAGTTGTTTGGGAAGGTCCAGGAGGTGCCACAGACCGAAAAAACGCCTTTTTATCCGCGTTCCCCATATGGGGTCGCCAAACTCTATGGCTTTTGGATTATCACGAATTACCGCGAGGCTTACGGCCTTCATGCGAGTAACGGCATTCTTTTCAACCATGAATCACCCCGCCGTGGTGAAACCTTTGTTACTCGTAAAATTACCCGTGCGGCAGCCCGCATTGCTGCCGGGTTGCAGGAGGACCTTCGCCTTGGAAATCTTGATGCCAAGCGTGATTGGGGGTACGCTCCGGAATATGTCGAGGGTATGTGGAGAATCCTGCAAAATGACCAACCGGATGATTATGTGCTGGCTACGAATGAAACTCACACGGTGAGAGAGTTCACCGAACTGGCTTTTGCCGAATTGGGCATCAAACTGCATTGGAAAGGGCACGGGGTGGAAGAAACAGGAATTGACACCCAAACCGGAAAAACCCGCGTCGCAGTGGACCCCCGTTATTTTCGTCCGGCCGAGGTTGACCTTTTAATTGGCGACGCCGCAAAGGCCGAGCGAGAATTGGGCTGGAAACCAGAAACTACCTTTACCGATCTGGTATCGCTCATGGCTCGGGCCGATTATGAGAAAGTTCTCAAGCGTGGTTTCTAATATGAACCCCCATCAAAAAATTTTCATTGCCGGACACCGGGGTATGGTTGGCAGTGCCTGTATGCGTTTTTTTCAAAAACGCGGCTTCACCAGGATCATTACTGCGTCGCGCAAAGAGCTGGACCTTTCCGATGCTGGAAAGACGGTGGCCTTCTTACAATGCCACAAACCTGAGGTGGTCGTTAATGCAGCCGCCCGGGTGGGAGGCATTCAGGCCAATCAGACCTATCCGGCTGAATTTCTCCAAAGCAATCTGGCCATAGGCTTGAATCTCGTGGAAGGGAGTCGCAAGGCCGGAGTAGCTCGACTTCTCAATTTGGGAAGCACTTGTATTTACCCACGTGAAGCCCCTCAACCGATACCCGAGGAGGCTCTTCTGACCGGCCCTTTGGAAAAAACCAACGAAGCCTACGCCATCGCCAAAATTGCCACTTTGAAACTCTGCCAGACGTATCGCCAGCAATACGGGCTCCTCTACCATTCCGCTATGCCCACTAACCTTTATGGGCCCGGTGATAACTATCATCCGGAAAATTCCCATGTTCTGCCTGCCCTGTTGCGCCGCTTTCATGAAGCCCGCCAAAAAAATCTTCCTGTGGTCAGCGTCTGGGGGACCGGTAAAGTTAAAAGGGAATTCCTACATGTCGATGACCTTGCCGCTGCCGTTTTCCACCTTTTGAATCTGGAAAATCCACCTGATTGGGTGAACCTCGGTACCGGAAAAGATTGTTCGATTGCGGAATTGGCGAAAATCATTGCGGCAACCGTTGGGTTTTCCGGACGAATAGAGTTTGATGAAAGTCGTCCGGACGGAACACCGCGAAAACTCTGCGATATACAGAAAATCAAAGCGACTGGGTGGTCTCCGAGTATTTCCCTCGCCGAAGGATTGGCCCACACTTATGAAGATTTTCAGCACAATCTGAACTCCGACTCTTTGCGGGAATAACCGGGATTGATTTTTAGGAGTAAGAGGGGGATTGGGGGTTACTTGTTGAGATGGTGGGGATTCCATCATGAGGGCTCCTGCTGGGCAGCCCAGTCATATAGGTCGCGGAAAATCAATCGCATGTCGCCTTTGCGCTGTTGCCAGAGTTTTTCTGGAGAGGCGGGTAAATCGGACAGAGATCCGGGCCATAATTCGGCGAGCAGATTGGTGAGAAGGGAAGGGCTCGTTTCCAACTGCCAGAGGGTAGGGAGACCGCCCGGACGGTGGCGGGTGATCAGGACTCCGCCGGCTTGGCGGGACCAGCGCTTCCAACGCCACCAGGACCATGGGGTGAGTTGCTCTGAACCATCCAGAAGCAAAAGCGTTTGGCGATTCCACTGGCGTACTTCCCCGTGTTCGTAGCCTTGAGGAAAGCGAGGTGATTCCTCCCGCAAAACATAACGTCGAATGATCCAGCCTTCGGCCTCCCAGTGGGGCATTAAAGTCCCCAGTAGGGTGGTCTTGCCATGTCCCTTGGGGGCGATGAGAGCGGCGCGGCGATTGAGTGCGTGCCATTTATCAAGGAGACGTTCGGCATTCAGGGATTCGGGCCAACGGAAGGCCAGAGACTCCAATCGTTCCGCACGGAATGGGTTCTCATGAGCTCTCATTACCACGGAATTCACCCTTTAATTAACCAGCGGATCCATTTGGGTTTGTCGGCAAGGAAATTATCGGTTTGAGGATCTCCCAGGGAAATGTTCTCGCCGCTGGGGGAGATTATGAGTTTCGTGACTGTTTGTCGCTTGGCCCGGTGGGCGATGGCTTCCAAACCCCATTCCAAGGAGATCAACTTTCCGTGGAAACTGAGGGGGGCATGGGGAAGCTTGAAGGTAAATGACTTTTCCCCGAAAGGCCCTGGTTTGGGCCATTCTTCCCTGACCACGACTCCGCTGTCCTGCGTCCCTTTGCCTTGGGTGCTCCAGAACAGTACCACTTCGATGGATTTGGGGGCTTTGTCCAGAACCCATCGCAACGTGCCGTGGAGCGTTTCTCCGGGCAGGTAGACAGTTTTGTTGTCGGCAATATCCAGATCAAAATCATTCATGAGAGGGAGGGGGAGGGAGAAGGACAAACGGGTAGTCGCAGGTGAGGTTTGGCCAGCGACGGATATGGCCTTGAAGCTTGAAATGCCAGATTATCTTATTGTTTACTGTATTAAATGAGTGTATCGCTTCAACGGGCAGGGTGACTTCGGTCGAACCGGAGGAGATGTCCATACGGTCGGTAGTTTCCATAATCAAATGATCATGAAAGAGATGTTCATCGGTATAGGTGCGGGTTCCTTGCCGGTAGGTCGCTCTCTCCTTTCCCTGGAGGGAGAGACGGAAGTCCTCCAGACGTCCGACCGGCCCCTCAAAATTCCAACCGACCGTAAAGGTTTGGCCGGGGCGCGCTCTTCCCGGACTGATCCAGAGCTTCACCTTCGGATTGAAGAGAGCCATGAACTGATAGATGGTCATCCCGATCATGACTAGACCAATGCCGATAAAAGGAAGCAAAAACAAGACCATGCCATAATGCATTTCGCCGGATCGCAATTCCCCGACAAAGCCAAAGGAAACGGCTCCGACAATGCCATTCCAAAAAAGGGTGAAAACGAGAATGCCGAAAAAGGTGCCAAGGCGACTTTTTGCAGGATCGAGATGAACCTTTCCGTTGACATCGGGAATACGGGGTTCCGGGATTGTTCCCTCCGCATAGCGTTCCCCGGAAGGAGTGACCTGGGTCCGGGCGGGCCCTGTGCCGCTGGCGCGTCGACCGCGCCGGAAAAGTACAAAGCCGACGACCATGACTCCCAAGCCCAAGCAGGCGAAGACTGGACCAAACAATAAGCCGGAGACCAGCGAGCCGCCCCGAAGAGAGGGATTTACTACAGCCTCATCAGGAGCCTGGGGATTGATATGGGCCGTAACCGTACTGCCAACCGGATGGCGGTCGACAATTTCCTGGAAGGGGGCACGCGCGCTCCGGCCCACGGAAGCAAAGCCATATTTGTCTGAAGTGTAGTCCTGTCCTTCATAGGTGTAGGTATAGGCGAAATTTAGGTCATAAGTGGTCTCGTCGGAATCTTTGCTGACGGCGACTTCACTCACCGTGACCTCTGCTTCGACGGTATCCCAGTTCGCTGCTTGCTGTGATTTAAGAAAAGGCTGAACGACGAGGGAAAAAAGAATCGTAATGCCGATGCCGGCAAAAGGGATACCAATGAGGAACAGCAGGCATCCCGTAGGTTTACCGGATGTAGCTGAAAGGCTTCCGGCAGTGGCAAGGTTTTTGGGTTTCGCCATGTCCTGCATTCAAAGGGAAAAAAACGTCCGAAACAAGTATTTTTGATCGGCAGGCCGGAATGCTTTATCGTTGCCAGTTTCAGGCTTTGGCGTCAGTAAACATTTTATGGATAAACCCCCTCGATCAGCCCACGCAGGTGGAACTCTACCGTAAACTTAAGGATTTTACGGAGAAGGAATTACGCCTACAGCGGGAGGCCCATGAAACATTACTGGCCTTGCCCGAGACGGAGCGGGTGGCCCGGGGAAAGTGTGTTCCGGCGATGACCTTTACGGGGGTGACGAAGGATGGAATGGTGCGCTTGGAGGGGAAGGAAAACCCTTCGGATTTCCGTGAGATGGATCGGGTTATCATTCATCAGGAAAACCCCCTTTCGGAAATCGGTGAATTGGAATGGTATCGGGACGGGCAAACGAAAAAGGGAGAGGAATTTATCGAGTTGCGCCCTTCTTCGTCAAAGGTCAGAGCGGTCTTGCGGGAGGGAATGACTTACACGCTGGATTTGGCCTTTTTTGATCTGAAGCGGTTTTATGGCCGAACGCTGGAAGAGCTTGGGGAGACCGAGCGGGGAAGGGAACGGATTTTGCCTTTGTTATTGGAAGAGGCTCCCCGTGATGAGATTGATCCGGAGCGCTATGACGAAAGCATGGAAAATGCGGAGGCGGAGGGGCATGACGATTCCCAACAGGAGGCGATTGCCGAGGGGGTGTCGGCGGAATGGTGTTGCTTGATCCAGGGGCCGCCGGGAACGGGCAAGACGAGAGTGTTGGCGAATATTGTCAAACAACGGGTGGAACGGGGGGAACGTATCCTGGTGACAGCCCTCACGCACCGGGCCATCCATGAGGCTCTGCGAAAAATCCGCGAGGCGATGCCCGGTTTCGAGAATATCGTGAAAATTGGTCAACCGGTCTATGCGCCCGATCTACCGGTCCCGCAGTATGAATCCTTTGTCGAATCCCCGTTGAAAAACGAAGCCGGGGCTTATGTGATCGGGGCCACGCCTTTTGTCGCCCGGGGAAAGCGGCTGTCGGGAGTGGACTTCGATTGTGTGGTCATGGATGAAGCGAGTCAGATGAGCCTGCCATTGGCCATTATGGGAATGTTGAGTGCGGAAGTGTATATCATTGTGGGGGATTCCAAGCAGTTGCCACCGGTTCTGCAATCGGTGGCCCCGGGGGAGGCGGAGAATTTTTCGATTTTTCGGGCTTTGGAGAAAAACCGGGAGCGGGTGATCTTGACCCATACCTATCGGATGAATGCGGAGATCGCGGCCTGGTCGGGGGAGCGTTTTTATCGCAGCGCTTTGCAAGCCGCACCGCAGGTAGCGGAGCGTAGACTGGCGCTCAGCCGGAAAGCCTTGGGGTCACCGTGGATTGGGAAGGTGCTCGATCCGCAACACAGTTTGGTTTGGGTAAGTACAAATGCCCCCGGGACGCGGCACTATTCGATGGAGGAGGCGACGGCGGTGCGGGATTTGGTGCAGACGCTATGGCTACACGGGGTGAAGCCGACGGACATCGGTGTGGTCACTCCCTTTCGGCGGCAAGCAAGAATCATTCGTTCGTTGCTACGCAAGCCCGAGGGGGTGGAGTCGGATTTGTTTGCCAGGCTGGTGGTGGATACGGTTGAGCGAATGCAAGGGCAGGAGCGGGAAGTTGTTTTGGTCAGCACGGCCGCCAGTGATCCTGGTTTTTTACGGCATTTGCGGGACTTTTTGTATTTGCCTGCCCGTTTGAATGTGGCGGTGAGTCGGGCCAAAACGAAAGTGATCCTCCTGGCCTCGAGGGATTTTCTGCCGTCGTTGGAGGGGGAGGCGTATGCGGAGAATGAGGACTTTGCTCATTGGCGGAGTCTGCGGGAGGCGTCCTTGGTGGTGGAGTTGTAATGGCGAGAATTTTACCAGAATCCCTGCCCCGCCGGGTGACCAAAGAGACTGCCTTGGTGTACCGCAAGCTGAAGAAGATTGAGAACCCTGATTTGGTGTGCCGGTTGTCGTATCCGTTGGGGGAGGTGCGCAGTCCCGAGTTTTTAGTGCTCTATCAGGAACGCTACGCGTTTTTACTGGCGGTCAGTGATGCCGATACGAAGGCGATGGAAGAGCGGATACAGGGAGATTTATTTGACCCGGAAGCGATGACCCGTTCACAGGATTTACGCGAGTGGAAGACCATGGAGGTTTTTCTGGAAACGCTGCAGGGAAAGGATGAGTCTGAGTTGGCGGTGGAGAAATGGTTGTTGTTTCCCAAAGCTTCGGCGGAGAGTGTGCGCCGGGTGGCGGCTTTGCTTGAGTGTCCCGGATATCGTTTACTGGGGCGGGAGGATTGCCAGACGGAGGCCTTGGAAAAAGCTTTTAGAGAAACGGCGGTGGAATCGCTGGATAGCTTCTTGTTGGGGCATCTGCGGAGCCGGTTCTCGCCCGAGTCCACCATTCCCCGAAAGTGGGTTTCGCAGGTTGAGGAAGGGCCAAGCCATAGCCTCACCCAGACGGATTTTTTCCTCGATTACGACCAGGAGTCGGCGCTTAAGAAAGATTTGGAATTGTCGGAGGAGGCGAGGGAGGTCGCGGATGGCGGGAAACTTCGGTTGGTGACCGGGGTGGCTGGTTGTGGAAAAACTCTTGTTCTTCTTTTTCGGGCTCGGGCCCTGGCGCGATTGCGCAAGGATGCGAAAATTCTTGTTTTAACGCACAATAAACCTCTCCGTGGGGATCTGGAAAATCGTATCCGGGAATTGGATGCGAGTATTAAAATCGAATGGAATACCTTTTATCGTTGGATTCGCCGGATGTATCGGGGGAAGGTTGAATTGGTGTCCCGGTATAAGCAGATTGAATTGCTCCGGAAATTGTTGCAGGAGCGCACGATTCCCTGGAAATTTTCCCCGGAATTTCTGGTCGATGAGTTTGCCTGGATTTGTGACCATGCGGTGGACACGGTTTCGGCGGAATGGTACCAGAAGGTAGACCGG
>JAFIGF010000139.1 GCA_020831535.1 Opitutales bacterium | reverse complement strand
AGGGTTCAAAATGAAGGGTTTTGCCTTCCGCATAGGGAAGGTTACGCAGTTTTTCCGGCACTTCGAGGGGCTTGCCCTCGGGGGGGATTTTCAAAAAGAGCAAATCTTCGAAAGCCGGGATGCCCTTCCCCATCTCCTGCCAAACATGGTCGATTCCGGAAAGGTCCTCCTGGTCGGGAAAGGCGTTGATGAGGGCCGAGAGAACGAGCAGGTCGTTGCCGACATTCTGTGGTCCGGGAACCGCTGGCATAAAACGCTGCAAGCGGAATTGCTGATTCACGAAGGACCCACTCTTTTCAAAAACGGTGAGCGTCGGCAGGGTCGTATCGGCGAGGGCCGAGGTGTCGTTTTGATGGGTTCCCAGATAAAGAATAGACACCTTCTCCAGTTGCTCTTTGGTCAATCCGGCAGCGAGCACATCCTCACGGTAAACAACGAGATTCTCGACTTCCCCGGCATCAATGGCCTCTCCGAGAGCGGATAATTTCTGCGAGGGCAATTCCTCAATCAAACCAGTCAACAGGGCGCCACGAACATTGGGCGTACGGTCCGCGGAAATGAGCAAACCGTCCCCCTCTTCGATGTGGCTGACCAGATCGGTGCGCACGGCTCCGGCAAGGTCGGCCAATTTGCCCAAAAGAAACTGTTCTTCAACCGAGAGATGTCCCGAACCGACAAAGGCGGTTTTTTCTCGCTGCAGAATTTCCCGGCCCGCTTCCAAGGCTTCGTCGGGACTGGCTTCCTCCCCTTTGGCACGATAAGCGGTCAAGCGGTTCTCCGCCTCGACCTGCTTGTAAAGTTCGCGACCGCTGTCGCTCATCCAGGTGTCGTTGACCTCGTCATTGCGACGGGGGGTGATGCGGTAGATTTTTCCTTCCCGGGAGCCGACTTCGGTGTTTACCCCGACACTGCTCTCGGTACAGATGCTGGGCGTTTCCTTGAGGAACCAAACCCGCATTTTGAAACGAAAATCATTGGACGTAAGCGCCCCTACCGGACAAATGTCCACGGTGTTGAGGGAGTAGTTATTCGCCAATTCCTTACCGGGATAACAGGTCAAGGTGCTGTAGCTTCCACGATCAACAAAACCGAGAACGTCATCATCGGCAATTTCCTGACAGAAACGGATACAACGGGAGCAAAGAATACAGCGCTCGTCATCCAGGGTGACGCGGGGCCCGAGGCGGGTGCGCTTGGGTTTGACGTTTTTGTTTTCAACAAAGCGTGAGTACCCGCGACCATAATCGGTGGCGAATTCCTGCAAACGACACTCCCCGGCCTGATCGCAAATGGGGCAATCGAGGGGGTGGTTGATAAGGAGAAACTCCATCACCCCTTCCTGACACTCCTTGACCATGGGGCTCTGGGTTTTGATCTGCATGCCGGGAGCCGCCGCCGTATTGCAGGCAATGGCGGGACGGGGCATCCACCCGATCTTTTGCTTGCCATCCTCGTCCATGATGGGCTCCCCGGTGCCACGGTCACGCATGGGCATTCCCATTTCGACCAAACACATTCGACAATTCCCGGGGGCGCTCAGCTTGGGGTGGTAACAGTAGTGCGGGATTTCGACATTCAGTTGGGCCGCCGCTTCGATGACATTCGTTCCCTTGGGAACAGAGATTTCCTGGTCATCGATTAAAAGCGTAACGAGATCGTCTTTTTTGGTTTCGCTCATGGTATAAAGGGAGGAAAGTTTCCGGAAATAGAATGGGCCCTACTCTTTTCCGGCAATGGCCGGTTGGGAGGATGGAGCGTTCTCATTGATTTGTTTCTCCGCTTTGGCAATAAATTCGTCACGGAATTTAAGGACAAAGCTTTGGGTCGGCCAGGCACAAGCCTCACCGAAGGCACAGATGGTTCGCCCGGCGATTTGGTCGGCCACGGACTTCAAAAGATCGACGTCTTCGAGCCGGGGTTGCCCTTCGAGCATGCGGGTGGTGATTTTCTTCATCCATAGGCTGCCTTCCCGACAAGGGGTGCACTGCCCGCAGCTTTCGTGGGCATAAAAGGCATTGATATTCCCCAGGGCCTCGACCATGTCGGTGGTATCGTCCATGACGATCACTCCGCCGGAACCGGCCATGGACCCGGCCGCCATGAGGCTGTCGAAATCGAGGGGAATGTCCTCGAGACTCCAGTCGAATTCCTCCCCACCTTTGGTTTTGCCGGTGTAGCGCTCATCCGCCCGCAGCACTTTTGCCGAAGAACCGCCGGGAATCACCGCCTTGAGCTTGCGGCCGTCAGGAAGCCCGCCGCAGACGTCGTAGATGAGCTGTCCGAGAGTCAAACTGCCGACCTCAAACTCGTAGTAGCCGGGCTTTTTGACGTGTCCGCTGACACAGAGAATGCGGGTTCCGGTATTTCCGGGTTTGCCGATCTTGGCATACTCTTCCCCGCCCATGTCGAAGACATGCTTTACATTACAGAGCGTCTCCACGTTGTTTACCGCTGTCGGACATTGGTAGAGACCGAGGACGGCCGGAAAGAACGGGGGCTTGATGCGCGGATAGGCGCGTTTGCCCTCCAGGGATTCGATGAGTCCGGTCTCTTCGCCGCAAATGTAGGCGCCAGCCCCGCGGTGTACGTAGATTTCGCAGGAGTATTTGGTTCCGCAGATGTTTTTGCCGACAAAGTTCTTTTTCCGGGCCTCTTCAATGGCCTCCTCGAGAATCTTCGCCCCTTCGGGAAATTCCCCCCGGATATAGATGTAGGCGCAGGCCGCCTGGATCGCAAAGGTGGAACACATCATCCCCTCGATGAGTTGGTGCGGGTCCTTGTGGATGATTTGCCGGTCCTTGAAGGTGCCGGGCTCGGATTCGTCAGCGTTACAGATCAAATAAATGGGCTTGCCGGATTTGCGGTCCAGAAATTTCCATTTCATTCCGCAGGGAAAGCCTGCCCCTCCCCGACCGCGCAGGCCAGAGGTCTCGATCTCCTTGCACAAATCCGCAGGGTTCTTGGTTACGGTTTGCTTCAAGACCTCGTAACCACCGTTGGCAAGATAACAATCGATGTCCCGGGTATAACCGTCCTGATCGATGTTTTTTAAAATAATGCGTTTTTCCTGGGGAGTGGTGGCCATAGTAGATCAGTCTTTCTTTTCCGTTTTGAGCCGTTCAGCCAGCTCGGCAGCCTTTGCCTCGTCAATGTTTTCGTAAAAGTCGTCGTCAACCATCAAAACCGGTCCGGTGCCGCAACCCGCCAGGCATTCAGCGTATTCAATGGAGAATTCTCCATCCTCGGAAACACCGTCGAGCTCGCAACCGAGTTTGTCCTGCAAAACCTTGCAGGTTTTGTGGGATCCGACAAGGGCACAGGAAAGGGTCCGGCAGACCCGGACATGACGCCGGCCCACGGGCTTTTCCCGGAACATGGGATAAAAGGTCACCAACTCGTACACATTGATCGGGGTCAATCCGAGTTTGTCCGCAATCCATTCCATCGCCGGACGGCTGATGTATCCTTTTTCCTCTTGCACGAGATGAAGCAGAGGCAGGGTCGCACTGCGTTTCTCCGGATAATGGGTGATGACCTCGTCAATCTTGGCAAGGGTTTCAGAACTCAGGGAAAATTCTTCGGTTTCAGTTTGCGTATCGGACATGGGTAAAAAGGGATTAGCGGTCACATTCGCCCATCACAAAATCAAGGCTTCCAAGGATGGTAACCAAATCGGAAACCAGATTGCCCACCGCCATTTTCGGCAGGACGCTTAAATTACAAAAGGAGGGGCCACGGATTTTCAGGCGGTACGGAACTCCCCCACCTTTGGAAACCACGAAGAAACCGAGGGCCCCTTTCGGGTTTTCGGCCTCAAAATAGACTTCCCCCGAGGGCATTTTCGGGCCTTGCGTAACCACCATGAAGTTCTGAATCAACTCCTCCATGCGGTTCATGATTTTGTCTTTGGGCGGAGCGAAAATCTTTTTCGCCTCATCGGCATACCACAGCCCATCGGGCATGTTGGCGCAGGCTTGACGGATAATGCGAACACTCTGCCGCATTTCCTCCATGCGGAGCAAATAGCGGTCGTGACAATCGCCCACGGTGCCTACCGGCACATCAAAATCGTAATTCTCATACCCGCAATAAGGCTTGTCCTTGCGAAGATCAAGCGGCACCCCGCTGGCGCGAAGGTTGGGACCGGTAATGCCATAAGCCAAGGCGTCTTCCTTGCTGATCACTCCGACTTCCGAAGTGCGGTCCATCCAGATGCGGTTCCGGGTCAGGAGCTTCTCCACGTCGTCAAGCACAGGGAGAAATTCATCGCAGAATTTTTCCACTTTTTTCAACCAACCTTCGGGAAGATCGCGGGCCACCCCGCCAATTCGGGTATAGCTGGTGGTGAAACGGGCTCCGGTCAATTCCTCAAAAAGACTGTAGAGTTTTTCCCGTTCGGTGAAAGTGTAAAGGAAAACGGTAAACGCCCCGGTATCCATGGCAAAGGCTCCCAACCCAAGAAGGTGGGCGGAAACCCGGGACATTTCGGAAATTAAGACCCGGATCGCCTCACAACGCGGCGGCACCTCCAGGTTGGCAAGCCTTTCAACCGCAATGGCATAGGCTACGTTGCTGGCCAATGGGGCCAAGTAGTCGAGTCGGTCCGTATAGGGAACGAACTGGTTGTAGGTCATGTTCTCGGCGATTTTTTCATCGCCGCGATGCAGATACCCGATCACCGGATCGCATTTGGTGACCACTTCCCCGTCCAACTCGAGTTGCAGACGCAAAACTCCGTGGGTACTGGGGTGGGAAGGCCCCATGCTGAGGCTCATCTTTTCGGTTTCCAGCTCTTGCGAATACTGGTTGCTGCGCTGGAGAACATCTCCGTATGAAACTTCCTTGGCCATTAGCTCTTGGGTTTGGGTTGTTTTTCGGACCAGCTTTGGTCTTTGGCCCGGGGCTCACTTTTGCTCATGTCCTTGCGATGAGGTGCGGTAAACGGCCCCCCCATCATCGGGGCGGGAATCATTTTAACATCATCCCCCTCGGCGGGTTTCTCGGTTTGGTCGAGGCCCGGGATTTCGGTTTCGTGGCCCGCTAAGGGGAAATCCTTGCGTAAGGGAAAATAAGGGTACTCGTCCCACATCAAAATCCGCCGCATATCGGGGTGATCGGTAAACTTTATGCCGAACATGTCGTAGGTCTCCCGTTCGTGCCAGTCTGCTGCCGGCCAAAACGAGGCCAGAGACGGCACCTCGGGGTTTTCATCATCCTCACAATCGACCGCCAGACGCAGATACGCATGGTGCTTGGTGGAATAAAGATGATGAAATACCGTGAAGCGGGGGGACTGGTCATTCCAATCCACCGCCGTCACATCCGTCAGCAAATCAAACTTGAAAACCTGGCGTAAGGAATCCGCAACCTTGGTTAGCTGGTCCGCCGCAACATTGAAAGCGGGCAAGTCGATACTCTCGCGCTTCTGCAGCTCCGGATGGCGTTCTTGTAATTCGGTGAGAAAATCTTCCTGACTCATTGATTTAAGCCTGCTTGAGGCGTTTTAAAGCGGGTTCGGTTCGCACTTTGTCCTGTAATTTCATGAGACCATCCAGAAGTGCCTCGGGACGCGGGGGGCAACCACTTACATATACGTCCACCGGGACCACCCGATCTACCCCCTGCAAAACCGCGTAGGAACGATACATGCCGCCACTGGAAGCACAGGCCCCCATGGCAATGACCCACTTGGGCTCGGCCATTTGGTCGTAAATCCGACGGACGATGGAAGCCATTTTATAGGTCACCGTTCCGGCCACGATCATAACATCGGCTTGGCGGGGAGAAAAACGCATCACCTCCGCACCGAAACGCGCCATATCAAAACGGGAACTGGCCGCCGCCATCAGCTCGATCGCGCAACAGGCCAGCCCCATTGGCATGGGCCACATGGAGTTGGATCGTATCCAATTGATCGCCGCGTCGGCCTTGGTTACGATGACTTCCCCCTCGATTTTGCTGTTATAAGCTATTTCCTCTGTCGTTGTGGCCATAAGGTTTCTACCTTACTTTGCCCGTTCGTGGTTGCAAGCGGGTTTTTTGAAATTCTCCGTAAATCCTGCCAAAATCATCGCACCATCGCTGCCCGAAACCTCAGCCTTGCAACTGTTTTTCGCTGGTGGCACCCCGAAGACGGGAGAGAATTTCTCCGATCAGATAGACCGAACCGGTAAAAAGAACAGTCTCTCCCTGGCCGCCACAGCGGGGATGTCCGGCGGAATCAATCTCATCTTCAATGGTTGAGCAACGTACCTTGCCGGAAAAGGATTTAGGGATTTTGCCCGCCAACACCACCGGCGGAACCGCCCGGGGTTGGTCGGGGGCCACCAACACCAACTCCTTGGCAAACGGCAAAACGGCCGCCAGAAGAGCCTCCGCCCGGTCCTCCCCAGTCGTCCCCAGAACCACCGTTCGCAAAGTTTCGCGCGAAACGAGTTCCTCCAGGCTTTCCCGCAAATACCTTGCCCCCTCGGCGTTGTGCGTGGTGTCGAGGACCAAGTGCTTTCCGCCTTTTTCAATCCGGCTCCAACGGGCCTCCCAACTGAAGTTTTCCACTCCCTTGGCCTGAGCCTCCAACGACACCGCATAGGGAGTGTTCTGCAAGGCTCGGTGAACCAGCTCCAAGGTGGCCGCATTGCGCCGTTGAAACCCGGGACGCATCAGGGTCGGCGGTAAACTGTCGTCGCGCTCACCCCAGGTCTCGCGAACTGAAGATACAGGGGCGTCGCGCTCCGCCGCAATCTCCCGGAGCACTTTTTCCGCCTCGGCGGGCATCAGCCCAAGAACAACGGGCCGCCGGGGTTTGATGATCCCGCCTTTTTCACGGGCGATGGCCGCATAGGTTGAACCTAGTATTTCACAGTGGTCCAAACCGATTGAAGTAATCACCGACACCAACGGATCCAAAACATTGGTGGCATCCAGACGCCCCCCCAAGCCGGTTTCAATAAAAGCCAAATCCACCTTCTCTCGGGCGAAAACCTGAAACCCCAGGGCCGTCATCCACTCGAAAAAGGAAGGATGACACTCGGGATTTTCCCTCACCAGGGGCCGCAATTTCTTCGCCATGGCCACCGATTCGCGCAAAAGCGCCTCCTCAGAGAGGATGTTCCGATCAACCTGCACGCGCTCTCCCAGTTTTACCAGATGCGGCGAAACAAAAAGTCCGGTCTTCCGACCCGCCGCCCGATGACCGCTTTCCAACAAAGCACAAACCGACCCCTTGCCATTGGTCCCGGCCACATGCACCGAGGGAAATTGTTTCTGCGGATCCCCCAACGCTTCCAACACCGGAGGCATTCTTTCGATCCCGTAAGGCACCCCTCCCCCACGCAGACGATACAACATCTGCGTGAGCTGTGGATAAGTCAGATGGTCCCCCGCACGAACGATATCATCGATAATCATTCCCCCAACGTAATCGATTTCATCCCCGATCACGAGAAAATCCACCTCTCCCCAATACCTTTTGCCTCGCCAGGGAAATACCGTTTCGTTTTTAGTTAAAACATGTCCACTATACAAAACTCCGAACTTTTCGTCTCCGCTCCCCTGGTTGCCCTCTTGGAGGGGATTTTCGAAAACCCACTTTCCTTGCAGGATCTTTCCCGTCACGGGAATTTTGGGATCGGAACCTTTAACGAACTTGATGGTGAGATGATCTACCTGGACGGGGAGTATTTCCAAGTCCGTTGCGACGGCAAAGCCTACCGCCCCGAACGGGACAACACCACGCCTTTTGCCTGCGTCACGGATTTCCAACCGACCTCAAAGGATGAGCTGAAAGGGACTTTTGACTGGGACGCCTTTCAAAAAGCCATCGAACGAAGTCTCCCCTCCCCCAACATGCTCTATGCCATTCGGATCGACGGTATCTTTTCGGAAGTCAAAGTTCGCTCGGTCCCCAAACAGGAATGCCCCCGCCCCTTGGTCGAGATCGCCCGCGAACAACCGGAATTTACGCACCACAATAAAAGAGGCACCATGGTCGGTTTCTACAATCCGCAATTCATTGTCCCGATCAATGCCCCTGGCTTGCATCTCCATTTTATCGACGACGAACGCACCGTTGGTGGACACCTCCTCCGCTGCTCCGCCATCGATCCGGTAATCCAAATTCAAATCATTCCTTCCATGAAACTGGGTCTACCCATCAATTACGACTACCTCACTGCCGACCTCAGCGGGGACGCCGGAAAAGATATCCATGAAGCCGAAAGCGACCGCGGAAATTGAATTTCAGAAAACACCCCCCTACTTTTACAAAGAAACGTGGATTCTCATCACGGGATTGACCAAAGAGAATTTTTCGACGACATTATTCTTTCCTCCTTAAATGTTTGAAGTTAAAGAAAAACCGAAAATGGTGGAGCGGGCCTTCCTGGTCGGCATCCAAACCCCGGAAATGAATGCCCGCGAGGGCGAAGAACTTTTGGCCGAATTGGCCGAGTTGGTGCGCAGTCTTGAAATCGGCGTCGTCGGATCTCTACTGGTCAACTTGCGCGAACCCAAGGCCCGGTTTTTGGTGGGCGGAGGAAAAACCGAGGAAATCCTTGCCGCCGTGAAAGAACATAAGGCCGACGCCATCGTTTTTGATGAGGAACTCACCCCCGCCCAACAACGAAATTGGGAAAAGGAATCCAGCCTCTGCGTCATCGACCGACAAGAGGTGATTATCGATATTTTCGGGCAACGCGCCCAAACCAAGGAAGCCACCCTACAAGTCGAATTGGCCCGCATGGAGTATTCCCTCCCCCGCCTGAAAAGAGCCTGGACCCACTTGAGTCGCCAGCGGGGCGGTGGCGGAACCGTCGTCCGCGGACAGGGTGAAACCCAGCTCGAAGCCGACCGAAGACTGGTTCAGACGCGTATCGCCAAACTTAAGAGAGAATTGGCCGAAGTGCGCCAACATCGGGAAATCCAACGCAAACAACGCCTTCGCCGCCCCGTCCCCACCGCCGCCCTGGTGGGCTATACCAACGCCGGCAAATCCTCCCTCCTGAACTCTCTGACCGGGGCCGGGGTTCTGGTCGAAGACAAACTCTTTGCCACCTTGGACCCCACGACCCGACAATGCCATCTCCCCGATGGCCAGAAAGTTCTTTTGACCGATACCGTGGGTTTTGTTCGCCGGCTCCCCCATAAACTGGTCGATGCCTTTCGGGCGACCCTGGAAGAAGCCCTCCTCGCCGATGTTCTGATTCATGTGGTGGACCTCTCCTCCCCCGACGCCGAGGAACACCGCCAAACCACCCTCAGCGTCCTGGAAGAATTGGGGGCCGACGAAAGCAAGTTGGTCACCGTTTACAACAAAATTGATGCCGTCGGAAACCTGGACGAAATGGAACGCTTCCGCTTTCTTCACCGGGAGGCTCTTTTCGTCAGCGCCCACACCAAGGAAGGCCTACCCCAACTGGGAGAAAAAATCGGCCAGATCATCGCCGGAGAATCGCTTTCCGTGGCGGTGCTCATTCCCTATGACAAGTATGACTTGGTCGGGAAATTACACGATCTGGATGCCGTCACTGAGCAGCGCAATGAAGACGACGGGGTGTACTTGGAATGCCTGATCCCGCCGAAATTCGAACCTCTGGTCCATGATTACCTCATTGAACCTGTTGCTGGCCAACGCTGACTCAGAATCCTTCCGCGGCCTCTTCTTTCTTTTGTATTGGCTCTTCGCCATTGCCGGGGTTTTCCTCTTGGCCAAGGGCGGTAAGCGGAAAAATGAAAAACTGCAGGGCCTCGGGCTGGTTCTATTTGTTGCCGGAGCACTCGGAGTTTTGATAACCCTGGTTGGCGGAGATTTCGAAATCGACGGTTTGGTTGTCCTGCAAATATTTATGTTTCTCGTGGTCGTTCTCTTCTTCGCTGCCTCCCTTTTCTGGCACTAATCTTTGCCCGAGACATCCCGGTAGTTCTTCTCCTCAAACCGGGGTGTGCAGATGGCCAGAAAAATCAAGTCGCGGTCTCCGGTGTTTTGGATCGACTGGACCGTTCCCGCGCCAATCCATACCACATCCCCCGCCCGCAGAGCTTCCTCTTTACCTCCGGACCGAAAAAGACCTTCTCCCTCAAGAAGAACATAACGCTCCACCGTGTCTCGAAGAATATGAGGCAAAGTCGTTTCCCCGCTCGGCAAACGCACCCGGGCAATCGAACAATTCTGGTCGTCCGAGGTGTTCCACCATTCGGTAATGTAACAGCCTTCCTTGAAATAATACTCCGGGCATTCCCCGTTACGCTGTATTTTGATCATCATCCCCTTGTACTACCATTGCTTCCCAACAACAAGTTTCCTTCGCCAGGTGTTTACAAGGACCCGGGAACGCGTACCTTCTCCCACATGGCAACTTTTCTCCTTTATCCTCCCCGCAGTTGTCGCCGTCGCCCTATTTTTGATTGTGATCGCGGTCTTTGTCCGACTCGAACTACAAAGGGCTGATTTTACGCAACTCCCATGAAAATTCTTGTCACCGGAGCCACCGGGTATATCGGCGGAAGACTTATCCCTCTCCTCATTGAGAACGGACATAAAGTTACCGTCTTCGTCCGCAACCCCGACCGCATTGCTGGCCGCTGGTGGCTGCCCCAGGTTGAGATCATCACCGGAGACATCCTCGACCCCCCTTCCGAAAAGAACGCCTTCGGCGAATTCGAAGCCGCCTATTTCCTGATCCACGGCATGGGGGGCAAAGGAAGTTTCGCCGAACGAGACCGCCGAGCCGCCGAAAATTTCATGCAGCGGGCCGCCAACATCAAAAAGATAATCTATCTCGGTGGAATTCTCCCCCAATCCCCCCAGGGTCGAACCTCCCGACACCTCGACAGTCGTGCCGAAGTGGGAAACATTTTACGACAAACCGGAAAAACCACCGAATTCCGCGCCGGGCCCATTATCGGCTCCGGCTCCTCCTCTTTTGAAATGGTCCGGTATTTGACCGAGCGGCTGCCTGCCATGATCGCCCCCAAATGGATTAAAAACCAAGTCCAAACCATCGCCGTTCGGGACATTCTTGCGTATCTCATTGCCGCTTTGGACAAGCCCCCTCTGGACATAGTCGAAGTCGGCGCCCCGCCGGTCACCTTTTTGCAAATGATGAAAGGCTACGCCGCCGCCCGTAATTTGCGCCGCATAATCCTTCCCGTGCCGGTTCTGGCCCCGAAACTCGCCGCCCTCTGGGTTGGCTTCGTCACCCCCATCCCCAACCGCTTGGCCGTACCTCTGGTCGAAGGCGTGGTTTATCCCGTCGTCGGCAACAATGAAAAGGCCCGGAAGCTTTTCCCGAAAATCATTCCCACCTCTTACGAAACCGCTGTTCGGCGAGCCGTTCAGAAAGTTCAAAGCCGCTCCGTCGAGACCCGTTGGAGCGGAGCCCTCGGGCAAGACAAAACCTTTGCCCTCACTGACTGGGAAGGCCTCATCAAAGAAACCCGCAGCCGCTTGATCCAAGCCTCCCCGGAATCCACCTTCGCCGCCTTAACCCGCCTCGGCGGCGACCAAGGCTGGCTCGTTTGGAAGTGGGCCTGGTGGATCCGCGGAATTCTCGATCAACTTGTCGGCGGCCCCGGCCTTCGCCGCGGTCGCCGCGACCCCGACAATTTATACCCCGGCGAAGCCCTCGACTTCTGGCGCGTCGAAAAAATAGTCCCCAACCAACAACTGCTCCTCCGCGCCGAAATGAAAGTCCCCGGCAAAGCCTGGCTACGCTTCGAAATCCTCCCCGAAGAAAACGGCGTCCGCCTCATCCAAACCGCCCTCTTCCAACCCCACGGCTTCAGCGGCTTCCTCTACTGGTACAGCCTCTACCCCCTCCACAAATTCATCTTCAGCGACCTCATCAACGCCATCATCAAAGAAGCCCAGCACCCCCCAAAGCAATAATCCATTCGTCAACTTTTAAGTTGGTAGAACCTAAATTCTCCTAGTACCGAAAAATTCACCACTCGGGATACCAGTCAATATTTAAGTTACTAAACCTTAAATTCACGATGCTCTTAAAACCCTATCAAAACCGGTTTTCCACTCTGAATCCCACATTCTTTGGCTATTTCCAATAGCCTCCCGAATCGAAGTGGCGCCAGAACAATCCTTCGTCAGATCTAGAAACTGGTATCCGGAACGCATCTGTGTTTTGATGGTGTTTCATTCTTTTTCAGTTCCAGTCTCATCCCCAAGCGGAGGTTCCCCCTGCGCTTCACTTAATTTATTGCGGTTGGCGCGGAACACTCCGATATTTTCAGCCTCATCTTGCAACTCCACTGGTTGCCTCAATCAGCGGCCGACAAACCTCATTTCCTTCTCGTCCGGAATAGATTTGGGGTAAAAAGGTTATATAAGGACGATGGTTTCACCGTAAAAGGTGGTCGTATTCGTACGGAGGCGCATTCTCTGACTTTATCCATACACAGACGAACAAATGACTCTTCCCCGAGAACCTGCCCTTTCGTAATGGCCGCGAAAATCTTCGCCCGACCCCGGCGAGCACTATCGCTTTCCGCCTGCTCGCTGAGCAAACGGGTGATCTCTTCCTGCGCCTCCTGGTCATCAAGGTGCCCCTTGCCATCCCGCGGCATCCGCCCCTGCCCCAAAACCAGCATCCGGTAAAATCGCAACACATCGCTGCCCGTATCCTTATCTATCGCATCCACGACATACCCCAGATCACTCACC
>JAFIGF010000104.1 GCA_020831535.1 Opitutales bacterium | reverse complement strand
CCGCTACTAAATGGCTTATCTCTACGCAAACGGCTGTCTGCTGTTCTCAGGGTTGCGAGACGATTTCATAAAACACGCCCGCGTCATCGACGCCAAGGGTCTGGTGGTGGCCCCCGGCTTGGTCGATCCCCATGTACATTTCCGGGAACCGGGGCAAACCCATAAGGAAACCATAAAAACCGGTTCCCAAGCAGCCGCCGCAGGCGGATTTACCACCGTGGTATGCATGCCCAACACCTCCCCGCCAGCGGATAACGCGGGTACCATCCAGTTTATTCAGGACGCCATTCGCCGCGATGCCATCGTCAATGTCTATCCGACCGGCACCATCACCGTCGGCATGCAAGGCGAAAAGCTGGCCCCCATTGGCTCGCTCAAAAATACCGGCGTGGTCGCCATCACCGACGATGGCCTTTGCGTCCAAAACAACCAGATCATGCGCCGGGCGGTGGAATACGCGGCGATGTTTGACCTCCCGGTCATGGACCACTGTCAGGACTACGCCCTCACCGAGGGAGCGGTCATGAATGAAGGCGTTTGGTCCTTGCGACTCGGCCTCCGCGGCTGGCCCGCCGCCGCCGAGGACATCATTGTTTCACGGGATGTCACCCTTTCCACCCACACCGGCGCGCATATTCACCTTCAGCATATCAGCTCCGGCTACGCCGTGGACATCATTCGCCGGGCCAAAAGCCGGGGCGTTCGCATCACCGCCGAAGCCAGTCCGCACCATATTTCCCTGACCGATGCCTGCCTTGCGGGCTACGATACGAATTTCAAAATGAACCCTCCCTTGCGGACTGAGGAGGATCGTTTGATTCTTATCGAAGGCTTGCGGGACGGGACCCTGGATTGCATCGCCACCGACCATGCCCCGCACACGGACTACGAGAAGGATTGTGAATTTGACTACGCTCCCAACGGGATCATCGGACTGGAAACCTCGCTCGCCGTCTCCTTGCAGACCCTCATTCCCTCGCAAGGCTTTTCCCTATCCGAGGTGATCGCTTTGCTCACCCATAAACCGGCGGCATTGGTCAATCTTCCCAAAGGCACCCTATCCCCCGGACGGGATGCCGATGTCGTTCTTTTTGACCCGGAGGAATCCTGGACGGTCGATCCCAAAAAACTTCATGGTAAATCGATAAACTGCCCCTGGAACCACTGCAACTTGAAAGGCCGGGTCCACCAAACCCTGGTTTCCGGCCAGGTCGTTTATCAGAAGGACCAGTCCTAACTACCCCTTTTCCGAAAAAACCCTTCACTCAAAAAAATTATGAAAATCCTCGTCGTTGGCGGAGCCGGTTATATTGGCAGCCATTGTGTCAGACAACTACAACAAGCAGGCCACGCCCCCGTGGTGCTCGATAACCTGTCCTTCGGTCATCGCAAAGCCGTCGCCCCGGAGGTCCCCTTTTACCAAGCCGACCTCGGCGATCAACCCGAGGTGGAGAAAATTCTCCGGAACGAAAAGATCGAGGGGGTCATGCACTTTGCGGCCTTTGCCTACGTGGGGGAATCGGTGACGAACCCGCTGAAATACTACTTCAACAATGTCGCCGCGACCCTTCATCTGCTGCAAGCCATGCTGAATACCGGGGTCAGTAAATTCGTATTCTCCTCGACCTGCGCCACCTATGGCGTACCGGCAAAGCTGCCGATCACCGAGGATCTGCCCCAGCAACCCATCAACCCCTATGGCCAAACCAAGTTGGACGTCGAGAATGTGCTCAAGAACCTGGCCACCGCCCATGGTTTCAGCAGTGCGGCCTTCCGCTATTTCAATGCCAGCGGAGCGGCCGAAGACGGAACCATCGGAGAAGACCATACTCCGGAAACCCATCTCATTCCCCTGGTCATCGACGCCGCGCTCGGAAAGAGGGAAAACATCGCCATTTTCGGCGACGACTACGACACCCCGGACGGAACCTGCCTGCGCGACTACATCCACGTGGACGACCTGGCGCGGGCCCATATCGCCGTCTTCGAAAAATTGGCCGATCCCGGAACGACCCTTTTTTACAATCTCGGCACCGGCACCCCGACCTCGGTGAAAGAGGTCATTCAGGCCGTCGAGAAAGTCAGCGGCAAAAAGGTGCCCACGGTCATCAAGGAACGCCGCGCCGGCGACCCCCCGGCCCTCTACGCCAATGCCGAGAAAGCGCAGAAAGAGTTGTCCTGGAAGATCAAATTCCCCGATATCCACGGGATTATCAAAACGGCCTGGAAATGGCATTCGAACCATCCGGAAGGATACCAGGACCGCTGAGCCTTACTTCCTACTTCTTTGTTCATTCTGATACTTCGGAAATGTCGGTTGAGTGTCGCTTCACTCGGAGGTGTTTACCAAAGGCTGTTTCTGCTTCACAGCATCCACCACGGAATAGCCGTGACTTTGTCGCTGAGCTTAGCGGGCCGGGGGCAACGGCAAACAACGTACCCGGAAGCCGCTTGATCCGGGTGCTCAGAGAGAAAGGTTTGCACATGCCGGGCGTCTTTCACGCTGGGATTTTCCGTCCATTTGACTTCGATTGGCGTGTAATGACCCTCGCACTCCACGATGTAATCAATTTCCATCCCATCACGCGTGCGGAAATAAGAAAGGGTTCCCTGCTTGGCGTAACTAAGGCGTCGATGAATTTCCAAGCCAACCCATTGCTCGAAACAACGACCGGGATCAGCGAGAACGGTATCCTCGCAAGGACGCAACCCGGCCGCCGAATGACGCACGCCAAGGTCAAAAAAATAGAAACGGGCATGCCCCAGAAGATTCTTCCGGTGACTCTTGGTAAAGGCCGGTATACGAAAGCCGACGAACATATCCTCGAGTAATTGGTAATGGGACTTAACCGTTGGCTGACTCAATCCGGTTTCGCGGGCAATCTTCGCGTAATTCAGTGACTGCCCGGATTCCATTGCCGCCAGCTTGAGGAAATTCAGAAACGCACCCCAGTCTTTCACATAACCCTCCCGGCGGATTTCCTCTTCCAAATAGATCGTGGCATAGGAGCGGAGTAAAGATTCCCGAACCGCCTGAGGCGCCTTCAAAATACCTGGCAAATCCCCAAAAGCCAATCGGTCGATAAGATCGTCCTTGCCCTCCAAGGATGGCGTAAAACCATCCAAGGGCAAAATACCCGACCATGAAGAATAGCCTCCGGGGCCGGGACGCTCCGCCAACATCAGCGGATGCAAATGATGCAGAAAACTACGACCTGGCAAAAGATTGGCTCCGGATTCCCTCAGCTTACGGGCAGAACTGCCACAGAGAACAAATAAAAATCGCTCTGGCTGACGGTCATACATCGCTTGAATGGCATCAAATACCGAAGGCACCAACTGCGCTTCATCGACAAAAACCGTCGCTCTGCCATTTTCTATCGTCACGGCTTCACATTCCCGGCGGAACAAGCCAAGCTGCGCCATCAAGCGTCCACGGGTCTCTGGATCAGCCAGATTGTAGGTTAAATCTGGTTCGAGCAAACTTTGCAAGAGCGTGGTCTTACCCGTTTGCCGGGCACCAAAGACAATATGCACATAGGGATAGAGGAGCTTTTCCGCCAATTCACTCGCCATAAATCGCTCTATTTGCATACTTATCTTTAGTAAATGGCTACATTTCTAAAGTCAACTATAGATTATGCAGAAACCGATTCATGTCTATTCGGAAACACCCGCCCCGCCCCACAGATGCTTGCTGAAGCAGCGCACTACCGTAATCACCAGGCCGAGCCAGGACCTTAGATGGCTCCGAATTCACACAGATATAAGGGAGGATTTGCTGGTTGGGAAAGGTTTGTTGCTTTTGGAATCCCGTGCCGCAAGCACCTTGGACTGCGGCAATCCTATTGCCGCTTTTTCCAGCCGCAGCCCGCTGCGGCGTGATCGAACCGAACGGTTCGCCAGCAGGGCTAGCTCACGGAAAGCGCCAACAGGTTGGCGCACTCCAAAGACGGCTCCGCCGTCGAATAGACCGGTCCGATAAAGTATAACCGGTCACCCTTCGTGCCGCAGGCACCTTGGACTGCGGCAAGCCACTTGCCGCTTTCTCCAGCCGCAGCCTGCTGCGGCGTTACCGAACCTTACAAGTTCGCCAGCAGGGCTGGCTTCACGGAAAGCGCCAACAGGTTGGCGCAGTCCAAAAACGGCTTCGCCGTCGAATAGACCGGTCCGATAAAGTATAACCGGTCACCCTTCGTGCCGCAGGCACCTTGGACTGCGGCAGGCCTCCTGCCGCTTTCTCCAGCCGCTGCCTGCTGCGGCGTTACCAAACCAAACAGGTTCGCCAGCAGGGCTAGCTTCACGGAAAGCGCCAACAGGTTGGCGCAGTCCAAAGACGGCTTCGCCGTCGGATAGGCCGGCCCGGCAAACCATCAACCGACAACCCTTCGTGCCGCAGGCACCTTGGACTGCGGCAAGCCACTTGCCGCTTTCTCCAGCCGCTGCCTGCTGCGGCGTTACCAAACCAAACAGGTTCGCCAGCAGGGCTAGCTCACAGAAAGCGCCAGCAGGTTGGCGCACTCCAAAGACGGCTCCGCCGTCGGATAGGCCGGTCCGATAAAGTATAACCGGTCCGCCCCCCGTGCCGTAGGCACCTTGGACTACGGCAAGCCCCTTGCCGCTTTTTCCAGCCGCAGCCTGCTGCGGCGTTGTCCTGCGACCTTATCCTGCGACGTTGTCCTGCGAAGCCCGCAGGGCAAAGCAGGATCTGTGCTCCGTGTTCTTTGTGGTTACAAAAGGCTCTTTCTCTTTCCTATCTTCTCCTAAAGTTTCTTTCAAAACGTTACCTATTGTCCCGTTTACAGATGCCGGACTCCGGGGATGGGATTCACGAAAAAGATCAAAGCGTATTTACCACTTGTGAGAGTTCCTCCCACGGGACAATCTCCGTTTCCCCGCGCACCCATCTGCGGTCGCCACCATAGATCAATCGCGCCCGACCAGCATCCCGGCCAGCCAACCTTTCCCAACGTTGAAGGCCCCGAAACCAATCACTACTCACCGTTGCGCCAGATTTGATTTCGATGGGCGCTAAGGTGCCTGCCTGATCCACCAGCACATCCACTTCAAGGCCATTGTTTTCCCGCCAAAAATAGAAATTCGGCTCCTTCCACCGATTGTATCGCCCTTTTAATAATTCCGATACGACCCAGTTTTCAAAAAGAGCCCCGCGCAAAGGATGAGTAAATAACTGATCTGGCGTCTCTACCCGAAGAAGACGGGTCAACAGGCCCGTATCATAAAAATACAGCTTGGGGGACTTCACAATGCGCTTGCGGAAATTTTTGAAATGAGGCGGAAGCCGAAAGACCACAAACGAAGCTTCCAAAATCGAAAACCAATGCCGCGCGGTACCATGATTCACGCCGCAATCCGCCCCCAAACGGGAAAAGTTCAATTCCTGTCCGGCCGATCCTGCACAGAGGGCCAAAAAACGAGTAAAAAGCCCTAAATCCTTCACCAATGAGACCTGTCTCACATCGCGTTCCAAATAGGTAGAAATATAACCATTCAGCCACTGCTCCGCCTCCAGGTCCTGATCAAAAATGGGAGGGTACCCCCCTTTGAATAAATGCTCGTCCAAATCTGAGGGGGCTTTCCCCGAGCCCTGTATTTCCTGCAGTGATAAAGGCAGGAGAGTCATCAGAGCACACCTCCCCGCCAGCGACTGGGTAATCCCTTCCATCATTCCAAACTGTTGTGACCCCGTTAAAATAAACCTCCCGGTTTCCGATGAGGCGTCCAAAACCTCCTGTAAATACGAGAGAAGCAACGGCGCACGCTGCACCTCATCAAAAATACACCCATCCGCATAGCGCTTGAGAACCCCGCGCGGATCCGCCAAAGCCATCTCACGGAAATCCGGATTTTCCAGGGAAAGATAGGGATGATTGGGAAAACATTCCTGCGCCAATGTCGTTTTCCCCGACTGTCTGGGTCCAGTCAAGGCCACCGCTTTATACTGACGGGCAGCCTTCTCTAAACAGGATTTTATGGTTCGCTCTATCACGAGGCGAATTATACTATTTGCCATTCTAACTGTCAATATGTATAAGATAAATTACACTCTCGACTGAACAACAAAATGCAAAACGATTCCGGTTAAATGCGAGGGAAGGAGGTCTCACGCGAAGACGCCAAGACGCGAAGGTGGAATTTTGCAGGGAGAAAGCAACCGTTTCCGAGCGAAGCGCCACTCAACCGAATGGGCGAAGCAAATGACTCGGATGTACGCGGATGAAAGGCAGTATTTGCGGATAGCGAAAGTTCTGGGTTAAAACCTGCTTCGGCTGTTTCCCTTCGCGTCTTGGCGTCTTCGCGGGAGTTTCGGCTGTCTAAATAGTTCCATGAAGAACAATGCCCGAGTATTGGATGTAAACTACAGTCCGTGTTCCAGATTTCGATCCCCTGCGGTCGGATTTAAACTGAAGGTTACTTGATAGCGCACCCAACTGAAACCCTCTTCATCCACGGTTAAGGTGAGATTTGGTGGACCCAAGGACATTTTTCCATAATGGCCATCTGCTTTAAAATAATACCAAAGATTATCATCACCGAGTTCAGAATAAGAAACCTCCAACTTTGGTTCATACCCATCCTCTGGAGCCTCAATCATTAAACGATTTTCTTGCTCCGGACTTAGTTGAAAACCTCCCTCTTCATCACTGGACAAAAAAACCAAATTTCCCGGAAAATGACGGTCTCTTTGCCCTATGCGTTTACTGGTTTTTTCTAGAATTTCGCCGTCTTCGAACGCTACCATAAAGGCTACCTCACGGGGATCATCGCTTTCTTGGATGTGTTCTAACACATCATCCACCTCATGAACAATTCCCTGCCTTTCCATGATAACAGTTCTTCCTGGCCTGCGACCCTCCGGAGGATGTAGACGAATTATCCGCCCACTCCCATCAGAACGGATTTCCAAAGTACCTCGAAACCAATACAACTGAACAATCTCCCCCTTCTTGCGCAATTCCAGGACCACATTCAAGAGTTTCGGCTCCTCGGGATCGATCACCGTTTCTCGACCGAGGACCACATCTTTCCAAGCGCGTTCAGTTAAACCTTCCACATTTTCACGGCGGGGTTGTCTTACCGACCTTCTTGCCGTGTAATACCCCTCCTTGCGTGCGGTTAAATTGATATCGTCAACAAAAGCCCCTCCGATCCGTATCGTTCGCTCTCCATCAACGGTCACCGTTCGCATCCGGCTGGTGGGTTCCCAAGCCAATGGGCGCAATATGGACTTATCGATTTCCAAGGTCACCCCTTCCACCGGTTCACCGTCCTGATCCACGATACGCACCCGGGCACGGGAGGGA
>JAFIGF010000102.1 GCA_020831535.1 Opitutales bacterium | reverse complement strand
GGGCCAACCGCGAACGGGGCCTTGTGCCCCTGAGCGCAATCAGAGAGGCGGGGCCTCTTTTTTGGTGATGCGGTTTTATCCGCCGAGGAAGGATTTGAGCATCCAGATGGTTTTTTCGTGGTAGGTGATTCGTTCGATCATCAAGTCCTCGGTTTCCTTGTCGTTTTGGTCGGCGGCAAGATCGCGAACCATCTTCGCATCGGTCACGGTTTTTTCGTTTCCTTTGAGAAGGGCCCGAACAAAATCACCTTCTTTCATCGGTGCCTTCAGGTTGTCCAGGCGAGCGGTTTCGGAAAACTCGGGTAAACTGCCCATGGCGTACCCGCCCAGGGCACGGATTCGTTCGGCAATCTCGTCGATCGCGGTGAAGAGATTGGTATATTGCTCCTCGAAGGCATTGTGCAGGGCGAAGAAGCCCCGTCCCTCAACGTTCCAGTGGGCGTTGTGGGTATTGACCATGAGAGCATAGGAGTCGGCCAAAACCAAGTTTAGGGTTTCGATGAGTTTTTTTGATGTTTCCGTATTTGTTTCTGCCATAATGTGGTAATTTATAAAATAATTGGTGATAAGCAAATGATATCTGTTAAAGTGTCCCCATGTCCCGAGGTGCTTTTTTCGAATCCGTATCAACATATTTTGATCGCGCAGCTTCTTTTTCCAAGATTGAAAAAGGGCTCTTGAAGCAGGTGAAAACCTGCAATTCCATTTACCGGATGCGTTTTCCGGTACGGGGTGATGATGGACAGGTTCGGGTGGTGGAGGCGTTTCGGGCGGAGCACAGTTATCATCGTCTGCCGACCAAAGGGGGGATTCGTTTCAGTCGCATGGTGAACCTGAATGAAACGGTCGCGCTGGCCGCTTTGATGACTTATAAATGTGCTTTGGTCGGGGTGCCTTTTGGTGGGGCCAAAGGAGGGGTTCGGATTAGTCCGGCGAGTGAGTCCGAGGGGTTTCGCGAGAGAGTGATCCGGCGTTATACGGCGGAGCTGATTCGGAAGAACTTCATCGGGCCCGATATCGATGTTCCGGCGCCTGACTATGGCACGGGGGAGCGGGAAATGGGGCTGATTGTGGATACGTATAAAAACATCTGCATGAACGAGCAAAATGCCTACGCCTGTGTGACCGGAAAACCTCTTACGATGCAGGGGATTCCCGGGCGTACCCAAGCGACGGGTCAGGGTGTTTATTTTGGCCTGAAGGCGGCTTTGGAGAAAAAGGAGCTGACTGCGCAATTGGACCTGACCCCGGGCCTTTCCGGAAAACGGGTCATTCTCCAAGGGCTTGGGAAGGTCGGCTTTCATGCGGTGAAGCACTTGCAGAAAGATGGCGGAGCGGTGATCGTTGGGGTTTCGGAACAGGAAGGGGGGATTTATTCCTCTGATGGAATTGATGTCGAGGCATTGCTGCGTCAGCGTCAGGAAACCGGGTCGATTTTGAATTTTCCCGGAGCGGAAAACCGGGACCGTGGGGCGGTTATGGAGGAATCCTGCGATATTCTTATTCCGGCCGCTTTGGAAAACCAGATCACGGCGGAAAACGCTCCTCGTATTCAAGCGAAAATTGTGGGCGAAGCGGCCAATGGCCCGGTGGACCGGGGCGGGGATGAGATTCTGCGGAAGAGAGGGATTCTGGTGATTCCCGACCTCTATCTCAATGCCGGAGGGGTGACGGTTTCGTATTTCGAATGGTTGAAAAACCGGTCCGGGGTGAGTTTTGACCGGATGATTTCCCGGCACGAGGAAATGGTGAACCGGGAAATGGTCAATGCGATGGAAACCTTGACGGGACAAAAACTGGCTGCGGACCGGCGGGAGGAACTGATCCTTGGTCCGGATGAATTGCGCTTGGTGGTTTCCGCGCTGGAGGAGACAATGAATCGGTCTTTCGGTAAAATATATGAGTTTTGGCGTGAGCGGGATCTTCCCGATTTGCGGACGGCCGCCTTTTTGAAAGCGATTGAGAAAGTGGCCAACAGTTACAAGGACCATGGAATTTTCCCTTGAAGAAGGGGGCTTTTCCCGAAGAAATGAAACCATGACGATCTCTTCCGAAGAAAAGACTGCAAAGAAAATGCCGACGGTTTGGCTGGTTGGCGCCGGGCCGGGGGATCCCGGCTTGTTGACCCGGAGGGGAGCGGCCAAGATTGAACAGGCTGAAGTCCTGGTTTACGATAAGTTGGTCCACCCCGGAATCCTTTCTCTGGCTCCGGCAGGATGCGAAAAAATCTATGTGGGCAAGGAACCGGGGCGCCATTCGCTGCCGCAGGAGGAGATTTGCCAGTTGCTCGTGCGAAAGGCCCGTGAGGGGAAGCGGACGGTGCGGTTGAAAGGCGGGGATCCATTGGTTTATGGGCGCGGCGCGGAGGAAGCGAAACTTTTGGCGGGGGAGGGGGTGCCCTTTGGGATTGTTCCCGGAGTGACCGCGGCGGTCGCGGCGGCAGCCTACAGTGGGGTTCCTTTGACGGAGCGCAATACTTCGTCTTCGGTCGTTTTTTTGACCGGGCACGAGGATCCCAAAAAGGAGGAGATGGTGATTGACTGGGAGTTTTGGGGAAGCACTGCCGCGACCCTTTGTATTTATATGGGCATGGGGCATTTGGCGGAAATTTGCAGGCGTTTGATGGCCGGTGGCCGTTCTCCCGAGACTCCTGCCACGGTGATTCAATCCGCTACTTGGTCCCAGCAGCGTTCGGTTCGGGGCTCATTACAGCATTTGCCGGATTTGGTTTCCGCCGAAAAAATCGGTCCGCCGGCGATGATTTTGATTGGGGAAACGGTCCGCTGGGCGGAGGAAATTGATTGGTTTCCTCATCGTCCCCTGGCGGGGGCACGGGTGGCCATAACCCGGAACCGGGAAGGGCAGGGACGGCTCAAACCTTTGCTGGAGGAGCAGGGGGCGGAGGTGTTGGAATTGCCCTTGATCAAGGTCTCTCCTCTGCCCAATGAAAAAGTCTGGCAGGAAGTTGTGGAAACTTTCGGGACGTACGACTGGTTGGTTTTTTCCAGCCGGGTCGGGGCCGAGATCTTTTTCCGGCGGTTTTTGGAGCAATTCTCCGATCTGCGGGCTTTGGGAGCGGTGCGGATTGCGGCGGTTGGAGAGGGGACAGCGGAGGTGATTCGCGGTTACCACTTGACGGTCGATGTCATTCCCCCGGTGTTTACCGGGGATGCTATGGTGGAGGCCATGATGGCAGAGAATGATCTTGATAGCTATGGAATCCTTGTGGTGACCGGCACTCTCGGGGGGAAAGTGATTGAGGAAAGGCTTCGTGAGGAAGGGCGGGCCATTGTGGACCGTTTGGAGTTGTACGAGACCAGACCCACTGACCTTTCTGAGATCCCGGATTTGCAGGAATATCGTGAAGGCGGGGCGGATTATATGGTTTTCACCAGTTCGTCGGCGGTCGAGTCTTTTGCCCAAAGAGCGAAAGATTTCCTTCCTGGAGAAGGGGCGCGCACTCCGCAACCGGTTTCCTTTGGCCCCCGGACCTCGGAGACCCTTGAAGCGAAAGGTCTGACGGCACAAATTGCGCTCGCCAATCCCTCCAATGAAGGGTTGGTGGAGGCGTTGGTGAATCATTGCCAGGGTAAGGTCTGAGAACCCTTGCCGTATGGGTCCGTTTATGACAAATTTTTTAGCATTTGACCTGCGGACCTTTTTTTCTATATTCTGTCTTAGAAATCAAGGATCTTTTCTGTTATCCCATTTACCCTGCTATGAATAATAATGCTATATCCCGAATGGTTGGCAAACGCTTGTCGCTGGCTATCCTGATCTCTGTTATCGTCCATTTCGTCTTGTTGATCTTGTTGGGGCTTTGGACGGTTTATCGTTACGTGCAGGAGGGTGACCCCGGCATGGAAGTGGCGATGGAGCAGGGCGAGGAAATGGAGGCGCCGCAGGAAGTTATGGAAGAGGTGGAGGTCACCGAAGTGCAGCCCGAGGTGGAAATTGATTTGGATCGCTTGACAGTGGATCCTCTCCGCGATGTGTCCTTGCCGGAAATTGTCGCCGACACCCAGGCCGTGCCGACACCGCCTGCCCCCACGGTGCCGACGACCACCGCAGATCAAGTCTCTTTTCGCCAGGCTGCCCCCCGAGGCAGTTGGGGTAATGTGTTTGGGTCTTCGGACGAGAGCGATTACCTCCTTTCCGGCAAGTTTTATGATTTCAAGCAAACCCCCGATGGAGACCCTTCAGGGATTTCGAACTTCCCGCGAGAAGTTCGAGAATTTGTAGAGAGCGGTTTTGATCGGTCCACCATCGACAATAAATTTTTCTCCGCTCCGGAGTTGCGCACTGTATCTTATATTGCGCATCCCCGTATGTACGCCGACTTGGCTCCTGCGGCTTATGGTCTGGAGGGAATTGTCGAAGCGGAAAGGTGGATCATTCATTATGAGGGGGTCATTTCCCCTCCTGAGACTGGTCGCTATCGATTTACCGCCTATGCCGATGACCAAGCTTTAGTAGCTATAGATGGCCAAGTTATCGTAGACGGCAGTCGCCAAAAAATTTCTGACTCCCAATATCATGGAAGTCGGGTTCATGGCAATATGCCGGAAACCAATGACAGTAATTTTTCCCGCACCAGTGATTGGATAGAGATGAATGCCAATCGTAATTATGAAATTGATATTATCGTGGGGGAAAATCCCGGAGGGCGCTACATGGCCTGGATTTTAGTGGAAAAAGAGGGCTTCGATTACGAACAAGTTGGTGGCTATCCACGATTGCATCTTTTTTCTACCATAGAAATGGAAGGGGCTCCCGATTTTGATGAAGCCATGGAGGAACTTGGCGTTTCCCGGGCCCGGGTTCCCCCCTTGCAAGACGAGGTATTAGCCTTCCCGCGTAAATAGAATGCAAGAAATCTACCCAAATTATGAGCAATAACCCATTATCCCGAATGGTTGGTAAGCGCTTGTCTCTGGCTATCCTGATCTCTGTTATCGTCCATTTCGTCTTGTTGATCGTTTTGGGTCTCTGGACGGTTTATCGCTACGTACAGGAAGGTGACCCCGGCATGGAAGTGGCGATGGAGCAGGGCGAGGAAATGGAGGCGCCGCAGGAAGTTGTGGAAGAGGTGGAGGTCACCGAAGTACAGCCCGAGGTGGAAATCGATTTGGACCGCTTGGCGGTTGATCCTCTGCATGATGTTTCTCTGCCGGAGATTCCGGCCGACACCCAAGCGGTACCGACTCCGCCCTCCCCCACGGTGCCGACGACCGCTGCTGACCGGGTGGCTTTTACGCAGGCCGCGCCCCGAGGTGCTTGGGGTAATGTCTTTGGCGCGACCGAGGAAAGTGATTATCTACTCAGTGGAGCCTTCTATGATTTGCAGCAGGATCCCGATGGAAATTCCACTGGCATCAGCGGGGCGAATAATTCAGCCCGGCAAAAGGGAATGCGTATTCTTCGCGAGGAATTTGTTGGTGGCGGGTTTGATCGACGGGTTTTGGACCGGCAGTTTCTCCGTGCTCCGGAAGATCGCTCGGTCTCTTTTATCGCGCATCCGACCATGCCTTTCAGGCTAGGTCCGCAGGCGTATGAAATGGAGGATGTAGTGGAAATTCAGGGGGGTGGATTGTATTGGGCGATTCATTATGAGGGAACCATTTCCCCACCCAGCAGTGGTGAGTATCGTTTTACCGCTTTTGCCGACGATCATCTGGTGCTTGCGATTGATGGTGAGATCGTGGTCGATGGGGGATTGAAAAAACTGACTGATTCCCGTTATCACGGTGAACAGGTTCACGGACTAATTCCCCGAACCAATGATCGTGCCAGGGGGTCAAGGACAAGTGACTGGATCCGCATGGAGGCTGGACGCAATTACCAAATTGATATTGTTTTGGGGGAAAATGAGCCGGTTGAATACACCGCCTGGCTTTTTGTTGAGGAAAAGGGCGTGGAATATGAAAAATCCGGAAATTGGCCCAAACTTCCTTTGTTTTCGACCATCGAAATGGAGGGCCCACCTGACTGGGAGGAAATGCTCAAAGATTTGGAGCTTCGCCGTTTGCAGATTCCTCCAATGGCCGAGGAGGTTTTGGCCTTTCCCCGAAATTGATTTATAGGGCCAACGATCGCTTTGCAGAGCGATGGCGTCGGTGGAGTTTCTTTAACCAGATTTTGTAAAAGCATTGACAGCTCTAGTGCCAAGGTGGTCGTGATTGTGTCAGTGTAGTAAAAAAATATCGCCAAGTACGGGGGGAGTTGCTAGGAATAATTTACATGAATTTCGAAGAGTTCTGCCAATGTATTGAAACATCTGAAGCCCCGGAGAAGGCTTGGGCTGATGCCTTGCAGGCACTTTTCTGGGATCGAAAAGGAGAGTGGGAGAAAGCGCATGAACAGGTTTTTGGCAAGAAAATCCCGGAAACCGCTTGGGTTCATGCGTATTTGCATCGCAAGGAGGGG
>JAFIGF010000100.1 GCA_020831535.1 Opitutales bacterium | reverse complement strand
CTTATATTCCGTGTCGTTTTTTCTATCGCTTTAATGGTTCGGTTTTCAACCTATACCATGACAAGACAACATAGTGGGCGATAAAAAATGGGGGGCCGATACTATCCCTCTGCGTTCTTCGAGTATCGGTGCCCAGTAAGGATTCAATTGGCCCAGGCGGCAAGGAAGGGATTGTGGGTTTTCTCTTTGCCCAGGGTGGTGAGGGGACCGTGTCCGGGGGCCAGAACGGTTTCATCGGGAAGGGGATACAGTGACTCTTCGATGGTTCTGCGGGCGTCCTCATACGATACCAGAGGTCCGCCGATGGAACCGGCAAAAACGGCATCGCCGCAAATGGCGACCGGTGCGGGCCCCAGGCCGGAGAGGAGGTAGGTGATGCCTCCCTTGGCGTGGCCTTTGGTGGAGCGGGTTTCGATGGTCAGGGAACCGCAGGCGAAGGTCTTTCCCTCGCGAAAAGTTCGCGCGTTGGGCCAGGGCTCTTCATGACCGGTCCACAGGGGGGCGCCGGTGCGGGCGCGGAGTTTGTCTACATCCATCACATGATCGCGGTGGGTATGGGTCAGAAAGATCATTTCCAGGGTGCGGTTGTTTTCCTGGATGAGGTCCAACAGAGCGGTGGCGTTGGTGCCGGTATCAAAAACCAGGGCCTGGTTGGAATCCGGGACTTCGACCAGGTAGGCGTTGACCGAAAAATCCTTGTAAGCGGTGGTCAGTTGGTGCAGCCCGGGGGGGACGTCAGCCATGCGGGGATGGTATTGGTCGCGGGCGATGGCCAACAAGGAGGGGCCGTGCAAACCCAAAACCCCAGCCAGCTTGAGATAAAATTCGTCCTCCGCTTCGCCTTTACTGGCGGCAATGACGGTGTTCCGGTCGGTGTCTAATTTATCGGCGAGAGAACGATTGGTCATCCCCAGTCCCCGTTGGGCTTTGGCGATGACGTAGTCGATGGTGTCTTCAAGGGGAAGGTTCAGGTTGTTGAGCTCCATAAGCAATACGTTAGTCCTCCTTCCGGTGAGGGCAAAAGGCTTTAGGAATCTTTTGCGTCCAAAGGCAATTCATCCTGTTGCGGACCGTCTTCCTCGGGGTCGGACTTGACGCCCTTGGCCAGGCGGCTGACGCGGGAAACCGGGTACTTGGTGACAATATTGCCGCCGGCGCCACGGCTTTTCAGGTCGATATCGGCGAAATCGAAAATCAATTTCTTTTTCCGGGCGCTGCAGGAGGGGTGCAGGTAGATGGTGACCTGATCGTTGTAATTCGGGTCTTTGTTGGCGGCGAAATACAAAACCTTCCCGGCCTCCTTGCTCTTGGTGAGGGGGTATTCCTTTTCCCGGGTCACCCCACTGATCTGGAATTTCTTGGCATAGTAGGGGCCGTTTTTTCCGTCCCGGTAGATCATGCTGTAGGTGGTGGGTGCCGCTTTGTCGAAGACCTCGATGTGGGCGATGTTTTTGCCCACAAAAGCCTTGTCCTGAACTTTGGAAACGATCATCGAGCCGTCCCCGCGGAAGACGATGATATCGTCGATGCTGGAGCACTTGCTGACTTCCTCCTCTTTTTTCATGCCGTAGCCGGCAAAACCTTCCTTGCGGTTTACGTAGAGGGTTTCGTTGGCAATGGCCACTTTGGAGGCGATGATGCGGTCAAAGGTGGAGATTTCGGTACGGCGCTCACGGCCTTCACCGTATTTTTTGCGCAACCGCTTAAACCAATTCACCGCATACTGGGTCAAATGCGCGAGATGGTTTTCAACTTCCTCAATCTCCTCTTCCAGTCCCCGGATAATCTCGTCTGCTTTGAAGGCGTCGAACTTGGAGATGCGCTTGATTTTAATTTCTGTCAGGCGGATCAGGTCGTCCTCGGTCACCTCCCGTAAAAGTTTTTTCTTATGCGGTTCCAGGCCCTTGTCGATGGCCTTGAGAACCGCTTCCCAGGTTTCGCATTCCTCAATGTCACGATAGATGCGGTGCTCGATGAAAATTTTCTCCAGAGAGGAAAAATGCCATTTTTCCCGCAACTCGCCGAGGCGGATTTCCAATTCCCGCCGGAGCAGTTCCTTGGTTTGTTCGGCGCAGATTTTGAGAATATCGCTAACGCCGAGAAAGGCCGGGGCATCGTCGGTAATGACGCACGCATTGGGGGCAATGCTAACTTCGCAGTCGGTAAACGCATAGAGCCCCTTGATGGCGGTGTCGGGGTCGGAGCCGGACGGCAGGTGGACGAGGATCTCCGCATTTTCACTGGTATTGTCCTCGACCCGGGAGATTTTGATTTTGTTTTTGTCGTTGGCCGCCAGAATGGAGTCGATCAAGCTGGTGGTGTTGGTTCCGTAGGGGATTTCGACAATTTTGACGAGGGTTTTGCGCACTTTTTCCATGCGGGCCCTGATACGAACCCGTCCGCCGCGTCGGCCGTCCTGGTAATCGGAGAAATCGGCGATCCCCCCAAAGGGGAAGTCGGGCAGAATTTCAAAGGGTTTGTTCCGCAGGACCGCGATGGAAGCGTCAATCAGTTCCAGAAAGTTGTGCGGCAGGATGCGGGTAGAGAGGCCCACGGCAATGCCTTCCACCCCTTGGGCGAGAACCAGCGGGAATTTGACCGGTTGGGTTACCGGTTCCTGGTTACGGCCGTCGTAGGAGAGGGCCCATTCGGTGGTTTTGGGGTTGAAAACCACCTCGAGGGCGAATTTTGACAAGCGGGCCTCGATATAACGGGGGGCGGCCGCGCTGTCTCCGGTCAGGGTGTTGCCCCAGTTTCCCTGGGTGTCGATGAGCAAATCCTTTTGTCCCAATTGAATCAGGGCATCCCCAATGGACGCATCCCCGTGGGGATGGTATTTCATGGTATTTCCGACGATGTTGGCCACTTTGTTGTAGCGGCCGTCCTCCATTTCCCGCATGGAGTGCAAAATCCGCCTCTGGACCGGCTTCAAGCCATCGTTGATGTGCGGGACCGCCCGCTCCAAAATGACATACGAGGCATAATCCAGAAACCAGTCACCATACATCTCATCAATGTGTACGACATGAGAGGTTTTCGTGGGGGGAGGAGTTTTTGAATCGTCGGCCATAGATCGGTGAAATGTGCAAAGGAGCAAACTTGACGAATCTTTGCAATGGCATCAAGCCACAACTATCGAAGCGTTGGAAGATTCGCTTTGCCAGCTCCGTCTTCGTCCCTCCAGGGAGGGGGTGTTGGTCGGAGATCGCCGCTTGGCGGGATTAAAACAGCGTAGCATTGTTGATGCGGGTTTCCGCCTGTTCTTGGGGAGGTGAACAATACTAAGGAGCAAGGACTTTTCTGTCCTTGAGAATGGAAGGGATGGTGTCTATTCGGAAAACTCTCCCACCAATCAGGTCGCCTGATCGGCTCCCCAAGGACAGGACGGAGGCGGAGACGGAGAGGGCGAAGCAATGTCCTTGCTCCTTATAGAAGCACTTCGCTGACGAGTAGGGAGGGCGAGGGTCTCTCCGAGCGCGGGTGGTCAGGTTGGGGTGCGGGTTCTTGGCGGGCGCTCATTCACCAGGCGGGTGCGGTCTGGGAGCGATTGGTCGGTTGTCGCGCGAAGGCTCAGAGGGACCTTCGCCCTCCCCGCGGAGTGGGTGCGTTTCTGGGAGGGCGAGTGTCAATCCCAGCTCGGGTGGTCAGATTGGGGTGCGCGTTCTTGACGGGCGC
>JAFIGF010000099.1 GCA_020831535.1 Opitutales bacterium | reverse complement strand
ATCAGGAGCCAGCGCTGCAATTGGAAAGTCTGGAAGATCTTCTGGGGCAGGGGATCGTGGTCGGGGTGATGGGCGGTTTTCGTTCTATCTTCGCCAATCTATTATGGATTCGCGGGTCAGAGTATTGGAAGGAGCGGGACTTGCCCGGTATGCAGACGATGATTCGGTTGGTCATCGCTATTGATCCCCGTCCCAGTTTCTTTTGGATGAATGGGGCCCGCATTACCTCTCTGGATATGCCTCATTGGCGAATTCGTGAACAAGGGGGACGCCAGAATGTTCCCGAAGTGGTGCAAGAGCGCATTTTCGAAGAGCAGAATCTGGCGGGTATTGAAATTCTCGAACGGGCTATGATTTATCATCCGGAAGATCCTCAGTATCCCCTGGAAATCGGTTTGATCCTGGCGCGGCGAATGGACGATCTTGAGGGTGCTCTGGTCTATTATCGCAAGGCTAGTGAAATGCCCAGGGCCCCCGCCTATGCAGCCCGAACCTATGCGCAGATTTTGCGGCGGTTGGGACGGGATGAGGAGGCGTACGAATGGTTGGCTTCCATATACCCAACCTTGGACCCGAATAATATTCGGGATCGGGCCGAGATGATGCTCCGTCGCATCCGTGAATTGGAGGAGGACTTAGAAATTCCCCCCGAAGAGCGGATTCCTGAACTCCCGTGAGGCAGTGCTCCGCCGGTGAGAGGATTTTAGGCCTTTAGGCCGGTGGCGGCCAAGTTATTCACAGCATCGGCTCGAGCCCGAGCTTTACCCCTTCGGGTTCCGCTCGAACCAACGCCGATGAACAACCTGGATAGGCAATAAGCCTAATTATCGCAGTTCACGGACGGCTTCGCCGTCGAATGACCAAGCGTGTACATAGATTGGATCAAGTTCTTAAACTGTGGAATTTAGGTTGATTCGTCCTGGTCGGGGGGTAACCCCCCTCCTACGGGGAGGGTTTCTTGTCGGAGGGACTTTACGTCCCGAAGGGAACGCCTTTTTCGATAGCCAACAAAATAAATCTTAATAGCGAAAGAGAACGGATTCCTTGCGGAAGAAATACCCCGTTAAAAGTAAAGCCAAGGCGGCTAGCAGAAAGTTCATGCCCATCACTCCTAGGATGGGTATCCATAGATAGGTGCCGAGAAACATCTCCCGGGCGAGAAGGCAGACGTTGACAATGGGCAAGCACAGGAGAAACACGTTGGGGGTAATGCCCGGTAGGGTGGAAACGATAGCGGGCAATAAGGCCAGCAGGAAAACCGGGGATAAATACGATTGGGCCTCCCGGTAGCTGCGGGCCCAGATACCAATTAAGAGGAGCAGTGCCGAAAAAAAGGCGGCCAGCGGAAACAACAAAACCAACGTTCCGAGTAGGGCCCCCACATCGAACCCGGGAAGAAAATGAGCGCTTCCCTCCGCTTGGGGAAACAACAAAGGAGGAACACTGAAAAGAAGAATGCCCAGCGAACAAAGGGTCAAAAGACTGGTTAGCAGGGAGGCGAGAAAGGTGAGTAACCATTTGCCCAAAACCAGGGCCTCCCGGGCTACCGGACTGCTTAAAATCGTTTCCAGAGTTCCCCGCTCTTTCTCTCCGGCGGTCAAATCGAGGGCCGCGTAAGCCGCTCCGGTAAGGCTCAGCATGACCACCAGATAAGGGAGTAACCCTCCCAACAAACCTCCAGTCACTTTTTCCGGGGAGGCCAGGTTGTGCCGTTCCACCTGAAAGGGCGTTCGGCGCTCAGGAGCCAATCCCGCGCTCTCCCATTCGGCGGCCTGGTGTTCTTCTATCCATTGGTTTAGCGCTTGATGCAGGCGTTCGGCGGCCATTTGCGAGCGGATTTCGCCCTCATGGTAAAAAATTTGCAATCGTGGAATCTTTTCGTTTTCAGGGCTTTCTGTTTTTTGCTCCTGCACGACGATTTGCAGTTCACGGGATTCGATTTGTTCGCGTGGGTGGGTGAGAGGACGGGATTCCCAATTATCCCACTGGTTAATAGCCTTCAAGGCGGGAAAGGATTCCACCCTGACCTCATCGAGAGCATAGAACACCGTCTCCCGCTCGGCTTCCTGCAGAAAGAAAAAGGCCAGAAACGCGATCAACAAAAAGAGTCCCGGGATGAGTAAGAGAGGAATCCCGATCATGGCAAAAAGGGTTCGCTTGTCGCGAAGGATTTCCTTCGCTTCCTTACGAAAAACGGTCCATGTCTGATGGGTGAAGCTTCCTGATTTCATGGGGTGCTGGCAGGGTAGAGGTGATTGACCGCCTGGGAAAACGTAGCTTGTCCGGTGGTTTCCAGAATCTCGCTCAGGGATCCCCGGGCAAGGATTTCGCCTTTCCCGAGAAAAATCACTTGCTGGCTCAACTCTTCCACCTCGGTGAGATGATGGGAGGAAAAAAGAATGGTTTTTCCTTCCCGTTGCCGTTCTCTTAAGAAGGCAAGGATTCGTTGGGTGGCGAGAATATCGAGCCCATTGGTGGGCTCATCGAGAATTAAAACCGGGGGATCATGCAAAATTGCCCGGGCCAGGGCGGCCCGTTGTTTCATTCCGGTGGAGAGCCGGTCTCCCCGGCGATCCAGAAAATCCGCCAGATCGAGTTCATCGGTCAATCGCTTGAGCTGTTGTTGAAAGACCTTCGGCGGAAGGCCATGAAGACGGCTGAAAAATTCGAGGGTTTCGCGAACGGTTAAGCGACGGTAAAGCTCAGCCGTGTTGGTGAGGAAAGAAATCTTTCGGCGGACGAGCGCCGGGTTTTCCCGGAGCGACAGGCCTTCGATGAAGGCTTCGCCCTGGTCAGGTTGGAGCAGGGTGGCGAGGATTCGCAAAAGGGTTGTCTTACCGGCTCCGTTGGGGCCTATCAGGCCAGTGGTCTTGCCCCGGGCGCATTCCAGCGAGACCCCTCGCAGGACCTCGATGGATTCTCCTTCGCTGGAGACGAAGGATTTATGGATTTTGCGGGCAATCAGGGACATCGGGAAAGTTCATTTTGACGAAAGCGAGCGAGGGCCCTAGAATACGTAAATGCCAGTGGAAATCGAACGAAAATTTCTTCTTCCCGGTCCGCCTCCGGTGGAGATGGGGGAGGGGCAGCTTTTGCAACAAGGTTATTTGAGTGATGATCCCGAAAGAACGGTGCGCGTTCGTTTGGCGGGCGAGCAAGGGTTTCTGACGATTAAAGGGATGACTCAGGCCGATGGCCTTACCCGCTTTGAGTGGGAAAAAGAAATTCCGGCCGACGATGCTCAGGAATTGTTAGCCCTTGGTCTTCCCGGCGTGATCGTGAAAACCCGTTACCGCGTTCCGCTGGAGGGTAATCTTTGGGAAATTGATTGTTATCAAGGGAAGTTGAAAGGCCTCTGGGTCGCCGAGGTGGAGTTGGCATCGGCCGCCGAAGTGGTTTCTTTGCCCCCTTGGCTGGGTCGGGAGGTTTCAGGCGATGGCCAATATACCAATGCCGCCCTGAGGCGCATCGTGGCAACGAATGAGGATTGGCGAAAGGCTTTACCGCGATGAGGATTACCGGAGGTGCAGCACGAGGGATTCCTTTGGGGGTCCCCAAGGGAGACCAGACTCGTCCAGCGACGGATCGGGATCGGGAAGCGCTTTTTTCTTCCCTGGGCTCTTGGATTGAAGGAAAGGCGGTGCTGGATCTGTTTGCGGGGACCGGAGCCTATGGGTTGGAGGCACTCAGCCGTGGGGCCGATTCGGTTACTTGGGTAGAAAAAGCCCCGCAAGTCGTCCAGCTTTTAAAGAAAAACCTGGAGGCGGTGCAAAAAGCCATGAATGGGGAGGTTGTTCCCACCCGGGTCTTGGGGAAAGATGCTTTTCGCTCCATGTCCTATCTTGCCCGTAGCTTTGATTTGGTGATTGTTGATCCCCCTTACCAGTTTTGGCAAACCAAGGAGCAGGAAATCTTGACGCAAGTTCTGGTCTGTTTGAAAGAAGATGTCGAGGGTACCGTCGTTCTCGAATCACCGGAAGTTTTGCCTTCTCTCAAAATGATTTCGCAAAAGTGCCGCCGAGTGGGAAAAAACGTCTGGATTTGTCAGGTCCTTGGAGACTGATCTCAAGGAAAATTTATGTTATTCCGTTTCATTCCTCAACAGATTTCAAAACATCTTCGATGCAGGCAAGATTCTCGGTTGGGTAGAAACGGTTGATCCGGTGAATGACTTGTTGAATAAGGCCGTCGGGGCAGGAGGCACCACCAGTGATAAGAATTCTTGTTTTCCCGGGAGAAGGTTTTAGTGAAAGGGATTTGGCGGCCATCTCCGGCTCACCATCACGGGGCTTGGGGTAGGGAACTTGGTAATGCAGGATTTGGTTGGTATCGAGAATATTGTCCTCCGATTGGATGTAAAAAGCCTTTTCTCCGAGTTTTTCCCGGCACATTCGGTAGAGCTGCGCGGTGTTTGAACTATTCTTCCCCCCGACGACCAAGGCGAAATCCAATTCGGCCTCCAATGTCTTCTCCAGGGCGTCCTGGTTGACTTGGGTGGCATAGCATAGAGTGTCGCCCTTGCTTTGGGAGTGCAACCTTCGGGTGGCCTCCTCGTCGCCAAAGGCAACTTTCAACCGTTTTTCCAAGAGGTCGATAATGCTCAGGGTTTCATTCCGTAAAAGAGTGGTCTGGTTGACGACGGCAATTTTACCGAGATCCTTTTCCGGATTAAAGCCGGGGCTGGCCAAATCCTGAAAATGTCGTTGCCAGAGTTCCTGCTGTCGGAGGGGATCGTCGGAGGTCATAATCTCTGCCAGAACCTCCGCTTGCTGCCGGTCGCGGATCACCAGGCAAGGGGCATAGGGTACGGTGTTGGAGAAGGTGGCCTTGGTTTCCTCGTGTTCACTTTTTCCGTGGATGAGCACGGTATAGCCTTTCCGTCCATAGGCTTTGGCCGCTTTCCAAACCTTTTCCACCAGCATGCAAGTGGCATCGTTTTCCTGAAAATTGATTCCCCGGGCGATCAGCTTGGCTTTATCTTCATTGGTGGCCCCAAAGGCGGGGATGATCACGATATCGTCTTCATGGAGCAAATCCCACCAGGGTTTTCCCGATTTGGGGTCCAGGCAGGGAACCCCTTTATCGGTCTGCAGGTAGTGCAGGCCCCGTTTGGCCAGGTCACGGTTGACGAAGGGGTTATGGATTAGCTCGCTGAGCATGAAAATCCTTTTGCCGGGATTCTGCACAATGGTCTCGTACGCGCGTTCGATGGCATTTTGCACTCCCAGGCAAAAGCCGAAATGGCTTGGCAGCCAGTATTCCACCGGACCAAAATCCAGCGTTGCCGGCGAAGTGCTGCGCCGCTCGTTGGCTCGTTTGACCTCTTTGATCGCTTCGCACAATTGGCTTTGGTAGAGCCGGTTAGTGCTTTCCCCGGCTTCCCGGTACACGTCCCGATTGCGCTGCTTTTCTGTGCGAAACCGATAAATATAGTCGTGGTCCCGTTGTCCCAGGTAAGGGACCCGGTACAGGTTCTTCTCCAACTGCGGCAGAACCTCAGGCATATCGGGATGGGGGTTCGCTGCGGATTCGGCTTTGAATTGATCAAAGGTCATCCATCGTCCCGGTAGCTCACTTTTCTCGTCAAAAACTCGCCCCAGAGCCAAAAAAGGAGGGCTGGAACCCCGCGTAGGGGCAATTTCCTCCGGAGAGGTATGCTGGATATGGGACCTTTCTGACAAAACCTCTTTCAGTGCTTCCCTGGTGGGCAAGACTACGCGTCCCTCAGCATCCTGAACCGAAAGCAGGTGATGGCGGTGATTGAAAAAGGCGACAAAGGTTTTTTGCATTGGTATAGGCGACATGGGACCCGGGGTTGGGCTTGCAGAAAAGAGATTTTTCAGGATATTTGAGTTAATGCCAAATTTTACTTTTCGTCAATGGGTTGCCGGTGCGGGGGTTCTTCTTCTTTTGGGCTTGGGTGCCTGGTACTTTTGGCCCGCCGGGCCGGTTGTCTCGCAATTGGATCGACGCTTCGACCAAATGCTGGGGGCGATGGAAAAATCCGGAGAGGAAAGTCAGTTTGTGCAAATTGGAGTAGCGCGGGAAGTGCAGGGCTTTTTTGCCAGCGACGTGCGGCTTGATGTTGGCCCACCGGTGGGGCAGATCGATGGACGCTCCGAAATTCAGAGAGCGGTTATCGGCGGACGTGCCCAAGCCGAAACGCTCTCTTTTTCCACCTTGAACCGCCAGGCTGAGGTCAGTGAGGACGAACAAGAAGCCACCTACGAGGTCACGGTTCGGGGCAGTGCGAGGGTTGGCGGACAAAGGAGGGCTGATTCTCTCCGAATCCGAATAGATTGGGTTCGCCAAAATGACGAATGGTTGATTCGGTCCATAGATCTACTAGAGTACTTGGAAGAGTGAAATCCGTAAAAGTCAATATTTGACCGAACTTGAACCGAAAAGTTTGTCAAGATTGGATTCGTTTCGTAATATAGAATATTTTTTTTATGAAAAAAGATTGAAAAAAGCACTCAGGTAAGAAAGGATATCATTTCCAGACGGAAATGATTATGGATCCTAATGCCGCAGATCAGTTGACGGAGGGGGTTCGGGAAAACGATGTAGGAATGTGGAAGATTTCCTGTCGGCTAGCTTCTTGTCTGAATCAGATAGCGGCTGAAGACTATTCTGAAATCGCCGCGCGGATGAAGGAGTCGGCTATGGCGATGCCGGATAAAATGACCTCTCTGATTTTGTGCACCAAAGAACCAGACTTTCATGAAATGCGGGAGGATCTGCGCGCATTGGTGGCCGAAAACAACTATTTGCTCAATTTTTTTTACCGTGAGGGGGTCATTGGGCAGGAAATGTATTGTACTGCGATTAAGTTCTTATCCCATCTTGAGGGTTACCTGCACTCCTTGGCTTTTCGTGACTTGCGTTAGGTTCAACTGGTAGTCAAGAGTTCCCAAGTACGTATCCTTTCAGGCTGAAGGAGGGTTGTCGTAGTCCACCGATTGCGGGCCGGACCCGACTTCCAGTTGGTTTATATAATCGAGGAGAACCGTTGATTTGCGTCCTTCGCGGCCATCGCAGCAAAGTTCGGCTTTCCCGTTGACGGACTTCACGAAGTTGTCAATCAATCCCCAGTGGGTGGCGGGGAGAGGGCCAGGTTCCTCGCGGTGTTTGCCCTCGGCGTTATGCCAAACCAGTAAGCCCCCTTTGAGATCAAGGATGAGGATTCGCCCTTCAGCACCCCGGATGTCAAGGGTTTCGGGAACCAGGTTTTCATCCCATCCGGCGGGGGTGCAGCCTATCACCCCATTGTGATGGTGGCAGTAGAGCATGGTTCCTTTGGTTTCCTTACTGCATGGGGGAAGGTTTTCGGTTTTTCCCTCAATGCTTGCCACATCGCCTGCAAAAAAGTGCAGCAGATCGAGTCGGTGACTCAGGGGGAACTCATCGTTGAGGTAAATCGACTGAAGGTTTCCGATGGCCCCTTCCGCAATCAATTGCCGGGCCCGTAGAATGGTGGGATACCCTCTTCGATAAAAGGCCACCGCAAGGATCAGGTTCATTTCCTCGGCGCAGGCGATCATATCATCGCATTCGGCGGAATTCAGGCCCATTTCCTTCTCGACCAGCACCGGTTTTCCCGCCCGCAAAGCGGCCAAGGTAGTTTGGTGGTGGGCGGGATTGCTGGTGGCGTTGTAGATGTATTCCACTTCCGGGTCATTGAGGAGATCGTCGAGCGAACCGTAGGCCCGGGGCACTCCATGGCGCCGGGCAAAGTCCCGGGCCTTCGCTTCATCCCGGCGCATGACGGCCACCAGTTCCGAGTGCTCGACTCCTTGTAAAGCCGGTCCGGCTTTTTTCTCACAGACGTTTCCGCAGCCAATAATGCCCCATTTAATCGTTTTCATATCAATATCAATTGGTGAAGTGGTTCTAAAACCCGTTGGGGCGTGGTGACACGCAGAATCGCTCCGGGTTGCTTACGGAGGGAGGATTTTCAGCATTTGGCTACAAATTGCGCATTCAGGAGAAAGTGTTTCTTCGTTCAGGGTAGGTTTTTGCCTGTTTCCGTTCCGAATTCCGGTGTTGGTGAGCAAAAAAAACGGGAAATTGAACACCTTTCACCGTTTTGTCACCTGAATACCCGCAAACTGTCAAATTTGGCCGCTATGCTGCTTATGAGGAGATCGACTTTGCCTGGTCCTCGGGCACAAACCACCAAAAAACTGAAAAAAACTGATTATGAAAACAACATTGAAAACACTACTCGTCCTCGGCACCTTCGCGGGGATCTCGTCGGCGGCTATGGGGCAGACTCTTGTGCAATTTCTTGCCGATGATACAATGGAAAATGGGGAAGTGCAATTGCCTTCGTTTCTGGAAGATAATCTGTCCTTAACGGACGAGGGGATTTTTGGAACCGAGGGAGGGAACATCCTTATCAAAAGCCCGACAACGGCTTGGGTTGATGAAGATCACTTTGGCTACGGACCTGGGTCTGGTGCCTATGCAGGTGCCCGTTCTGATACGGGTTATACTCTCACCATTACGGCTGATTCCGGATTTACCTTCGATCTGGATACCATTTCCTTTCGTCATCGGGCAACAGGTGCGGGCCCCGGGACTGTTGGCATTAGTGTGAATGGAACAAACTTCTCCGGAACCGGTGATTCTGTTTCCACCTCCGTCGGGACGTACACTTCCGACGCCTTGAGTTTAACCGATTTGACCGAAGCTACGATCGTTCTTCAAGGCTGGGACTCCGGCGGAACCGGAAATGGAGAATTTCAAATGAATGACCTCCAAATCAATGGTGCCGTCACCGCCATTCCCGAGCCATCCACCTATGCGGCGATTTTTGCCGGACTGGCCTTCGGTCTCGTGGTTTGGCGGCGGAAGTTTGCCCGTAGAGACTCCCGCAAGTAATTCTTTTGCCTCCTTTGGGTAAGGATTCATCCGGGCGGGGCACTTTCGAGTGCCCCGTTTTTTTGGTGGAGTAGTGGAGTGGTTGGTTTGAGGTACGGGTTCTCGGCGGTCGTCCTCCCATCGGGCGGGTGCGCCTTGGAACGATTGGTCGGCTCCCGCGCGAAAGCTCAGAGGGACCTTCGCTGAGCGGGACACGCCTTCGCCCTTCCATTGAGGGCAAAGGCGCGAAATAGCTGTTGCCTTGGGGGGGGATTTTTTCTTTGTTGGAGGGCTTATGTCTATTCGTGTTCGTTTTGCTCCGAGTCCTACTGGATTTTTTCATATTGGCAGTGCCCGTACGGCGCTTTTCAATTGGCTGTATGCCCGTCATCACGGGGGGAAGTTTATCCTTCGCATTGAAGATACGGATCGCGAGCGCAATACCGATGACGCCCTGCGGGTCCTTTTGGAAGGGATGCGTTGGTTGGGTCTGGACTGGGATGAGGGGCCGGAGGCCGGGGGCGAGTACGGGCCTTATTTCCAGAGCGAGCGAAATGCGATCTATGACAAGCATTTGCAGATCCTGCGGGACAAAGGGCTGGCCTATGACCATGAGGGGGCGGTGTTTTTCAAGGTCTCGGGAGAGCCGCAGGTGATCAATGACCTGGTCCGGGGGCGGGTCGAGCGCAAGGAGGAGAAGGATTTTGTCATCTACCGGTCCAATGGGTCCCCGGTCTTTCATTTTGTTAATGTGGTGGACGATATGACGATGGGCATCACCGATGTCATTCGCGGAGAGGATCACCTCAGCAACACCAGTAAACACTGTGAATTGTTCAAAGCCTTTGGCGTGGAGCCGCCTCGTTTTGGGCATATCCCCTTGATTCTTAAGCAACAGGGCCCGGGAAAGATGAGCAAGCGGGATGCCGGTTCGTTGATTGAGGAGTATGACCACCGTCATTTCATTCCGGCGGCGGTGCGCAATTACCTGGCCCTGCTTGGTTGGTCGCCCAAGGACAACCGGGAAATCCTAAGTGCCGAGGAGTTGGTCTCCCTTTTTGATTTGAGTGGGGTGACGAAAAACAACGCCAAATTTGATGAGCGAAAGCTCAGTTTTATCAATGCCCAATACCTCCATGCCCTGCCGGCGGCCGAGTACCTGGAGCTGGCCCGCAGTTATTTGAAGAAAGCGAACTGGCGCGATGAAGAGACCCGTTCGCCCGACAACAAATACCTCGATGAGGTTTTGCTGCTGTGCCAGGAGAAACTGCATGCCGTCGACAGCATTCCGGCTTTTATCGATTATTTCTTTGTATTCGATTACCAATACGCTCCCAAGGCGGTCAAAAAGATCATGAAAAAGGGCGATCCGGTGCAGCGGGTGCGGGAGTTTGTCGAGGCTGCGAGCCAACTTGAGGAATGGACCGAAGCGGCATTGGAAAAATGCATTACGACTTTGGCGGAGGCCAATGGGGTGGGGACCGGCGAATACATCCATCCGTGCCGCCTCGGGGTTTCCGGGACCAATGCCGGACCCGGATTTTATGGCCTGTTGGTAGTGCTCGGGAAGGATCGCACGTTGGAGCGTTTGCAGCGCTTTGTTGAAAACCCGCCGGTGGTAGTCGGATAAAACGCTGATAGTGGGAAGCGGGCGAAGCGTTGACCTTCGGGCTTTGAGGGAGTGGAATCAGTGCCCATGAACAAACGACCATGGCCGCTTTGGGGATGGGGGCTGATGATTCTCAGATCTCGATGCCTTCGCCGGAGCCCTCGTCGTCGCGGGGGAGGTTGAGTTCGATTTCGGTCCCATCGCGCCAGAGGATGATGGGTAGATACTCATCTTCTTCAATGCCCAGGTAGAGGCGAAAGAAGTCGTTTGGCGAGGTCATTTCCTGATCTCCGGCGCGGAGAATGATATCGTCTTCCCGAATATCAAATTCGGCGGCAAAGCCGGTGCTTCGACGGACTTTAACCAAGGGTTCGTCTCGTTCCAGGCCATGCTCCGCGGCGAATTCCGTGTCGCGGGATACCAGCGTCAGACCGGCGACCCGAACCACCTGTTCGCCCGTGGGCGGGGGAACGAATTCAAAGTCCGGCTCGGCTAAAAGAATCTCTTTGGCCACGAGGATTTTTGCGTCGGTCCGGATGGCCAGAGCCAAGGCATCGCTGGGGCGGCTATCAATGGTTTTCTCTTCTCCGGTTTCGCGGTGTTTGAGGGTGAGGGCTCCGAGGTACGTACCTTGCTCCAGGGAATGGACGGCAATGGAGGTTACTTCGTAGCCGGTTTCGGCAATGATTCCCGCCAGAAGATCGTGGGTCATGGGCCGGGGCATGTGCACTTCGTGCATGCCCCGCAAAATGGCCTGAGCCTCGGCGATACCGATCCAGATAGGCACCGGGCGTCCTTCCTGTAAATCACGGAGCAAAACAATGGGGGCACCGCTTAAATGATCCATCCCCACAGTGGCAATCTCAGCGGGAACGAGATCCTTGTTCTCGATCGTCTCAGCATCAACCAGATGTTGGGAGGGGTTTTCCGGGGATGGGGACGACGGGGTGGGATTGTTTTCAGCCTTGCAGGCCGTAAAAAATACCAGGGCCGACGTGAGAAGAAGAAAAAGAGCTTTAGCGGCCATGGGGAAAAACTAACAACAAATTTGCCTCCAGCGCAACCTCTCCCTTGGAAAAAGGGTGGGATTTACGGGCGTATCGGTCGGGCGATGAATCAGCCCGCCTACGGTGTTTTGCGAACGTTGGTGGGGATTCGGCTGTTTTCGTAGTCGGGGAGCTTTCCGCGTCCTGCGTAGCCTGAAGGGCGAAGAAGGAAGCCCCCGATCCGTGGAGGCAAGGGACTGGCGGTTTTGGGGAACGTTGGCAACGTCGGGGGAGATCGTCGGATGTTCGTGAATTTTAGGCCGATTCGTTCGGGAGGTAAACTCCCTCCGACAAGAGTTCGCCGTCTCACCGGTGTTTTTTGTCGGGCCTTTCCTGGCGAAGCGTCGCCCGTGAAGACCTACGCTCCGGCCAAAGGTTTTCGACGGCTCCCTCCATCGCTCTTCGAGCATTGGAGGACCGCACGGAAATCAGGACTTACTCGGCAAGGCCTGGAAACTCTTCCACCAGGTTTCGGCCATCAGGTAATGTCCCGCGGCGGTGGGATGAATGCCGTCGGTGCTCCAGTAGTCGGCGGGGGCGCGTTCCAAGGCTTCTTTGAAGGTTTTTCCGAAGGGGATTACTTTGGCATCGAATTCGGATGCGAGCCGATGGACCACCTCCTGACGTTCCTCGATTTCCCCAAACCATTCGGTGGTAACCCGTTCTCCGGGCAGGACAAAGGGTTCGCCCAATAAAAATCTGATATGGGGAAAATGGTCCTTACATTCCGCCAACAGGAGGCGGTAGATCTTTTCGTATTTGGCCACCGAAATCCCGTTCCCGAAAAAAAAGCGGGCGCCGGTGTCGTTGGCTCCGATCAGAATGGAAAGGATATCCGGCTGTAAGGACAAGATGTCGGATTCGGTGCGGGCATAGAGATCGACGACCCGGTTTCCGCTGACCCCCCGGTTGAAGATACGCCAGTGTTTTTCGGGGGCCTCACACAGGAGCCGGGCGGCGACGATTTTCGCATAGCCTGCGCCCAAGGCAAAGGGGGAGTGGGACTCGGTATCTTGCCGACTGCGGCCCACATCGGTGATCGAGTCACCTTGGAAAAGGAGGGTGGTTTCGTGAGTTGACATAAAGAAGAAGGGTTGGTTGTCTCACCTTTCCCCACGGAAGGGGGGCATGGTGGAGTGGTTGGGTGCGGAAATGCCTTGTTTGCGGAAAACCTGCAAAAGGGTTCGGCAGAGGATTTTCAGATCGAGGACAATACTCATATTGTCAACATACCAGACATCGCGGTTCAAACGCTCCGGCCAGGTGGTTATGTTGCGGCCATGGACTTGCGCCCAACCCGTAAGCCCCGGCCGGATCTCGTGTCTTCGATTTTGGTGAGCTGAATACAGTGGCAGGTAATCCATGCGCAAAGGTCGGGGCCCGACCAAGCTCATCTCCCCTTTGCCGATATTCCAGAATTCGGGCAGTTCATCCAGGCTGGTTTTGCGCAGAAAATCACCAAAGGGAGTGAGGCGGTCCTCATCGGGAAGAAGTTCTCCGTGGGCATCCCGGGCATTGCTCATGGAACGCAACTTAACGATGTAAAATGGTTTGCCATGGCGTCCGGGGCGTTTTTGGAAAAAGAATACCGGCGCGCCGAGGCGATAGCGAACCAGAGGGTAAAGAATCAGCAAAAGAAGAATCACCAACGGAGCCATCAGTAACGTGATCAGGAGATCAAAACACCTTTTGCCGAAACGCTTGTACATGGAAAGGGAACTAAGTCCTATCGGCGGTGGCGTAAAGGAAATTGCAAATCAATAGAGCATTTCAATTTGCAGAACGATGGTCGAATAAGCGATCAGGGCATCCGATAAGTCCTCATGCTCCTGCGGGGTCAGCATTTTCCGCTGATACAAGAGCTCCACTAGATGTGACAATTCAAAAAGGAAATGACGAATCTCCCGAAGTTTTTGCTGCTGTTCGGCTTTGTCCTCGAGGCCATTAAACTCATGCAGCAAATGCGTCAGGTGGGGAAATTTTGTTCGGGCCTTGGTGGCGAGGGCCTGGCAGAACCTTTGCGTAGTGGCCTCTTCCAATGAGTGAAGAGCCATATCCGCAGCTTTTTCGGCCTCTTTTTCCAGTTTTACCATCTGTTTGGGTACGGCCGAAGCTGGAGCTTCTGAGGCCGTGGTATCTGATAGAGAAGGAGAATGCATGGCGGAGAGAGAGAACAAGAGATTAGACAACGATCTCTTTTTAATAAAATTTACTAAGTAATTCAATATAAATGTTAAAAATATGCAATAAGATACTGAGACTGAATATCATTTCTTCTTTGACTTGCGATCCGCTTTGGCCAATTTTGACTTCATGCGTTTATTTTGTCTTACCGCATTCTCCGGTTTGTTTGCCGTTATCTTTTTCGCGGCCTGTGGTGGCCCTTCCGCTGATGAGGAGGAAAGCCCGGGAGAGTTATCCCTTTATAGTGGACGAAGCCAAGCGTTGGTTGAGCCGCTGCTGCGCGAGTTTGAGAAGGATACAGGCATTCGCGTACGGGCCCGATTTGGCGGGACTCCCCAATTGGCCATTGCCTTACAGGAAGAGGGCGAACGCACCCGGGCGGATTTGTTCTGGGCTCAGGATGCGAGCGCACTGGGGAGCGTACGCAATTTACTAATGCCTTTGCCGGAAGAGGTGGTTGGTGAAATTCCCTTGGAATTGCGTCATGAAAACAACCGATGGGTGGCGACCAGTGGCCGGGCGCGGGTTTTCGCGTATTCTCCCCGCCGAACGGAGGGGGAAACCTTGCCGGAAACGCTGGAGGATTTGACTTCCGAGCAATGGCGCGGCCGGATCGGTTGGGCTCCGGCCAATGGGTCGTTTCAAAGTTTCGTGACGGCAATGAGAGTTTTGCAAGGTGAAGAGGCGGCCAAAAATTGGCTGGCTGCCTTGGCGGCCAATGAGCCGAAGGTATATCCGAACAATACCTCTCTGGTCCAAGCGGTCGCGGCGGGGGAAGTGGATTTGGTACTAACCAACCACTACTATCTCTATCGTTTTCTGGAGCGGGATGAGGATTTCCCGGTGGCCCAGAGTCATTTTGCCGGGGAATCCCCCGGCAATTTGGTGAATTATGCGGGGGTGGGTATTCTAGCCAGCAGTGAAAACCGTGAAGAGGCCAAGATCTTTGTTCGTTGGTTATTGGAACGCCGGGCGCAGGAGTATTTTGTGCAGGACGTGTTCGAGTATCCGGTCGTGGAAGAAATCGAGGCCCTTCCCGGAATGTTGCCTTACGAGGAATTGCGGGAGCTTAGTCCCCGTATCAATCTAGAGGCCCTGGAAGACATGGAGGGCACCATTCGTATGCTGAGGGAATTGGATATTCTCTAGGCCTTTGCCTTGACCGTAATTTCCCCAAGGTGACTCGAGAGAACTGGAAGTCGGTTCGGCAAAATCCGCCGTGGTATTTTCTTTTGCCAGCTGTTTTGGCGGCCCTGGTGCTGGCCTTGTGCATTTTGTATCTGGCCCTGCGGGCGGTGGAAGGGGGCGGGGGGGAGCTTTGGGAGACCCTGTGGCGACGTCGCAATCTGGTCCTTTTGGGCAACACCCTTCGCCTGGCGCTGGGGGTGATTGTCTTTACCACCCTCATCGCCTTTCCACTGGCCTGGCTTTCGGTACGAACGGAGCTGAGCCGCTGGAAATTCCTCTCCTTGCTGGGCGTTCTGCCCTTGGCCATCCCCGGGTATATCATGGCGTGGGCGATCTTGAGTCTGGGGGGCGATTATGGAATTGTATATCGCCTAACCGGCCAAACGGTGCCGCGGATCAGCGGGTATTGGGGGGCGTTGTTGGCCATTAGCCTGTACGCCTTTCCTTATCTTTATCTGAATCTTCGGTCTGCTTTGTTAGGGCTTGATCCCTCCCATGAGGATGCGGCCCGAAGCCTGGGGCGTGGTCCGGTGCGGATTTTTCTCGAAATCATCTTGCCCCAATGTCGCCCGGCTTTTCTGGCGGGGGCTTTGATCGTTGTTTTGTATGTTCTGGGAGATTTTGGATCGGTCACGCTGATGCGTTATGAAACCATCAGTCATGCTGTCTTTGTCCAATACAACAGCTTACTGGACCGTCAAACGGCCTCCGGCTTGGCCTTGGTTCTGGTTGTTTTGGCGGCCCTCTTGTTGTGGCTGGAGATTCGGTTGTTGGGCCGGATACGATGGTATCGGGTGGGCACGGGGACGGCGCGGGGAATCCGCCTGGCCAAATTGACGCCTCTGGCCTGGGGCGTGGTGGCGGTTTTTTTGCTTTTGGTCTATGGGGCGGCGTTGCTGACCCCCCTGGGGGTGATTTGCTTCTGGCTGATAGAATATCCCCCGGTCGGGGAAATGCCGCGGGTGTGGAGGGCTCTGGGGGATTCTCTCTCGGTCGCCGTTCCGGCGGCGTTTTTGGCGGGTGCGGCGGCCTTGCCGGTGGCCTATATCGGCGTTCGCTATCCCTCCGGTATCAGCCGGGGACTGGAACGGATTTCGTATTTTGGCTATGCCATGCCTCCCCTGGCCCTGGCTTTGGCTGCCGCCGCCATATCCTTGCAGCTTTTCCCTTTTTTGTTTCAAACCCTGGGCTTGCTGATTGTGATCTGTGCCTTGCATTTTCTGGCCGAGGGGATGGGGCCGATTCGCACCGCTTTGTATCAGGCCTCCCCCCGACTGGAAGAGGCGGCAAGGTCGTTGGGCTGTAACCCCTTGATGGCCTTTTTCCGGTCAACCTTTCCGCTTTTGGTAAGAGGGTTGTTGGCGGGCATTGCCTTTGTCTTTTTGTCGGTGATGAAGGAATTGCCGATTACCTATATCCTATCGCCCTGGGGGTTCAGTCCGCTGGCGGTCAATATTTGGGATTTAGCGAATGAAGGAATGTATGCGGAGGCGGCTCCCCACGCGCTTGCGCTTTTGCTTATTTCGTTGTTTTTTGTAGGGTTTCTGATGTTAAGGGAGAAACGGTTGTCATGAACGCACTATTAGAGATCAGCCAATTGGCCAAAAAATTTGCCGATGGAAAATATACGGCGGTGAATTTTATTGATTTGGAGGTTGAGGAAGGTGAGATCTTTGCCCTACTCGGGCCGAGTGGGTGTGGGAAAACAACGACTCTGCGTATGATCGCTGGTTTTGAGCGGGCGGACCACGGGGAAATCCGGTTGCAGGGGAACCTTGTCGAAAGTCGTCAGAAAACCGTTCCCGCGGAGAAGCGCAATGTGGGCATTGTGTTCCAGGACTACGCTCTTTTTCCGCATCTGACGGTCCTGAAGAATGTGGCTTTCGGATTGAAGGGAAAAACCCGCCGGGAGCGGGAGCAAAGAGCCCGGGAGGTTCTTGCGCTGGTCGGGCTGGAAGGCAATCTCGACTCCAGCCCCTCGACCCTTTCGGGCGGGCAGCAACAGCGGGTGGCGCTGGCGCGGACCTTGGTGACCGAGCCGAACCTGATTTTGATGGATGAGCCTTTTTCCAGTTTGGATCCGGTTCTTCGGGAAAGTACCCGGGCGGAGGTTCGCGCGCTTTTGCATCGTGCCCGGATGACCACCATTTTGGTGACCCATGACCAGGAGGAAGCGCTGTCTTTTGCTGACCGGGTGGCGGTGATGAAGGACGGGCGCATCGAACAGGTGGGAACCCCGGAGGAGGTGTATAATCATCCGGAAACCGAATTTGTGGCCCGCTTTCTGGGGCGTACGAATTTGATCAACGGGCAGGCCAGCGGGTGTATGGCGGAGACCCCTTTGGGAAGACTGCGGCTGGACCGAACGGCCTGGGGGAAAGTACAGATTTCCCTCCGTCCCGAGCATTTAACCCTGGTCCCCAGTGATCCCCGGGCCAAACGGCCGGCCGGGGAAATTGTCGGGCGGGCGTTCAAGGGACATGACATTACCTACCGCATTCGCTTTCCCGCTCATGAATGGATTGTCCATACCGACAATCGCACCCATTTTCAAATCGGGGACAAAGCGCTCTTGTCAGCTCTGGAGCCCGCAGTGGTTTTGCAGGATGAAGGGCCTCCGGAAGAAGCGTAGGGGGATCGGCTTATTGGTTAAGAGAGACCGGTCGGGTGGGGTTTGGTCCTTATAGAAGCGCTTCGCTACGGGAGTGGTGGAGTGGTGGTAACGCCGCTGCAGGCAGCGGCTGGAGAAAGCGGCAAGAGCTTGCCGCATTCCAAGGTGCCTTCGGCACGAGGGCTGGCCGGCTACTGGTTTGTCGGACCGACCCTTCCGACGGCGGAGCCGTCCTTGGACTG
>JAFIGF010000098.1 GCA_020831535.1 Opitutales bacterium | reverse complement strand
GCAGGGCCCTATCCTCTCCTTCTGTACATCCCATTCAACTCATCCAAATACCTTTGGCAAGGCCAACTTCTTGCCTATAACCCAAAACCAAAATACGAAACTAAACTGTCAACTTTTCTTCAGGACTCGACAGTTTTTCTTACTTCTTAAATCTTCCTTCTTACTTTAAGTGGTGCTCAGGGGGGGATTGGACTCGCCCGCTGCGCGGGCTCGGCCCTGCGGGCTGCCAATAGGCATCCTACCTCCGCTTCGCTCCGGCCAAACCCCCACGTGGGGGTTCTCATCCCCCTTTTTTATCGCCCACTATTTGACGGAAGTTTTTCTTAACTTTTCAATCTTCCTTCTTACTTTAAGTGGTGCTCAGGGGGGGATTCGAACCCCCACACCTTGCGGCACATGCACCTGAAGCATGCGTGTCTGCCAATTCCACCACCTGAGCGTTGTGCGGAAAAAACAGCAAAGCGAAAAAGTTGCCGAATGACAAGACCGGATTTTTGGGAAAATAGTTTTAACGCTCCTGCGTGGGGAGATTCAGCTCGCGAAGCTTTGGCTCGATCACCGATCGACAATAACGGGCGTTCGGATTTTCGTTGTAGTAATTGAGGTGCTCTTCCTCCGCAGGATAAAAATTCATGGCGGGTTCGATAGCGGTCACAATCGGCCGGGCATGGCGACCGGAGGCGTCTTCGTCCTGCAGAGCCTCCTTGGCTTTTTCTTTTTGTTCGTCGGAGTGAACAAAAATCACGGACCGATAGTGCCGCCCCACATCATTGCCTTGCCGGTTCAATTGAGTCGGGTCATGCATCTGCCAAAATAGATCCAAGATTTCCGCGTAACTTATGATTTCGGGATCGTACGTAAATTGAACAACTTCAACATGATCGGTTTGTCCGGAAATCACCCGCCGATAGAAGGCGTCTTCGGTGGATCCACCCATGTAACCGGGCAGAACATCGGAAACACCTTCGATTCGCTGCAGCACCGCTTCGGTACACCAAAAACATCCGGTCCCCAAAGTGGCCGTATTTTCCCGTTCGGGGGAAACCGCCAAGGCCGCCGGATCACGGGCCGACGAGCCTTCAAGTTTGGCTATAATGGTCGGGGCCCCAACGGTCCAGAAGGCAAGACCAAGTAGAATGATCGCCGCCGAAAACAGAAAGATGGTATTCCACGCCTTAATCATAACAAGATCCCTTCATTTGGTGGGTTTTTTCCCAAAGACCAGGCGATGAATTGTCGGATATACATTCTCGGCGAGAATCTTTTGTCCCTCCGCATTCGGATGAATCCCGTCGGGGAGGTTCAGATCCCTTTCTCCGGCAACGCCCTCCAGAAGAAACGGGATAAAGGTGACCTCCATTTTCTCGGCCACCTCCGGAAAGATGGGATCGAAAGCGTCTCTGAAATTTCGTCCCAAATTTGGCGGGGCCTTCATCCCGACCAGAACAATCTCCGTTTCGGGACGCGCTTGCCGGACTTTTTCGATAATTCCGATGAGATTCTTTTTGGTTTCTTGAACCGGGTGGCCTCCGAGGGCATCGTTCGCCCCCAGGGCAAGAACGAAAACATCGACTTCCCCCCGCAAAATCCAATCGACACGGGACAGACCACCGCTGGTGGCCTCACCGCTCAGGCCCGCATTCACCGCCTCCCCCTGCCAGCCTTCCTCCCGAAGTGAATTGGCAATGAGGGCGGGATACGCCTGGGACTCATCCAGTCCAAAACCGGCCGTCAAACTGTCCCCGAAGAAAATGATCCGGTGCTCCGCAGAAAAACCGAAGGCCGCCGATCCCAGGCTAAGCAGCGAAGCCAATAAGAAGATTCGATGAAAAGTTGTCATTGTAGAAAAGCACCTTACCGTAACATTCGATCCATGACAACTGACTCTCCGATAATTCTTGAAGCCCGCGAAGTTTCCCGTCGCTACCAACAGGGCCGTCGCAGCCTTACCGTCCTCAACAAGGTTTCCCTGTCTCTGCGCCGGGGCGAAAGCCTGGCCATTGTGGGCCCCTCGGGAAGTGGCAAAACAACTTTACTGGGGCTTTGCGCGGGCCTCGATTTGCCCGATGAAGGGGAAATTTCTTTTGCCGGCCAGGCCTTGACGGGCCGCAGCGAGGAGGAACGGGCGACCATTCGGCGGGAACAGGCGGGGTTTATTTTCCAGAGCTTTCATTTGCTGCCGACTCTCACCGCGCTGGAGAATGCCGCCGTACCAGCGGAGTTGCTTGGCTGGTCGGATGCCCGCGAGCGGGCGAAAAATCTTCTGCGGCAAGTGGGGTTGGAAGAACGCTTGCAGCATTACCCTTCCCAACTTTCCGGGGGGGAGCAACAAAGGGTTGCGGTCGCGCGGGCTCTGGTAAATAGCCCCTCGGTTCTTTTTGCCGATGAACCGACCGGAAACCTGGACACCCAAACCGGAGAGACGATTGCGGATTTACTCTTCTCCCTCAACGAATCTGCGGGCACTGCCCTGATTTTGATCACTCATGACGAAAGGCTGGCGGGGCGGGCTGACCGGGTTCTGTACTTGCGTAACGGCGAGGTGCAAGAATGAGTTTGCCCGCCGGACAAAAAGACCGCACCACCTTTCGGCAACGCCTCTTTTGGAGCCTGTTGATGGCTTTCCGGGATACCCGGGCGCATCCCTGGGGCTTCCTGCTCGCCGGCTTGCCGGTGGTTTTAGGAATCGCGGCCCTGGTTGCGGTGGAGTCCTTCCGCGACAATATGGAAGAGGCGATTGAACGCGAGTCGCGGCAATTGCTGGGGGCGGATCTGGTTCTTTCGGCACGGCGAACCCCGGATGCGGAAGTGGCCGCTTTTCTGGAGAAAGTTCCCGGGGAAGGGGCGCGGGAGGTGCAGTTTTCCTCCATGCTCAATATTCCGGAAAGCGGCGAGAGCCGATTGGTCCAGGTACGGGCCATTGAGGGAGGGTTTCCCTTTTACGGACAAATGGAAACAGTCCCCGCAGAGGCCTTTGCGGAACTGCCGGACAACCCCGAGGGGGTTTTGCTGGAAGAGAGCCTTTTGGTGCAGTTTGCCCTGAAAACCGGAGATTCCCTGCGGATCGGCGACCAGGAATTGGTCGTTGCCGGGAACCTCCGACGGACCCCCGGAGAAGCCGGAGCGCTCGGCATGATTGCCCCGCGGGTGTATCTTTCCATGGAAAAGGTCGAAGCCTCCGGATTACTGACCACGGGGAGTGTGGCTCGTCATCGCTGGACTTTTCGTTTTCCGGCAGACGTCGATCCGGACGCATGGGTGGACGCTCACCGGGAGCAAATTGACCGTCTCCAATTGAGATCCGAAACCGTAGCCGAAAGAAGGGAAGCCCTGGAAGAGACGTTTCAATTACTGGGCAACTTTCTGCATTTGGTAGGGTTTGCCGCGCTGCTTCTGGGAGCAGTGGGGGTAGGCAGTGCGGTGCGCGTGCAAACCGAAGCCAAGCGCGACCAAATGGCCCTGCTTCGTTGTCTGGGCACGCGCTATACAGATGCCCGCCGAACCATCCTCTGGCAAATTCTGGTCAGCGGCGCCGGGGGAGCTTTGCTCGGTGGGGGCACCGGGGTCGCCCTGCAATACCTTTTGCCGCTGGTACTGGGAGATTTTCTGCCCGTGGCCATTGAAGTCAGCCTGGCCCCCTGGGCCATCCTGGGAGGGGTCAGCTTCGGGTTTCTCTTCACCCTGCTTTTCGCCCTTCCGCCTTTGCTGGGGTTGCGTGAGGTCTCCCCTCTGGAAACCCTGCGGAGTGGATTTTCGGCCGACCAGCAGAGCCGTTGGGCTCACCGCTGGCCATTGGGCTTGGCCGTCCTATTGGTTTTTTTCTTTGCCTGGTGGCAAACCGGAGAAATCCTCCCTGCCCTGGCCTACACCGGTGGGCTGTTACTGGCGGTAACGATTCTTGCCTTGGTGGGAAAACTGTTTCTCCTGACCTTGCGGAAGGCCGTTCCTTACGGTGCCCCCTGGGCTTGGCGGCAGGCCACGGCCAATCTCTTTCGTCCCCGCAACCAGACCACGCTGGTTTTGACCGCGATTGGTCTGGGCACCGCCTTGCTGGTTCTGCTCTTCCTGGTCCGGGAAAACGCGCTGGGGCAGATACAGGAAGAAACGGGAGGCGAGCAGGCCAATATAGCTTTTTTTGATATCCAACCGAATCAATTGGAGCGCCTGCGGGAACTGGCCGAACGGGAAGGGTTTGAACTCATGGAAACCGCTCCGATTGTGACCATGCGGATTCGTTCCCTGGCGGGCCGACCGGTGGAGGAATGGCTTCAGCGCGAAGACTTCCCGCGATGGAGTCTCCAGCGGGAATTCCGGTCCACCTTTCGCGCAGAATTAGCAGACAAAGACCAGGTGGTCGCAGGCGAATGGATTGGAGAGGTTTCGCCGGATGAGGAGGTGATTCCCGTATCGCTGGAAAAAGGCTTGGCCGACGATTGGGGCGTAGGCCTTGGTGATCGTGCGGTCTTTGATGTTCAGGGAGTGCCCTTCGAAGTGGAAATCACCAGCTTGCGCGAAGTCGACTGGCGAGAGATGCGACCCAATTTCTTCTTCATCTTTCCCTCCGGTGTTTTGGAAGAAGCTCCCCGCTTTTATCTAACCGTCACCCGGGCGGAAACAACGGAAGACTCAGCGCGTTTACAAAGAGCGGTCACACGGGAATTCCCGACAATCTCGATTCTGGATTTGAGTCTGGTCCTTGATACCATCCGGGAGATTCTCAACCGGGTGACCTTTGTCATTCAGTTCATGGCTTTCTTCACGGTGGCCACCGGAATGGTTTTATTGTTTTCCGTTATTGGAACCGAGCGGCATCAACGCATGCGCGAAACTCACCTGCTCCGGGTTCTGGGGGCCTCCCGCACAACCATCCGAAAGGTTTTACTCGGAGAGTATATCCTTCTGGGGGCCTTATCCGGAGCCACTGGAGTAGGCATCGGGATAGTTGCCGCCTACGCCGTTAGCCGATGGGTTCTTGATCTGCCCTGGACCGCCTCTCCGATCGTTCCCGTGAGTGCTTTTTTCCTGGTTCTCCTTCTCACCCTGATCGCCGGTGTAACGACGGGAACGAAGAACATGAACAAACCATCCCTGCCGATTCTGCGCAATGACGGCAAGTGAATGAAACCATGTTCCGCCTTTAAAGAATGGGGTCCTGTCGGTAGGACATGGTTTTCTATTCGACGGCGCAGTCGTCCTTGAACTGCGAAAATCAGGTTAATCGATTCCAGCTCAAGGGTATAGGTTGTCTTATCCTCCCTAACAAAAAAAAACATCAGCTCTACATCTTCATAAAACCCCCATCCCGATGGAGATCCAGAGGGGGATGAGGAATAGGCTGAAAAAGGTGGTGCCGATGACTACGGTGACGGCGATGCTGGTATCGCCTTGGTAAATACGGGTTATGACCAAGGGGAATATGCCGGCGGGCATGGCCGCTTGAATCACCAGGACTTGTTTGATTTCCAAGGACAACGGCAAAAAGAGCGCCAACCCGAGAAAGGCCAGTGGTGCCAGGCCCAAACGGACCAACAACGCTGCGGTCAGGGTGCGAATCCCTTCCCGGACCCTCATTGAGCGGTGAAAATCGGCCACCATGCAACCGGAGACCAAGAGTCCCATGGGGATGGCGCAGGCCCCCACCATGCGGGTGAAGGTTTGCACGAATTCGGGTACCGCCTCGGCCCACCCGAGCAGATTGATACTCATGGCCAGCGCCATGGCGATGACCGGAGGGTTCAATAGCTTTTTCCAAGCGCCCTTCATCCCGGTTCCGCTGAGAATAAAAATCCCCACCGTCCACATGGTGAGTTCGACCCCGACATTGAAAACCAACAAAACCCCAACGCTCCCCTCTCCGAAAAACCGGTCCATCAGGGGAATCGCCAGATACCCGAAATTGAAAATGCCCAAACAAAAGACCAGGGTCCGCTGCCGCGTTCGCTGACCCGGAAAAAACAACAACGCCAGCGGCCAGGCCAGAAGAAACCCAATCGCCACCGCGACCACCCCCATCAAGGGTGCCACCACAAAATTGGTTCCCCCGAGCAAGGCCTCGTTGCCGAGGATGTTGCGAAAAATAAAGCACGGATAAAAGACCTTGAGTACCAATTGCAAAACGGTACGGTCCGCCTCGGCGGTAAACCAACCGCCCTTGCGCAAGGCAAAGCCGAGTCCAACAATCAAAAACACCGGCAAAACCGCCCCGAAGGTTGTCAAATACGCTCCCATATCCGTGGTCTCCTACATTCTCCGAGAGACGCCTATTCCTCCTCAATCATACGACTGGCGCGCAGATAACGGCGGACATACCAGGTGAAGAAAACAACCGTTCCCAAAAAGACCAAGCCGAGAGCAATCATGCCCCCACGGTTCTCCTCCTGAAAGGAGGCTCCGAAAAGCGTGATGCCCAGGGCGTAAAACATCGTGATCGACCAGGAGATGACAATGTAGATCCCAAAGGGAATGCCCGCCGCACTCATGATATAACTCTTCAGGGTCGGCGATATTCCCGGCGCCATTTTGATCAGAAAGGCAAACCCCCAGGCGCGGTTCTTTTTGACCACCAGCGGTTTCCCCCGGATTCGCTCAGCCATCCGCAAGCTAAAGGAGCGCAGGACAAACATCCCCAGCAAATAGGCCAGGATCATATTCACCAATACCGCCGCACTCAGCCCGATCAGATTCACCCACAGGGGATAGGCCGCTCCGGCCAAAAAATAAAACGGCGAGGTGGGCACAAAAAACAAGGGAAGGATCGAAAGCCCCACATAGAACCACAGCGGTCCCAGATCCTGCAGCCCCTGCAGAAAATTGCCGAGATCAAAGCCCGGTCGCAGGAAGAAGGCAAAGATACCGAGCACCATGGCCGCGGTGAAAATCTGCAAGGCAATGATCGGTTTACTCTTGGGACGAGCCCCCGGCAGATTCGCCGGACGGAATTTTTCTGAAGAGGAAGAGGATGTGGATGAAGGTTTCACTCGGGTACGGTTAGGCGGATTTGCTTATTACGAGCATTTCCGGCCTCATCCTCAACCCGAAAAATCACCTGATGGGTGCCGGACGGCAAATCCGGCCAATGAAGCGTGAATTCTTTGACCCGATCATCGAAAAAACCGTCGTCGGGCAAAACGGCTTGCGCTTCTCCCCCATTCAGACGGTATTCGGCCGCCACCAAGCGGGAAGCCCCGTCGGCGGCCCGCAAGCGGAGAGTGGCCCCGTCTTCGGAGGCCCTACGCGACAAGACCTCTATCTCCGGTGGCGTGTGGTCAATCAGAAAGGGTTCACTGACCTTGGTGGTTTCCCGGCCGGCTCCGGCCGGGTGGTCATGGGCATCGGAAGCGGTCACCTCGGCCCGGTAATAACCTTCCTCGTACCCCATGGCCTCAAAGGAGTAGAACGGTTCGGTCAGGTCCTCGGCCAACGTAAACCAATCCTCATCCCCCTCCTTGCGCAGGCGCAAGCGAAAGTGCAGCGAATCCCCGTCCGGATCCCGCGCTTGCCAGGCGATGGTCACCGCCCCGGGTTTTTCAAAGGCCCGTAATTGGGCCCGGGCCCGATCATTCTGCGGTCGGGCGTTGTCCCGGAAAATTTGGTCAAAATCGACCGAGGGCGGCTGGGGTGGTTGTGGATAAAGTTCCAAGACCCAGTTTTCCTTGAGCTTGCGAATTTCTCCGATCTCCGGCGGGGCATTGAAAAAACGATAGAAGAAACGGACCCCGGACAAGACCGGCCCAACCCCCTGACTCCCTTCCAGATGCAATCGGTATTGAAAATACCGGCTTACCGGCAGCCCCATCGGCACCTTTTCGGAAATCGATACCGGCTCGCTCCAATCGCTCCAGGTCCTTCCCGGCTCCGGCGTATTGCCGCCCCGGAAAGAAACTTTGACGGTGCCCCGGGATTCGACACTGCGCCGCAATCCAAACTGACCCCATCGGGCCAGACGGTCTGCCGAATAGGGCTTGGAGGTGAAAACCCCGTTCTCCTCCAAGGAGAAATCCAGCAAAAAGGCCCGCACCGGCTTTCCCGCCAGTACCCGGACCTCATTTTCGGGGTCATCTCCATGCAAAAGCTCACTGACCGCACCACCCCCCGGAAGCCCCGCCAAAACTTCCCAGTCACCTCTCTCGACCAAGCGGAAAATCAATCCGGCCTGCCCATCCCCCAATAAAATATCCCCATTGGGTCTTACTAACAAAGAATGGATCGCCACGCCGGGAACCGACCAAATTTTCTCCGCAAATCCATCGCTCTGCAGCCGATAAAGCCCACTGAGTTCCCGCTGATTGCTCCCGCGGCCAGGGCGACGCCCCGCCGATTCCTCTTGAGCCGCAGTTTCCAAAAGTTGCAGCACTTGCGCAACACTCCCGGATTCACCCCCGCCCCGTGCTCCGGCGCCGACATTGGTATAGGTAACCACCAACCAACTCTCGGAGGTTTCTTCAACCAGGGCCCGGATTTCACGGTCCTCGCTGTTGAATAAAACATAAGGCTCTCCTTCGCTATCAAAGCGATAAACCATCCCCCCGGGACTGCTGCCCGCCATCAGATGGCCCTCCCGACTGAAAGCCAGCACGGTGATATGATCCTCCTCGCTGTCATAAAAGATCTCGCCGGCAGCAACCGGTTCCGGGCGTTCCTCGGTTTCCGTTTCGTTTTCCTCGCCTTCCCCATTCTCGCCATTCTCGGCGTTCTCACCATTTTCGCCTTCACCGTTCTCCGTATCCTCGGCATCGGGCGACTCCCCGGAATTTTCCTCCGGCTGCTCTTCCTCCGGTGGGGCTTCTTCTACAAGCTCCTCCTCATCCTCCTCATCCGCCTCTTCTTCCGCCCCTTCCCCGGGGATATGTGGGGGAACCCGGTGAATCCGACCCTCCGGACCCGTAGCGACGAACAGCACCCCGTCATCATCAAAGGCCAAGTCCCAGATATATTGCTCCCCCGTATCATAAAACAACTCGGCTTCCCCATCGGTGCGGATCCGCCAAACCGCCCCCTGCGGGGAGACCCCAATATACAATTGCTCGTCCGTATCCAACGCCAGCGCCCGCACCAAGGGCCCCTCGGCCTCAAAAATGACTTCCGCCGCCTCCTCCCCGGGACGCTGTTGATACACCTTCCCCTCCAGCCCCGCGGAAAAATAGAGGTTCCCTCCCATATCACTAATCGCACGCCAAAGCGGATTCTCCTCCAGCGCAAACTGCTCTTCAACACCCGGGCCCAAAGACAATCGTCCATCCCGATGCAAGGAGATCCGCTCCAATTCCCCTTCCCGAAAATCACTAAAAGTCTGATGGATGGTATCGCGGGTTTTGGCCTCTGCCGAGACCGCGAAACCCACCGCGCTCAGGGCGAGAACCGCCAGCGCTAAAAAACCGTTTCTTCCTTTACTGGTATTTTTCATTATGCCTTCACTTGATAGTTAGAGTTGTCTGAAACGAGCCGCGAAACTCTCCGGAGAGAGCCAGTTTTTCCTCCTTCAGCAAGCGCCGCGAGAGCGGACGATGAAGAGTCCCCTCCCGGGAACGATGGAATTCCGTGCGGACCGATGCCGGCAATTGGTGCAAGGACTCGCCTTTCACCTCATAACCCGAATCCTCTTTGACCAATAGAAAATAAATGGAATTGTTGGCCCGCCAGCGACGCTCGGCGTCCAGAAATTGTCCGAGACGATGAAGGCTCGCATCCCTACGCGGGTCCGCCCGATGGGCTTCCCGCGCATCTGCCACAACCAACTCCACGCGATCACCGGAACGCAAGCCCTCCGGCAAAGACAAAGCATACCGCAGCATTTCCTCCTCGCCCCGAATATTGCGAACCCTCATACGCAAATGCACCGTATCCCCCGGAAAAACGTCTTCATTGTCGATAAAAACCTCCCGTAAGCGAAGGCTCTCTTCCCCCGCCATCGTTTTGATTTCAAACTCCAAGGCTTCCAGACCAATCTCCTCGAAAGGATTATTCTCCAAACGCGACTGCCGGAACATATGCCCCATGGCCAATTGCAGCGGCCCGTCCGGACCCACCGCCCAGTCTTCATAGACCAAAGGATCAGCGACCCCCTTATAACGAAAAACCGCCCGGCTCCGGTAGGTCTGCCGGGCCTCAAAATCCATCGCCCGCTCCAAAAATTGCAGGATCGCCCCGGCGGCAATGCCGGGCGCCATGATCTCACTGCGGAACAACGGGCCCGAAGCCTCCCGCAGCGTCTCCCCATCGGCATTCACAAGGCGCATGCGCAGGTCCGTGGTGTCCACAAACTCCCCCACCTTTCCGGCGACCGTACTCAACCGGTCCTCCGTTATGGAACCGATTGTCGTTCCCGGAGTGCTGAGCTTGAACGAAGTCGGAAATCGCCGGACCACCGTATCCACGCGCGCCGTGGCCATCGGCACCTCCACCGCCCCCAAGCCCCGCCAAGGGTGACCAAAAGCCACCACCCGGTCTCCCTCCCGCCAGGTCACCGTTCCCGTACCGGCCCAGCCAAAATCGCCCCCCAGCAAAACCAGGGCCACCGCCGATCCGGCCTCCAAAGGCCATTCCTCCTCCACCTGCCCGGCGGCCCCCGGAACATCCAACACCTCAAACCCGAACGATTCCAGCAAGGCCGTCAAGGCCCCGCCACCAGTCCCCGCCGACAAAGGCACCTGCAAGGGCATCAATTGCTCCATGGATCCCGGCGAACGGGAGCGCCAAAACTCCGTCAGTTGCGACAACAAACCCCCGCTCCGGAAAAAATCATCCCGCTGGTGCGCATAAGGATCTTCCCGCACCTCCGGAGGAAGCAGCTTCTCCCAATCCTTCCCCTGGGAGGAAGGCGCCGTCCTCTCGCGGGGACTTTCCCAAACCTCGAGAATCTGTTCAATCGGGGTAATCCCGATCACCGCCTGATCCCGCGACCAGGCCCAGCCATAGGCATAGGCCCCAATCAACTTCCCATCGATAAAAACCGGGCTCCCGCTCATTCCGGAAACCGGACCGGAGAGGATATTCCTCTCATCCAAGGCCTCCGCGATGATCAACGGGCGGTTGGGCCCCAAATGATGGGGCCGAATGGCGAGAACCTCCAAAGGAAAAACCTCCACCTCAGTGCCCTTTACCACAGTATGCCATTCTCCCGTCATCCCCGGTTCGATCTCCGCAATCGGCAGAATCGCCGGACCCTCCGCCGACGCCTCCTCATTTTCCGCACCAAGCGGCACGCCAAAGAAGAGAAGGGGTGAAAAAAGCAGGCAATATAAAGCTTTAAAACGACACATCGAGAGAAGAAATGACCCCCATAATCCTTGAACAGTTCCCTCCCCTTGGCAAACCCAACCGCACAAATTGCCCAAAAACCTTCTCACGGATAAAGGCGGTCCCGCTGAGCCTTCTCCGGTACGGGACAGGCTGCACGGGGCTTGGCGATCCGGCGCCGCCAGCGGGCGATCACCCGATACCCCCATCGGCGCACCCCCTGCGGCAGCCAACCGATCATCCCCCCCAAGCCAGACCAAGGCTGCGGCAAAAGCCGGAAAATCGCCCGCACCGCCGCCTCCCCGCGAAAAATTGTCTGTTCCGGTAACCACAAAACCGCTTCCGCCTCAAAATCCGCCGCCAACCCCACTTGAGGAAAGACTTGTTGCGCCGTCTCTCCCCCCAACGGCGCAAACGCCAAATCCTCCGCCCGGCTCCTCTTCAGCGCAAAACGCACCAACCCCTGACAAAGCCCACACTCCCCATCATAAAACAATATCGCCGGTTTCCGGTTTTCCACCCCTCAACGTCTTTCCTCCCTCCCCTTTTGTCAAACCGCGCCTCCTCAAAAGCCGCCGCCCCCCGGTGGAAAGGGAGATCTCTTGGAATGACCACACACACAGCCAGGATGGCTGTGCTACCACAGAGGCAGCACGGGCTCAAAGAAGCGCATCCCAACCCCAACGAGTCGATAATCTTGACTTGCCCAGAGCCAAAGTGCCCTGATCCGCGAGGCCATTGACCAATATTTAACCCGCAAAAAGCCGGACGATAAACTAGCAAAAATACGTAAAGCAAAGGGCATTTGGAAAAACCGAACAGACTTCGATAAAGCAAAGGGCATTTGGAAAAACCGAACAGACTTCGATCTTGCCCGGATTCGTTCGGATTTTGACCGGTTTTAAGTATGTTGATTGATACCGACATCCTGATCGACTACTTCAAAGAGATTCCGGCCGCGGTCGAATTCGTGGAGACCTATCCTGATCAGATTTTCATTTCCGCGATTTCCGTTGCCGAACTTTATCAAGGAGTGAGAGATGGCGAGGAACGAACCGCTCTGGACGATTTTCTTTCCGCCGTAGGGGTCTTGGCGACGAATGCCTCCATCGCCCAAACGGCCGGTCTTTTTCGACGCCAGTACCGCTCATCGCATAATCCGGGACTCGCCGACTGCCTCATTGCCGCCACCGCTGAAGCCCACTGTCTTCCATTGAAGACTTTAAACACGAAGCATTTCCCCATGCTGACGGAAGTAGAAGCCCCTTACCGGAAACCGTGAATTCCCCTTTCCTTTATTCTCATCTCAAACGTTCGGTTTTTTGAACAGGAAAGAATAGAAACCGCCGAGAGGAAAACCAGAAAAGTTCCAATAGAGCCGTATAAATTCAATTTGCCCGCAGGCCCGGAAAAAGAGGGCATACAACTATTCCGCTAATTTGCCCCGGATATTATCCAATCTTCTTTTGAACATGGATTGCGCCAAATCGTTCCTATCGTATTCAAATTCCTTCGACACATCGTCCCCATCTAAAACAGAGACAATTGATAAAACAAGATTTGCTATACCACGAGGCAATTCATGACTGCTTTCTCGCAGATAGCGGGAAAATTTCACATCATCTCCTAAAAATGCGCCGTACCCGGCCAAGGTTTGGGAAATCGTAATAATGATCCGTTTGGAAAGAGCTTCTTCACCGAATTCCAGACTTCTCAAAACCGAAAGATAGGATCCAAACCTTGCTTCGATCAGGCCAGGATCAACTATATTCTGGTTACGGGCCCAATCAGCTTCATAGAAACGAATTTCATCATCAAACGCATTAAGAACTCTGAGGCTAGCCAACTCAGCCGCAGAACGATAACTTTGTGTTTCCCCGGGAAAATTCAAAGTCCACCGTCCGAGATAACTTTGCAGGAGATGTTCAACCTCTTCAAAACGATCAACCTGAAAGTCATAGTCCCCCTCATGATATTCTCTATTTAACTCATGAAAGCTTGATCCGATTTCATCAATGTGGTCTTCCCCGTTGTTGTCTTTGCAAGAAACGAGAGTGAGGAGAATTAAAGGAAAAATGAATGGACGAATAGACTTCATGAAGATGGATCAGATTTCAATCGTTCGCTGAAGCCAACCATTTCGGGCCAAAAACATCAATGGGTTTCTTCCTGAATCGCCGGGATTTCGCTGTGGCTCAACAGATAGCACAAGGCCACCAGTTCGCGGTTGGGCCAAGCGGGGACCTCGTGTCCCTGCGCGGAGTGCTTCAAGCCAGGCACGTAAAGCACCCCCACCACACCGCGCGGCCGCTTTCCCTGTCGCGCCGTAGCTTTAGCGAAGGCGGAAGCGGCTGTGCGGAACACTCCGACTTCTCAAGTCTCTCCGCGCCTATTCCAGCTCCGCTGGTGGCATCGCCGACCTCCGATCTCTGCCTTCCGGCCTAACTCACCTTGTGCTTTTGCCAGACAGCAAAATCGAGGAACTCCAGAGCGGAAATATGGGTGGCCTCGAGTTTGACCGGGGGTGCGACGCCGGCTTCCAAGGCTTCCATCCAGCGGCTCAAGCAAACGCACCAAAAATCCCCCTCCTTGAGACCGGGGAAGTGGAATTCGGGCATGGGGGTCATCAAATCGTTTCCGCGATCCTTCGAATAGGTCAAAAAGGCATCGGTCATTTGAGCACAAACGGTATGCATCCCGCGGTCGTCGCCACAGGTATCACATTTTCCGTTACGGTAAAACCCCGTCAAGGGGTCTTCGCTACAAACGATCAGTTCGGTTCCCAATATATTTTTGGCCATACCCCAACCCTTATCCCCAAACCGTTCTTCTGGCAACCATGCAGAGGCTTTAGACCTTAGTCCGGCAGATGAAAACTCTTGTCGGAGGGGGTTTATCCGCCGCGCGGTGTGGTCAGGCGTGCTTTACGTCCCTGGCTGAAGTACTCCGCGCAGGGACACAAGGTCCCCGCTTGGGGCAAAAAAGCGAACGGGGGCCTTGTGCCCCTGAGCGCAAATCTTCGGAAAACGGGAATGTCGCCACTATTCGACAGCGAGCGGGGACTTCATGTCCCTGCGCGCAACACTCCTGAGGCTGCGGAAACACGCTAGTATCCCAATCAGGGAGATCAGAGGTCGGAATTGCGCTGGCTTTATTCTCAACCCGCTCCGGATCGGGACGTAAAGTCCCTCCGACAGAGACAGCCAGATCGGGGCATAAAGCCCCTCCGACAAGAACTCACCGTCTCAGCGGTGTTTCTGTAGGGCCTCCACTTGTGGAGAGCCGGCTACCGGAGAGGATTATCAGGCAAAACACAAACCAACCTATGCTCCCGGTCACCCCCTCGTGCCGAAGGCACCTTGGACTGCGGCAATCCTATTGCCGCTTTCTCCAGCCGCAGCCTGCTGCGGCGTTATCATCGAATCAACCCACCAATCGCCAAATCGATCATTGGCCCAGGGCAATCCGGTCGCTCCCCAGATAGGGCTGCAAGACTTTTGGCAGGACAACGGTCCCGTCGTCCCGAAGGTTGTTTTCGATCAAGGCGGAAATCACCCGCGGCAAAGCGAGCGCGGAACCGTTGAGGGTGTGCACCGGTTCCACCTTTCCTTCCTCGTTGCGGAAACGGGTTTGGGCCCGGCGGGCCTGAAAGGCTTCGAAGTTGCTGCAGCTGGAAACCTCCAGCCAGCGTTTCTGTCCCCCGGACCAGACTTCGAGGTCGTATTTTTTGGTCTGGGTAAACCCGAGATCTCCGGAACACATCAACAGCACGCGGTACGGCAATTCGAGTTTTTGCAGGAGCGCCTCGGCACTCTCTTTCAACTCTTCCAGTTCGTCATAGCTCTTTTCCGGATGAACCCATTTGACCAACTCCACTTTATCAAACTGGTGCATACGGTTGAGTCCCCGGACATCCTTCCCGTGACTCCCCGCTTCGCGGCGGAAACAGGGGCTGTAGGCACAGACTTTGCGCGGAAGGTCATCGGCGGAGAAAATTTCCTCGCGGTAAAAATTGGTCACCGGAACTTCCGCCGTGGGAATGGCATAGAGGTCATCGACCGTCATGTGATACATCTGCCCCTCCTTGTCGGGAAGCTGTCCGGTCGCGGTGGCACTGGCGGCATTGACAAAAAGCGGGGGCAGGACCTCGGTATAGCCGCGTTGACCCGCTTCGTCCAAAAAGAATTGAATCAAGGCCCGGCACAGTTTGGCCCCTTCACCGACGAAGAAAGGGAACCCCCCGCCAGTGACTTTGGACCCCCGATGAAAATCCACAATCTGGCTAAACCCGGGCAAATCGTAATGGGGCTTGGCGGCGGCCGAAACCTGCTCCGGATCGCCCCAGGTGGAATAGACTTCATTGCCACTGGGGTCGGGCGCGACCGGGACGGTGGCATGGGGAATGTTTGGAATGGATAGGTAAGCGGCCTTCCAATCGGTTTCCAGATTCCGGAGGGATTCCTCCTTCTCCTTGACCTGTCGGGAGAGGGTTTTCATCTCGGTAATCTTAGCTTTGAATTCCTCGGATCCCTTGGGCAGACCAGCCATCTCGGTATTGGCGTTTTTCTGCTGGCCCCGCAGTTCGTCAAATGCCCTCTGGGAGGCGCGGCGTTCCTGATCGAGACCGAGGAAATGATCAAGGTCACAATCTATGCCTTTGTCGCGAATGCCCTTGCGGACTTGGTCGGACGAATCTCTGAGAAACTTTAGGTCGAGCATGGTAGAACCTTCCACGAGACGGATATTTTTGGCAAAGAAATTTTTCGCCGTCCGGATTTTTCTATTGCCAAGACCGCAATTCTGCGCTGTTTTTAGACCTTACCTCTCAGCTCAGGTGGTGGAATTGGTAGACACGTACGCTTGAGGGGCGTATGCCGAAAGGCGTAGGGGTTCGAGTCCCCTCCTGAGCACCATTCCCAAGTTCTGGGAACGCTACCCCCAAACCCTTAATCGTTCCCATGGGAATAAACCTCCCACCATGAGGGGACGAGAACCCCGAAAGGGGTTTGGTCGTCAGACAGGATGCCCGAAGGGCAGTCCGAAGGACCAAGCGAAGCGCCGTCCAATCCCCTCCTGAGCACCACTTTCGAAAACAGGGAACGCTTGCCCCAAACCCTTAATCGTTCCCATGGGAATAAACACCCACCATGAGGGGACGAGAACCCCGAAAGGGGTTTGGTCGTCAGACAGGATGCCCGAAGGGCAGTCCGAAGGACCAAGCGAAGCGCCGTCCAATCCCCTCCTGAG
>JAFIGF010000089.1 GCA_020831535.1 Opitutales bacterium | reverse complement strand
GCCCATACCGCTCTACCAACTCCTCGTCGGTTAACTCGATCCCCTCCGCACTGGGCACCTCCACCAGAATATGGAAGTGATTGGCCATCATACAGTACGTCAGTATCTTGACCCCCGAAAAGGCCGCCACTCGATGTAACATTTTGGCGAGAACGGCTTTCTCCTTCTCTCCAAAAATCATTTCTCCATTCACTGTCCGCGACATCACATGATAAACCGCCGGACAATCCGTAAAATGTAACCGTTTTCGTTGCATACCCCCAGAAAATTAAAAATCTACCATCAGTCAATAACTAAGTTGCTAGAACGTAAATATTTCCGAGGGAGGGGTCAGGTGTTGAGTAATTGGAGGAGGTCTTTTTCTGCGATGATGGTGATGCCTAATTTCTGGGCTTTGGTGAGTTTGGAGCCGGCGTCGGTTCCGGCGAGAAGATAGTCGGTTTTTTTACTAACACTGGAGGTTACTTTGCCGCTGGCTTGTTCAATGAGGACGGTAGCTTCCTCCCGGTTGTAATTGGGTAAGGTTCCGGTAATAACGAAGGTTTTTCCTAGCAAGGATCGGTCCGACGCATCTTCTTCCGAGCTCTGTTCTTCCCACTTGAGGCCGCGGGCTTTGAGCCGGGCCAATAACTCGCGGTTCTGCTCGTTGGCAAAATAGGTGACAATGCTTCGCGCCATAATCTCCCCGATACCATGCAAGGCGGCTAATTCCGATTCGTCGGCATTGGCCAAACGATCCAAACTCCCGAAATGCCGAACCAGATCTTTGGCCGCAGTAGCTCCGACATGTTGAATGCCCAGACCGTGGACCAGACGCCACAATTCTTTTTCCCGGCTTTGATCGATGGCGCGAACAAGATTTTCAGAGGATTTTCGGGCAAATTTCTCCAAACGCTCGAGTTCCTCCGCTTGCAAGTCATACAAATCAGCCAAATCCTTAACCATCTCACGATCCACCAATTGGTTGACCACTGCCTCCCCCAATCCCTCGATATCGAGGCAGACCCGGGAGGCAAAATGACGAAGGCGGCGGCGCACCTGGGCCGGGCAACTTAGATTAGGACAACGGGTAGCCACTTCCCCCGGCAGGCGAACCAATTCAGTCCCACATTCGGGACAGTGGGTGGGAAAGACATATGGCCTACTGTCAGTTGGACGTTTATCGGTCAACACCCGCACCACGGCCGGAATAATTTCCCCGGCTTTCTCCACGATCACCGTATCACCGACGCGAACGTCCTTTCGTTCAATCTCATCGCGGTTGTGCAGGGTTGCCCTGGAGACGGTGGTTCCCGCCAGGAGAACCGGTCGCAGATTGGCAACTGGTGTTACCGCTCCGGTGCGCCCTACCTGCACCACGATTTCCTCAACCACGGTTTCGGCCTGTTCGGCAGAGAATTTGTAGGCAATGGCCCAACGTGGGGCCTTGGCGGTCGCGCCCGCTTGCCGCTGTAGGGCGCGGTCATTCAGCTTGAGAACTGCACCGTCTGTAGGAAAAGGCAATGTTCGACGCAACTCATCCAATTCCTGGATTGCCGCCCAGGCATCCTCGAAATTCTCCGTCAAGCGGGTCCAATCGACCACCGGCAAACCCCATTCACGCAATTTGGGCGAAATCTCTGCTTGCTCGGCAAAAACTTCATCAGACAAATAACCGAGCCCGTAAAGGACGATCTGCAAATCCCGCTGAGACACCTCCCTTGCATCCAAGAGCTTGACCGTTCCTGCCGCCAAATTTCGAGGGTTCGCATAGAGTGCCTGCCCGTTCTTTTCGCGCTCGGCGTTGATGCGTGAAAACTCGGCAAAGGTCATAAAAATCTCCCCTCGCACCTCCATCACCTCCGGCCATCCGGAACCCGCCAGGCGATGAGGAATCTCCTCAATGGTCTGAACATTTTTTGTAATATCGTCTCCCTCAACGCCGTTGCCCCGAGTAACCGCTCTGACCAGACGGCCATTTTCATAGGTCAAGCTGACTGCAACGCCATCCAACTTGGGTTCGACGAGAAAAGAGCAAGTCTTTGATGGAAAGAGTTTCTGCACCCGCTGAAGGAAGTTCCTCAGTTCCTCCTCGCTGTAGGTGTTGTCCAGACTCATCATGGGCTCACGATGCCGATAGGTTTCGAACCCTTCAGCCCGATCGTCTCCGACCTGTCGCGTGGGGGATTTTTCGTCTTGCAAGGACGGGAAACGTTCCTCCAATTCCGCCAACTCTTTTTTCAGGTGATCATACTCCTGATCGGAAATCTCCGGAGCGCTTTTGCGATAATACAATTCATCGTGCTGGTGAATTTCTTCCCGCAAACGTGCTACTCTCTCTTTAGCTTTGGCGTAAGTCATAGATCATTTGAAGTGTCTATCTCAAGAAAGGGGCAACCCCTCCCCTAATACCTCCTGGATGGGGACCGTTTACGCCAGTAAAGGAAATAGAAGAGGATTGCGAGAATGAAGATTTCGATCGCGAAAAAGGCTATGGTGAAGTTGGTCCCGAATTTCTCGAAATATCCTAAAACCCCCGCCACAACCCAACTACTGACGAAAGTGAGGGCAACCACAATAAAAATGACCAAACCCTCTCCGGCCGCAGCGGGCTTTTTTTCCTTGGTTCTCGTAGTAGATTTCGTTTTCGAGGATTCTGACATTCCAACAGAAAAAAATTTTTGCAGGATTAGGTCAATTCTTCCTTTACAGTTGTTTTTGTGCGGGAAAGGTCCAGAGTAGAAACATTCCTTGTCACTTAGCGCGAAACCTATGAGCAAACCACTGAACCAATGGCTAACCATCCGCTCGGCGGGTGTTTTACTTCACCCAACCTCTCTTCCCGCTGAATTCGGCATCGGGGATTTGGGAAAAACCTCGCGGGACTTCGTCGATTTCCTCAACGGCGCCCGCTTTTCCTACTGGCAAATGTGTCCTTTAGGGCCCACTGGTTTCGGTGATTCCCCCTACCAGAGTTTCTCCGCCTTTGCCGGAAACCCCTACCTGATCGATCCCACCGAATTGGTTGAACTCGATCTTTTGCCTCAGGAAGAACTCAGTCGCTTGCTGTTTCTCCCTTCGGATCACGTCGACTACGGACAACTTCACCAGAAAAAATGGCCCCTCCTCTTTGCCGCTTATGAAAACTGGAAAGCCAACCCTGGCCCGACCGAGGAACGGCTCGGATCTTTCGGGGATTTTCGCTCAGAGCATCAGGATTGGATTGAGGACTACGGTCTGTTTCAATCGCTAAAAGACCATTTTGACGGAAAACCTTGGTACGAGTGGCCGGAAAAAGCACGCAAGATCGAAAAGGCCCGCGCGTTTACTCAAGATCCGGAAATCGCTGACCGAACGGAAGCCTACATCTTTTGCCAATACCTTTTCTTTCACCAATGGTCCGCTCTTAAAACCTATGCCAATGAAAGTGGCATCGAAATCATCGGGGACATTCCTATCTTTGTCTCGCGCGACAGTGCCGATGTTTGGAGCAATCCGGATCTATTTCTTCTCGACCGCAAGAGCTTGACCCCGTTGGAGGTCGCCGGATGCCCACCCGACTACTTTTCCGAAACCGGCCAATTCTGGGGCAACCCTGTCTATGACTGGGAGCGGGCAGAGGAGGATTTGCTTGAATGGTGGAAAAAGCGTTTTGCCCTGAACTACACCCTCTACGATGTGGTGAGGATTGATCATTTTCGCGGACTCGAAAGTTATTGGTCGATCCCCGCCGACTCACCGGACGCTTCCTATGGGCGCTGGATTCCGGGTCCTGGTAAAGACTTTTTTGAAGCCATGCAGCAGGCTCACCCGGAAGGAAAAATCATTGCCGAGGATCTGGGCACCATAACCGCCGAGGTCCGGAAACTTCTCGCTGATACCGGATTGCCCGGTATGGCAGTGCTGCAATTTGCTTTCGGCGATGAATCCGATAATCTTTACTTACCACACCAGCACATTCCCAATCAGGTTGTCTACACTGGCACACACGACAACGATACTACCCGGGGTTGGTATGAAAAAGAGCCCGAAAAATGCCGGGACCATGTACGTCGCTATTTACGGGTGAGCGGTGATGAAATTGCCTGGGATTTTATCCGTACGGCCTACCGTAGTGTTTGCCGTCTGGCCATCGTACCTTTCCCGGATCTTTTAAGCCTTGATTCCTCGGGCCGTCTCAACACCCCCGGCACATCAGAAGGCAACTGGCAATGGCGCTTTGGCCACCATGAACTGGAAAGAGTCGCAAAGGAAAGCTCCCCCTACCTACGGGAACTGGCCGAGCTGTACAATCGTTGAAGGCTTCAAAAAAAACCCATTAGCCAATCCTGGCGGTCGCCTCGGAAACAGGGAAAATCGGAAACCCAAGCGTTTGCGAGGCATGTTTTTCAAAAGTCAAAATAACCTCTGGATGTTGTGTCGCAATCCATATAAAATTACTTTTGGCGAGGGCCAGGCATTCCCCCTCTTCCTCACCGACGACATCTCCAGCCGGCAAGGCGTTGCGTAAAGCACTTAATTCTCCGAAAAAATCGCCGGCCTTTAGAATGCGTTTTCTTTTTCTCCGCACTTTTTCAGCCACTGTGGACAGCGTGCCTTGATAAACGATATAGAAAAATTTATTGGCTTTGTCCATCTGGAGAATTTTCTGGCCTTTCTTAAAGGTAATAACGGTTGACTCCTTAACGATCAACTGGAGGACCTCGGAAGACCAATTGGCAAAAGGCGGGGTTCGTCCAAGAAAACCCAAATAAACCCCGGCTCGGGTCGAATAGATTTTTTTTAAAACCTGATCCAGTTCTTGTGTTTCACCTTTTTTTGCCACCAGAAAAGAAGTTCGGCCCCGGCTTAGGTACCATCGGGGAGCTTTTTTCGCATTCCAGTTCGGAGTTTTGCCGAGTGAGGCTCCACTGGTCAACCGATCCAACTTACTTTTCCCGAACCAACCTCCGGAACGAAAAACATCAACGGTTCCAGTAAAAAGGAAAAGAAGATTTTCATCAGGATCCCTTTCATCAAAAATAATCGCTTTGTTCTCGAAAACAATGAATTTGGAATACTTGGAAAGGATCTGAATTTCCTTATCGGTCAAAGGGTGGCATATCGGCACTTCGGCAAGAAAGTTTTGCAACTCCGTTGCAGGTGGAGGAGATGCCAGGTCGAAAACGCTTCTCTCCCGCTCAATTTGAGCGAATTTGCGGTCTATTTTATTTCTCTCCTTGCGTACTGAGAAAACATCACGCCACAAGATGAAGAGCGGATAGGCAAGACCAACAAAGGAAAAGAGCCACAGGCTAAAATAAACAATCAATGAAGTGGATATCCCCTTAAAAAAATAATCGTAAAACGCAAGATAGGCAAGAAGGCCCAAAGCAAAGCCCCAAAGCAACAGGAATCCATAACGCATAAGAGCGTAGGTTAAATCCTCGTGCATTAACTCGGACAGTTTGCCCAAAAAGGATCGCTCCTGAAGGTAGAAAATCTTGTGACGATAAATATCCAACGCCACCCGCCCCGTCAAACCCTGCAATATCTGATCGACGGCACTGCCTCGGGAGGGAAACAAATGCAGAAGAAACAGAAACAATAACGGCACGGCTAAAGTAGGCTGATAGATTTGAACTACCCCTAACGCGGGCAGAAAAGGCATTAAACGGGCTAGGCCCACCAAAACTGCACCGCTCCGCTGAATTAAACGAGCATCGCGAAGATCAAAGGAAACATAAGGCGGAATGGCCAGAAGACGCAGTTTTGGACGATGAACCGCACCCCCGAAGTATCGAATCACCCCGCCCGCCAAAACTTGTCCCAGTGACAAACTAAGTGAGGCCACCAAAAAACCCAAGGCCACGTCGCCCCAATGGCGCACAAAGACCAGGGGAAATTCCCACATTGTCCACAGGGCGAACCCACATCCGGCCAGCAGCAAAGGCAGAAAAACCCACCAGCGCAGGAGAGGAAGGCGGACATGGAGCACTTCCTTTTCCGGCACTGCATCCGCCTTCCGCTTCAATATCTGGTGAATGAATGCCTTCAGAATCAGTTCGTAAAAATCAACCAGTGCTGGTGATTTACTGTTCCTTATCAATTCGTTCAAAACCTCGGGAACGCTCTTACCCTCCCGAAACCGCGCCAAGATATCCAACTGCTTTTCGCTAACATTCAAATAAGAACCGGTCAGACAGTTCTTAAGAGTTAATCTTTTGTTTTTTGGCTGCCCCCGCTGAACATGGGGGGCAATGATCAGCTCTTCCTTTTGCAGAAGTTTTTTTTGCTGAGCGGCAGACAATTTCATAATGTGGGTAACGAATCCCGAGGTTCACCACACTATGATGACTGAGGAGGAAAATTTGCCAAGCCTCAATCTGAGCGTACAAAATACTTTCCTTTTCCGAAGAACCTCTCAAGGGTGAACGCTATGACCTTATCCTACCTCCATGACGCCCTTCGGGAAAAAGTCCAACATCGGGTCTGGGTTTGTTCCGACCTCCAACAATGGGATCCGGAAATCGCCAAAACGAATCTGGAAATCATTTTTGCCGATTTTCACTCGTTAAAGGCACCCTGCGAACAAGTTTGGAATCTCGGCGACAGCACTGATGGCCGACATTTGGAAAACCAGCGAAGAACCATCACGTTGCAAGCCGAAGCCTTTGAATCTCTCGAAATTCCCATCTACTACACCTTTGGAAACCACGATTTCGACCTCCTGAAAAAGTCCCCCGAAGAAGGTTCCGCCATGGTTCCCGCCTGGGAGATTCTGAAACCGCGCCCGGCCTGGCATTTACCGGAGAAGCTGGATGATTTCTATTTTGAAGGAGAATTGGGAGGTTTCAAAATCTACTTTATGGGCGACCACGCCTGCCCCTGGGGCAAGTGGATCGTTACCCACGGCAAGATCCACGGCGATGAAAGCCAATACCCCCATTCCTCCGCCGCCTACCAAAGTCTCCGCAGCGAATGGGCCGAATCGTCCGACCCCATACTTATCGCCGGCCATTACAGTTTCCCCGGCGGGAATCGCCCTTCCCCGCTATTGCAAAACTGCCTGCCTCTGCCCGACCCGGTCAAAGCGGTTTTCTACGGACACGCCCACCTTGGGGAGGAAAGACTGCTCCAGGAAAACAACTTTCGGAAAATTGCCTATGCCAACTACCAAAGCATTCCTCAGTTTGACATCGCCGCGATGGAAAACCGCAAGGGCACTTTCCTGCGCTCGGCCTTGGTGGAAATCTACGAGGACCAGTCGGTGGGCGTCTTTTTCCGTAACCACGAACACCGCCGGTGGGAAGAAGCCCTGGTGTTGGATTCCAACAGGAAATCTTAAAAAACCTCCTCTATTTGCAAAATCACCCAATTTCGGGAAGGTTAAAATCGTTTGATTTAGGGATTGACCCTACCCAAATCAAAAATTCAGCATATCACTTCGCCGAAAAAGCCCTCGACGGGCTTTCTTCATCTTAAAAAATAAAAACTTTTCTCTTGTCGCCGCCTCACTGATCCTTATCAGAAAAGGTGTCTTAAACCGAAAAATCAAGTCATCCGGAAAACCAACCAAGCCTTCAATTCTCTAATCCGCCACGGGAGGCTTTCCGGATTACCGCTCAAAGAAACGAAAACGCCTATGTCCGAACGCAAATCTCACCCACGAGCCCAAGGTCTCTACCATCCCTCCTATGAACACGACAATTGCGGTGTTGGCTTCCTGGTCGACATGAAAGGCCGCAAATCCCATCGCATTATTGAAGGTGCGCTGGAAATTTGTGTAAATCTTGACCACCGTGGTGGTTGTGGTTGCGATGCGAATACCGGGGACGGCGCAGGCATGTTTATCCAACTGCCCCACAACTTCTTCAAGGAAGTTTGTCCGCAAGAGTGTGGGTTCGAGGTACCCGAGGAAGGCACTTATGGGGTCGGGTTTGTTTATTTGTCCACCAACGAGGACGAACGGGCCGAAGAGATCTCCATTATTGAGGAAATCATTGAAGACGAGGGGTTGACCCTCATTGGCTGGCGCGATGTGCCGGTTGACCGCAGCACCCTCGGCAAGGCCTCGGCGGAATGTGAGCCAGTCATGAAACAAGTGTTTATTGGCCGCGGCGAGGCCATCAAGGACACTCAGGCCTTTGAGCGCAAACTTTACATCGTCCGCAGGGTCGCTGGCCACCGCATTCGCTACTCCTCTGCGGATGAAGATTCCCTTTTCTATTTCAGCTCCCTGTCCTCCCGTACCATGATCTACAAAGGGATGTTGACCACGGAGCAATTGACCCACTACTTCCCTGATTTACATCATCCGGCCATGGACAGCGCCTTGGCCTTGGTACACAGTCGTTTCAGCACCAACACCTTCCCCAGCTGGCCCCGGGCCCAGCCTTTCCGGTACATGTGCCACAACGGGGAGATCAACACCGTCCGTGGCAACGAGAATTGGCTCCATGCCCGGCAGATGCAGTTGGCCTCGGAGGTTTTCGGAAAAGATCTCAAAAAACTTCTCCCGATCATCCGTGAGGATGGCAGTGACTCCCAAAAGTTCGACAACTGTCTCGAATTCCTCGTTTTGTCCGGACGCAGTCTGGCCCATGCCATGATGATGATGATCCCGGAGCCCTGGGAAAAGCATGAAGACATGTCGGATACCCAGAAAGCCTTTTACGAATACCATGCTTGCATGATGGAACCATGGGATGGCCCCGCTTCCATCGCTTTCTCCGACGGAGTGCAGATCGGTGCCGTTCTCGACCGTAACGGCCTCCGTCCCTCCCGTTACTATGTAACCTCCGATGATTTGGTCATCATGGCCTCCGAGGTCGGGGTTCTTTCGGGAATCGAGTCCAAAAACGTCGTCAAAAAAGGCCGTCTCGAGCCTGGCCGCATGTTCCTCGTGGACATGAAGGAAGGCCGTATCGTGGGGGATGAAGAAGTGAAGGAAAAAGTCGCTTCCGAACAACCTTATGGAGAATGGCTTAAGGACAACTTGGTCAAAGAGAAAGACCTTCCCGAGCCCATCAAGGTCAAACCGGACGATTTCGACAGCATCCGTACCCGGCAAAAAGCCTTCGGCTACACCTACGAGGACCTGCGCTTCATTATTGGGCCCAGCGCCGAAACGGGTAAACAACCTCTCGGCTCCATGGGCAATGACGCCCCCCTGGCGGTCCTTTCCGACCGTCCCCAGTTGCTCTATAACTACTTCAAGCAGCTTTTCGCCCAAGTAACGAACCCGGCGATCGACCCCATTCGGGAAGAGTTGATCACTTCGAGTATTACCTTCCTCGGACCCGAGGGAGATTTGTGTCACCCAACCGGCGAGAATTGCCACCGCATTCGCTTTGAGAGTCCCCTGATCGACAACGACCAACTGGGACGCCTTCGGGCCGCCAAACAAAAAGGCTTCCGTTCGGCCACTCTCTCCATGACCTTTGCCCCTGGACTGGGCGGTCTGAGTGAAGGTCATTCCGGAATTCCTGAGCCCCACGTTTCCGACCGTGGACTGGAAGCCGCCTTGGAACGTATTTTTGAGGATGCCGATGCGGCCATCAACGACGGCGTGAAGCTAATTATCCTATCCGACCGTCATGTGGATAAGAAGCATCTTCCGGTGCCCGCCTTGCTCGCCTGTGCTGGTCTTCACCATCACCTGACCCGGCAAGGAACCCGGACCAAAGTTTCCATCATTCTGGAATCCGGAGAACCCCGCGAAGTTCACCACTTCGCCTTGCTGCTGGGCTATGGCGCCGATGCCATCAACCCTTACCTTGCCCTGGAAACGGTCCGCCACCAAATCGCCTGCGGCGACTTGGCCGGTGATCCCGAGACGGCCTGCAAGAAATATCTCAAGGCCAATCTCAACGGGGTCATCAAGACCATGTCCAAAATGGGGATTTCCACCGTAGCCAGCTACCGCGGGGCGCAAATCTTCGAAGCCATCGGGCTGACCCAATATGTGGTGGACAAGTATTTCACCAAAACCGCGACCCGCGTACAGGGTATTGGGCTGGAAGCCATCGCCACCGAAACTCTGATGCGCGGCGAGAAGGCCTTCAGCGACCGGGGCGATGCCAAGGACGAGCTGGAACCCGGCGGCGTGTACCAATGGCGATTCGACGGCGAGCGTCACCTCTTCAATCCGATCACCATCCACAAATTGCAAAAGGCCACCCGCCTTGGCGATTACGCGGTGTACAAAGAATATGCCCAGGCCGTCGATGACCAATCCCGGGATATGTTCACTCTGCGCGGGCTGATGGATTTTCGCTATGACCAATCCAAAGCCATTCCGCTGGACGAAGTCGAGCCCGTCGAAAGCATTGTCAAACGCTTCAAAACCGGGGCCATGTCCTATGGCTCTATCAGTAAAGAAGCGCACGAGTCTCTGGCAATCGCTATGAACCGTCTGGGCGGAAAGTCCAACACCGGTGAGGGCGGCGAGGATTACGAGCGCTTTACGCCGGACGAAAACGGCGACAGCCGCCGCTCCGCCATCAAACAGGTGGCTTCCGGCCGTTTCGGGGTCAACAGCTTCTACCTGGTCAATGCTGATGAGCTCCAGATCAAGATCGTACAAGGCGCCAAACCCGGAGAGGGCGGCGAATTGCCCGGACACAAAGTTCTCCCGCCGATTGCCAAAACCCGGGGCACCACACCGGGAGTCGGACTGATCTCCCCTCCCCCGCACCATGACATTTACTCCATTGAGGATTTGGCGGAGTTGATTCATGACCTGAAGAACTCCAACGTGAATGCCCGGGTCAACGTGAAGCTCGTCTCCGCCGTCGGCGTGGGAACAATTGCTTCCGGCGTGGCCAAAGCGAAAGCGGATGTCATTCTGATCTCCGGATACGATGGCGGCACCGGAGCCTCCCCCCGTTCCAGTATCCAACACGCTGGTGCTCCCTGGGAGTTGGGCTTGGCCGAAACCAACCAAACCCTCCTGCTGAACGATTTGCGGAGCCGTATTGTGCTGGAAACCGACGGTCAACTCAAGACCGGTCGCGATGTGGCCATTGCCTGTCTCCTCGGCGCCGAGGAGTTTGGTTTCGCCACCGCCCCGCTAATCACCCTTGGCTGTTTGATGATGCGGGTCTGCCACAAGAACACCTGCCCTGTCGGCGTGGCGACACAGGATCCGATCCTGCGCCAAAAATTCATGGGCGGACCCGATGCGGTGGTCAATTTCATGCGCTACATCGCACAGGATCTCCGCGAAATCATGGCCAAGCTCGGCTTCCGTACCATTCCGGAAATGGTCGGCCAGGTGGACAAGCTTCGTATGCGCAAGGAAATCGATCACTGGAAAGCCCGTGGCCTCGACTACTCCAAGATTCTGCACAAGCCCAAAGTGGACAAAAACGTCGGATTCTATTGTCAGATGAAACAGGACCACCTCCTGGACCGCGCGCTCGACAACACCGAACTCCTGCGGCGCTGCAAGCCGGCCCTGGAGGAAAAGAAACCGGTCGAAGTCAATCTCCCCATCGTCAACACCAACCGGGTCGTCGGAACCATCCTCGGTTCCGAAATTTCCCGCCGCTTTGGTCCCGACGCCTTGCCCGAAGATACGATCAAGCTCAACTTCACCGGTTCGGCCGGCCAAAGCTTGGGCGCATTTCTTCCGAAGGGGGTCACCATCAAGGTTGAAGGAGACACCAACGACTATCTCGGCAAAGGCCTCTCCGGTGGAAAACTGATCGTCTTCCCGCCCAAGGACTCCCCTTTTGTGGCCCACGAAAACATCATCACCGGCAACGTGTGCTTCTATGGAGCCACCCAAGGTGAGGCCTATGTCGCAGGTATGGCCGGAGAACGTTTCTGTGTTCGGAATTCCGGAGTTCACGCCGTCATTGAAGGCGTCGGCGCCCACGGCTGCGAATACATGACCGGGGGCTCGGTAATTTGTCTTGGCCGCACGGGGCGCAACTTCGCCGCCGGAATGTCCGGGGGCATAGCCTATATCCTCGACACCGACAAAGACTTTGAGGCCAAGCACTTGAATGCTGAAATGGTGAATCTCTATCACTTGATCGAATGCACCGATACCGAAATCACCGAAGTCAAGCGGCGCATTGAACGCCACTTCGAGTACACCGGCTCGGCCAAAGCCAAGGAGGTCCTGGACAACTGGGAAAAGGTTCTTCCCAGCTTCCTCAAGGTTATGCCACAGGATTACGAACGGGTCATCACCGCCATCAGCAAGGCTGAGGAACGCGGTCTGGAAGGCGACGAAGCCATTCAGGCCGCCTTCGAGGAAAACGTTAAGGCCGGACACTGATTTACACAAAAGACTTAAACCCAAACCAATTACGTATTATGGGAAAACCAACCGGATTTATGGAATACCAACGGGAAACGATCGCTGATCGTGCCCCGACGGAACGCATCAAGGACTGGAAAGAGATTCACGAGCATTTTCAGGAAGAGAAACTGCAAACCCAGGGAGCCCGCTGCATGGATTGCGGCACGCCCTACTGTCATACCGGCATCACCTTAAGCGGTATGGCCAGCGGGTGCCCGGTCAACAATCTCATCCCAGAGTTCAATCACCTCGTCTATCAGGGCAAATGGAAAGAGGCGTACTACCGCCTCATGAAGACCAACAACTTTCCTGAGTTCACTGGTCGCGTCTGCCCGGCTCCCTGCGAAGGCTCTTGTGTCTTGGGGGTTATCGAACCACCCGTCACGATCAAAAACATCGAGTGCGCGATCATTGACCGCGCCTGGGATGAAGGCTGGGTCGTTCCGAATCCCCCTACCACCCGCACCGGGAAAAAAGTTGCCGTGGTGGGTTCCGGTCCGGCCGGTCTCGCCGCCGCCGACCAACTCAACAAGGCGGGTCATCTGGTCACCGTGTACGAACGCGCTGACCGTATCGGGGGCTTGCTGATGTATGGCATTCCCAACATGAAGCTCGATAAGGAAGTGGTTACCCGACGGGTGAAAATCATGGAAGAGGAAGGCGTCTCCTTCGAAACCGGCGTGGAAATCGGCAAAGACCTTCCCTCCAAACAGCTGCTCGACGAATACGATTCCGTCATTCTCTGCTGTGGCGCCACCAAGCCCCGGGATCTGCCCATCGAGGGCCGGGACCTGAAAAACATCCACTTTGCCATGGAATTCCTCGGCCCCAATACCAAGGAAATTTGGGACATCAAGGAAGGTAAATCCAAGCAGTTTACCGAGTTGGCCAAGGACAAGCATGTCATCATCATCGGTGGCGGCGATACCGGCACCGACTGCGTAGGCACCTCCATCCGCCACGGTTGCAAGACCGTCACCCAATTGGAAATCATGCCCAAGCCACCCGAAGAGCGTGCCCCCAACAACCCCTGGCCGCAATGGCCCAAGGTGTACAAGATGGACTACGGGCAAGAGGAAGCCGCCGCACTCTATGGGGCCGATCCGCGCGAGTATTTGATCACCGCCAGCAAGTTTGAGGGCGACGAAGACGGCAAAGTCAAAGCGGTCCATGTTCACAACATCGAATGGAAGGAAGAAAACGGTCGTTTCATGCCGGTCAAGGTCCCCGGCAGCGAGCGCGTTCTCAAAGCCGATTTGGTTCTTCTGGCGATGGGCTTCCTCGGCCCCGAGGCGACCATTGTGGAAGAACTCGACCTGGAGCAGGACCCCCGTTCCAACGTCAAAGCCGAATACGGCCGCTTCAAAACCAGTGTCGACAAAGTCTTCGCCGCCGGCGATATGCGCCGGGGTCAGTCCCTGATTGTCTGGGCGATCAACGAAGGCCGCGCCGCCGCCCGCGAATGCGACCGCTACCTCATGGGCAGCACCCAACTTCCCTGAGGCCCAAGCACCACATAGGGTTTGAAAAGGCCGTGATCAGACCACTCTGATTACGGCCTTTCCGGCCCACCGCAGCTTTGCGCGGGAAAATGGAGCCACCCTTTAAGAGGAAAACCTTCGTTGGCATCCTGCGGAAATTTTATTAGGGTAATCCCACATGACCTATTTGCAGCGGTCTAAATTTATCTCGCCAGGGACCCAAATGGCTTTCCCTGCCATCGTAGGGCTACTTTTTTTTGTAGCCCTGCCCTTTGGCTTGGCTTTGATTTTAAGCTTTTACCAGTACCGGATTGGTTCTCCCCAAAGTCCGGAATGGGTGGGCTTGCGAAATTTCTCCCGGTTATTCGCTGATGATGCTTTTCGGAGAGCCTTGGTGAACAATGCCGTCTTCGCTCTGGTAGTGGTCCCAGTGCAAACCACCCTTGCCCTAGCTTTGGCGCTATTACTCAATCAATCCTTTCGGGGCCGAACCTTTTTCCGCACCTTATTTTTTCTGCCGGTCATTTTCCCGATGGCCCTCGTGGCCATTGTGTGGCAACTGATTTTTTCGCCGGAAGCCACCGGGCTGGCCAATAGCCTCTTGAGCACCCTCACCATGGGGTGGTGGGAGCCGACGGATTTTCTTCGGGACCCACGCTTTGCCTTGCCCGCGATTATGGTCATGTCCATCTGGCAAGGTTGTGGTTTTCAAATGATCATTCTTTTGGCCGGGCGCCAGGGGATTCCCGATCACCTCTATGAGGCCGCGGAGATCGATGGGGCCAATCGCTGGCAGTGTTTCCTCCACATCACCCTACCCGGTCTACGGAATACTTTGATTTTCGTGGTTTTGGTAACCACCATTCTGGCCTTTCGCCTTTTCGATCAGGTTTATATCCTAACTCAAGGCGGCCCGCAAAACGCCACCACCACGGTCATGTTTGAAACCGTTCGCGCTATCTTTGATCGGGGTCAGGTGGGCCGAGGCTCCGCCATGACGGTCGTCTTTTTTCTCATTGTGGTGAGTATCGCTATGCTACAAAGAAAGTATCTTCGGGAAGAAAGGGAACTCTCATGAAGCCGCTTTCCTCTCCACCCCTCTGGTACCGAATTCTCGGCTATGGAATTCTTTTCCTGGGCGCGGTTCTGTTCTTTGGACCGATTCTCTTTATGCTCATTGCCAGTTTAAAACCGGACCATCTGGTTTTGAGCGAAGCAGGCAGCTGGCGGGCCTTTTTTCCAAGTGAGGCCTCGCTGGATAATTACCGCTCGGTTTTTACCCGGGTTTCCTTTGTGCGTTTTTTGCTCAATTCCCTATTTATCACCGGGACCATTGTCGCCGCCGGATTAGTGGTCAATTCCCTTGCTGGGTATGCCTTTGCCCGTTTGCCATGGAAAGGCCGACACCTCTTCTTTCTATTGGTTCTGGCCCTTCTTATTTTGCCCTTTGAGGCAATTGCCGCGCCCCTTTTCTATCAGATGACCGAAATGGGCTGGCGGAATTCCTATCAGGTCCAGATCATCCCCTTTATCGCCAATGCTTTCTCGATCTACCTCTTCTACACGTTTTTCCTGGGACTGCCCCGCGAGTTGGAGGAATCGGCCATGATGGATGGCGCCGGACCTTGGCGAACCTATTGGCAGGTCATTGTGCCAACCGCCAAACCGGCTTTTGCCTCGGTGGCGATTCTCACCTTTCTCCTGCATTGGGGAAACTATCTGTGGCCTCTCATGGTAACCGTCGGCGATACCTATCGTCCGTTGCCAGTGGCCATTGCCTCTTTCCAAACGCTTCCGCCGATTCAGTGGGGGGACATTATGGCTTTTGGGGTAATGATGGTCGCTCCGGTGATGGTTGTTTTTCTGTGGTTTCAACGATGGTTCGTCCAAGGAGTGGCGGCCAGCGGAATGAAAAACTAAGAATCTCCCTTGGCCTTTGGTAAAAACCCATTATTATAGCTCATTATGATTCCTTATACTTTTGCCTACGCTGTGATTTTAATTCTCCTCGGAGTCTTGCTTTTCGGCTCTTCCGATGAACGAAGTATGACTGCGCTAATTCCTGCTTTTTTTGGCATTGCGGCCTTAGTCGCGGGGATTCTAGCGGTCGCCAAACCGGATTTCCGGAAACACGCCATGCATGTAGCCGCCTTGGTTGCTCTCATCGGATCCGCTCCCCTTATTATGGGGTTGGTACGGGTTCTGCGAAATGATTTAGCCACTGGCGGCATGATCATCATGGGAATTATTTCCATCGCCTTTCTGGTCCTGTGTGTTCGCTCCTTCATCAATGCTCGCAAAGCGGCCAAATATCAACCCAAGTCGGAAAAGGGAACCGACACCGAGCCAAAGCAGTCTTAGTCCCTTATGGACGGTATCGTGGTCAATTGGCGGAGATTTCTGCTTCCAGGGATTACTCTTTTGGTCGCGGCGCTGATTGTTTGGCATAGCGGGAACGAGACAGAGGAGGATTTGCCGGTCGAAGACTCCCCTTCAAACGGGACGGCACCCTACACCCCACCCGCCTTCGAGGCCGTCCCTGAAGACGAAAACGACAATGATTCCGCAATGGAAGAGCAGTCGTTTTTACGGGAAAACGGAACCGACATCGTGGTCCGCTTTAGTGATGCCGCCGAATTGGCCGCCTTTCGCCGGGCTTGGGAAGAGGCCCATCCGGGAACCAGTCGGCCGATCGGCCAACTCAAGGCTTTGCGGATTCAGTTGGACAGTCCCTCCGCTCTGCGCCGGTTGTTGGACAACTTGCCCCAAGATGCGGACACCTCGCCCAATCTTCCCGTCCAACTTCCCCGGGGCCCCGATTTTGATGACATCACGGCGACCGATTACCAACCTTTCACGCAAGGCCTTCGCCACTGGCTTGGCGCTACCGACCAGGTGGAAAACTGGGGCCGCGGAATCACTGTTGCGGTGCTTGATACCGGCATCGCCGATCTTCCTGGCAATCAGGCTTTTCGCCAAATTGATCTGCTTGCCGAAACCCCCGATGCGCGGAACCTGTCCCCCCATGGCCGGGCGGTGGCCTTGCTGTTGGCGGGTGAAGAGGGTTTGGCTCCGGCGTCGGATCTTTTGAGTATCCGGGTTCTGGATGGAAAAGGCCAAGGGGATGTTTTTACGGTTGCTGAAGGCATTGTCCGGGCCGCCGACGAAGGCGCAAAAATCATCAACCTCTCCCTCGGCTCGTCCCGAGATCATCCGGTTCTCCAAGACGCCGTAAACTATGCCACCGCCCGGGGTTCTCTCCTGGTTGCGGCGGCAGGCAATGAGGGCCGCGATGGCCTTCCTTTTCCGGCCGCCTATCCGGAGGTGTTTTCGGTGACCGCGATTGATGCGGAACGCCAGCAGGCGAATTTTGCCAACCGGGGTTCGATTGACTTGGCCGCTCCGGGAGTTGGTGTAGCCATCCCTTGGTCAGAAGATCAATTTCTACAAATGAACGGCACCTCCGCCGCCAGCCCCATTGTTGCCGGGGCCGCAGCGGCCTTGCTCAGCGAATTCCCCAACCTCACCCCCCGACAGGCGGCCGAGGTTTTGCGACAAAACGCCGATGATGCCGGTCCTACGGGACCCGATGATCGTTGGGGACAGGGTGTCATCAGTATGGAGCGTTCCCTCCAACACCGGCAACAAGGGGTCCACGACCCGGCCATTGCGGATATTTATCTGCATCCACAGCCCAATGCCGAGGGGAATTATCAAGCCAGCATCACCGTACAAAACCGTGGCACCGAATGGTCGGGCGGCTTGACCATTTGGGTCAATGACGGTCAAAAAGACCATTCCTTCACCATCAACTCCCTCGACGTTGGCGAATCACGGGGCCTCACGATTCCAATAGATGCTAAACGCGTGCAAAGTGAGCATGGGGTCACCCTAAAAGCCCTTCTGGAAAGCCCCACCGGCCTGCGCGATGACCGTCCGGACAACAACGAAAAAGCCGTCCAGTTTCATATTGAAGTGCCGGAATAAGAGAGCTTGAAACTCTTACCTTCGCCCTCCGAACCCATGGCTTTCCCCATAGCAGGCGCAAGCCTTTTGCCAGAGCGTAAGTCTTCACGGGCGGCGCTTCGCAAGCGAAGGCCCTACAGGAAAACCGGTGAAGCCGGTGATCCTGCTTCGCCCGTTGGGCTTCCTTCTTCGCTCTTCGAGCTACGCAGGACGGAGACGCAGGACGGAGTGAAGGAAAACAACCGGAGAGAACCACCAATGGAATCGATGCTTGATAAACGTTGAGTTTCTCGTGATCAAACGGGTATTCCATCATTTCGTAGTTGCACCTTTTTTAGTAGATGTCGGTAAGGATTACGATTACGAATAGGCTTATGTGGTTATGGGTGCCCTGATTCCGAAGTCTGGAAAAAATGCTTTCTGAACCGTAGGGGTGCACAAATTTGGTGCCATATGGTATGTTAGGGCATGACTTCCAAAAAAGACTCCTCCTCGGCTGCTGCGGATTTGCAGGTCAATATGCCTCGTTTGCAACAGGAAATTCTCGAATTGGCCAAAATCGGGCAGCGTCCTGACCGCGGTCTGTACCGCATGGCCTTTACCGACGAGGACTGGGAGGGTCGCGAGTGGTTTGCCCAAAGGATAAGGGAAGCGGGCCTTCGCCCCAAGCAGGATGGAGCGGCCAATTTGGGGACCGTTTTGGGGGAGGAGATTGATGAGCCGGTTCTCTTGGTCGGTTCCCATCTCGATACCGTGCCTAATGCCGGGCATTTGGACGGAACCCTGGGGGTTTTGTTGGGATTTGAAGCCTTGCGGCGGATTAAAGAAGCCGGATTGCCGTTGAAGAGACCTCTCGAGGTGATCTCCTTTTCCGATGAAGAGGGGCGCTTTGGCGGGTTGTTCGGATCGCAGGCTTTGGCGGGCGATCTGCATCCGGAGAAAATTTATGAGGCCCGGGATTTAAACGGCATCAGCTTGGTGGAAGCCATGAAACGGCATGGACTTGATGCCATCGATGCCTTGGACGCGCGCCGGGACCCAAAGTCCATTTACCGCTATTTGGAGCTTCACATCGAGCAAGGGCCAGTGCTCGATATGAAGCATAAAAATGTTGGTATTGTTGAAAATATCACCGGGTTGTTCAAATGGTCGGTTCGTTTGGAGGGGGTTCCGAATCATGCGGGAACGACACCTATGACGATGCGTAAGGATCCCTTTCTCGGGTTGTCCGAGTTTGCGGGAGAAATTCCCCGTATACTGGAAGAGAATGGCACGGAGCTCAGCCGGGCGACGATCGGAAAGGTGGATCTTTTGCCCGGCGTGGCCAATACAGTGCCGGGAGAGGTGGTGTTTTCGCTGGATGTCCGAGACCCCAATCAGTCGGTTCTCGATGAGATCGCAGCTTCGATGAGGAAAGCCCTTAGCGCTATTGCCCGGCGCCGGGATCTTTACTTTGACTTTGAAATATTGAGTCTAGTGAGTCCCGTTGATTGCGATGCCCAACTGATCCAGACCCTGGAGAAGGAGGCTCGGGAATTGGATTTGTCCTATGAGAAAATGCCCAGTGGGGCCGCTCACGATGCCCAGATTATTGCCAAAATTGCTCCTATTGGAATGATCTTTGTCCCCAGTAAGGATGGGCGCAGCCACAGTCCAGCGGAATGGACTTCCTGGAAAGATATCGAAGCGGGAGCAAATTTACTTTTACGTACTTTATTGAAGATTTTGACTTAGATTTTTCGTATTCGATGAATTTTCTTGCGTTTTTTGGGGTTGTTGGTTAATATTATCTTATGAAACCCTGGGGCGGATTCACTCTTATTGAGATCATGGTGGTCGTTGTGATAATTGGCCTCCTTGCTCTTCTTTCCGTTCCAGCATTTCAAAAAGTCCGCAATATCAGTCGAGCCAATATATTGGCGAATGATTTGCGTACCTTTTCCGGAGCCTTCTCAACGTATCAGTTAGAGGTCGGTTATACCCCTGAAAGTGCTCCCATCGGCGTATTGCCTGGAGGGATGATAGAGTATCTCCGGCCTCATGATTTTTATGAAAGAAACACCGTTGGTGGTTTTTTCAAATGGGAACGATTTGATTCGGCGAGTGGGGTTGGTTTTACTGCCCGGGAGCGATTAATTCCGGTGGTTGAATTGACTGACAAACTTCTTGATGACGGGAATCTCAACACCGGAAGATTGTTGTTATATGAAGGTACCACCACCGGGGGAGGTGGTACCGGCCAAGGTCAAGGGCAAGGGCAAGGTCAAGGTCCCGGGCAACTACCGGACCAAGCGGCGGACCGAGCCCATGAGCGAATTGAAGAGATTTTTGGTAATCGCATTGGCTCGGACTGGGTTCCTCCGGGGCAAAACCAAGGCGATGTGCCTAATACTGAAGAAATCAATGCCGATGGTGAGAAATTCCTTTACATCATCCACCGATTCCAGTGAATAGAGATTGTCTGCGGGCATAGTATAGAGGTAATACGTGAGCTTCCCAAGCTTGAGTCGAGGGTTCGATTCCCTCTGCCCGCACCATTTTCAATTAACCCTGATAAGTAAAGGGTTTAGCTTTTAAAAGGTATATTGAATGATTTTACCGGTGTCACGGTCTTCAGCGTAGATGTAGTTGTGTTCTCTTTCAGAGATGGTCCACTCGCCGACGGGAAATTGGCCATCGGCGTTGGGGGCCAGACCGGGGGTGCGGTTATCGCCGCTGCCACTGCCATATACTTCGTTGGCGATGGGGTAAATTCCATGAATGTATAGGCCGGGCCCAATCAACTCTCGGACATCAACCTCTAAACGGCCTTGTTCGAGGAAATACTGGTTGGAGGCTGAACCCAACATGCGCAAATTGTTTTTCATGGCAGCTTCACGGGAAGAGGTCTGGGCTTTTTGGAAACTTTGGTAACTTTCCTCGACCATTTTGACCAGGGCTTCGTTGGTAATGGAGAAACCGATTTCGACGGTGTTGTTAACTGCTTCGATACGAACATGCTCCATGGGGTTGGGGCCGAGATCGAGGCCCTCGGACTGCATTCCCATCAAGGCCATGGGTATCATCATGTTGAGGGTTCCGGCAAAGCCAGAGGCGGCGGATTCGGTGCTGAAGTCTTGTACCGCGAGAGCATTCATATCCTCATTCACCGCGACGCCGAACAACATTCCTTCCCATTCCAGCATGGGTTTAAGGAACATGCCGCTCATGGGGTCCATTTCCATGGTTTGGGAAATTTGTTGGCGCAGGATCGTTTTCATGTTCTCCGGGAGGACGAAGGAGGCTTTGATTTGATTCCCATCGAGACGGGCCAGATTGGCGGTGGTTGCTTCTGATTGAGAATTTTTACTTTGATCAAGAAAGCGATCAAGAGAGGCCAGAAGGGTGCTTTCGCGGGTGGAGAAAAGGAAGGCTTGTTCATTGTTGATCAAGCTGTAGTACATATCCGGGTCCCCCGAGTTGACAAAAGTCAGATGGGTGACCGGGAGGTCGCGGTGGGCAAACTCCCGTTTTTCGTCAATTTCCCCGAGTTCCATGGCGGCGGGGTCGGATAATAGCTCCAATATTTCCTCGCTGATGGGTTTGTTGAAGGTCAGAGTCCAAAGGAAATCGGCCTGCTCAGTCATTTTTTCGAAGGGGTCCCAAGCTTCCATCACTTCTGCTATATCGACCTCTGCAAAATTGCCGGAAATCAAGATGCTGCGGAAATCTTCCGGATCCATGCCGGTTTTTTCGGCAATTTCCTTTTTCCATATGGTAAAGTTTTCGCCAGCTTCCGGCTCGGCTTTGATGGCATCTTGCAACGTCGTAGCGAACGGGCTTTGCCAGAGATCGTGGAGATTGACTTCCAGAAAAAAATGGGAATCGGGTACAAGTCCGACCGCATGCAGATCGAAATCAGTGCTTGCGCTGGCCTCAGTGCCGACAGCATCGGAGGCGTCGCCGCAACCGGTGAAGAGCACAGGGATTGCCATAAAAGCCAGCAAGGCGGTCAAGCGGGAAGGGGAGATCGGGGATTTTTTCATTTGGAAGTTTAAGTTATAAAATAAAGGTACTCTTCTATATAAGAATATTTACTAAACGGACGGCGAGGTATTTTTTTACTTTTTCGAAAAAAAACCTTTCGGGATTGAACCGGAGGGAGGTTCACTCTTAAGTGGACTCTTTACGATGAAAACATTTGAGGATCTATTTGTTGAGTTAGAGGAAAAAGCCCGCCGCGGGGATCCGGAGTCCGGAACCGTAAAGGCTTTGCAGAAAGGTAAGCACTTTATCGGCAAGAAGATTGTCGAGGAAGCGGCCGAAGTCTGGATGGCCTGTGAGCACGAATCCAAAGAAGCCGCCGCCGAGGAAATTTCCCAATTGCTCTATCATCTTCAGGTTATGATGCTGGCGAATGACCTGAAACTGTCAGATGTTTACGCCAAACTTTAATATACCGCTATGATTCGTATTGCCTTACCAAACAAAGGTGCCCTTTCGGAAGAATCCGTGGCCCTTCTCAAAAAAGCCGGTTACCGTTGTCGCCGTAGTGACAAGGAGCTGATCTGCCGCGACACGGAGAATCAGGTCGAGTTTGTATTTCTTCGGCCCCGCGATATTGCTATTTACGTAGGCGATGGTCTCCTCGAATTAGGGGTTACGGGTCGGGACCTGGCCGGAGACAGTCAGGCTGACGTGGAGGAATTGCTCTCCCTGGGCTTCGGCGGAAGTTCTTTCTATTATGCGGCTCCCAAGGGGAAGGGGATCACTCCGGAGAAACTTGAGGGGTTGCGCATTGCCACCTCGTACCCGAATCTGGTGAAAGATGACTTGGCCCGCCGCAAAGCCGATGCCCGGGTCATTCGTCTGGATGGTGCGGTGGAAATATCGGTGCAACTCGGGGTAGCCGATGTCATTGCTGATGTCGTGCAAAGTGGGCGTACGCTCGAACAGGCCGGTTTGGAAACGATTGGTGAGCCGATTCTGAAATCCGAGGCCATCCTCATCGGGCACCATCCCAAGGTGCGTGAGACGAAATCGGTGCAGATTCTCCTCGACCGCCTGCGCGGAGTCGTAGTGGCTCGTGATTATGCCATGATTGAATATGATATCCCCGAAACCCTTCTTACTGAAGCGGAGGCATTGACTCCGGGCATTGAGGCCCCCACCTTGTCACCGCTGCGGCGCGAAGGCTGGGTGGCGGTGAAGGCGATGGTCGGGCAAAAGGGGATCAATCGTCTCATGGATGATCTCAAAACCCTGGGAGCCAAGGGTATCATCGTCAGCGAAATTCAATCCTGCCGCCTCTAGCCAGAGAACAAAAGCCCCGTCTCCTTGAGTAAACCTTTTTACAACCAAAAACTATTATGAAATTCATCCTTCCTGACGGAAAAGAAATAGAGATCTCCCTCCTGAAATTTATCTGGGTACCGATCGTGATTGTGCTGGCCGCGCTGGTGCTTTCTTCGGTTTACCAGGTCGACACCGAGGAGGAGGGCGTTATCCTCCGCTTCGGGCGCCACGTTGATACAGTGGGCCCGGGCCTGCATTTCAAATTGCCTTATCCGGTGGACCAAGTCTATCGGGTGCCGACCCAAATCGTCGATGTACAAGAATTCGGTTTTCGTTCCAATCGGGGGCACCACCCTGCCTTCGATGAGGAAAGCTCTATGTTGACTGGTGACCTGAATATCGTACGGGCCTCCTGGGCGGTGCAGTTTACCCGGGTTGAACCGTCCGATTTCCTTTTTAACGTCAAGGACCCGGTCGATACCCTGCGCGATATTTCCCAGTCGGTCATGCGGGAAGTCATGGGAGACCGGGCCAGTATTCCGATTTTGACGGTTGGCCGTGCTGAGATCCAAAGGCGTGCCCGCGACCTTATCCAGGAACAGGTGGACCAGTTTGAGATGGGAATTTTTATCAACCGGGTGGATTTGACCACCGTTGATCCTCCTTCCCGCGTGGTTGATTCGTTTCGCGATCTCAATCGCGCTGAACAGGATCGCCAGCGTTTTTTCGAGGAAGCTTCCCGGCAGTTTGAGGAACGGGTTCCCCGGGCCCAGGGGCAAGCGGAGCGGATGGTCCTGGAAGCGGAAGGTTTTGCCGAGCGCCGGGTCAATATTGCCCGTGGGGAAGCGCAACGCTTCGTTGATACCCTTGAAGCCTACGAACTGGCCCCTGAGGTAACCCGCCGCCGTCTATTTCTCGAAACTTTCGAGCAATACATTCCCGAGCTTAAGGAAGTCATCGTGGTTGACCGGAATGTCCAGGGGCTTCTGCCTCATCTCAATATCCGCGAAGACTGATTTTTTCTTCGTAAAAACTTTTAGCCGAATTTGAACTCATGAAATTTTCCGATAAAAACGCAAATGTCCAAATCCCCGTCATCGCTGGCGGAGTTTTGGTTCTCCTCTTACTGGTTTTAGCCTTTTTCTCCCTGTACACCGTACGGGAGTGGGAACAAGCCGTGGTCACCCAGTTTGGCGAGGTGGTCGGCGAGCCGGTTACCGAGGCAGGGCTGAAATTCAAGCTCCCGTATCACAAGGTGCAGATATATGACAAACGACTCCTGCGGTGGGACGGTAGCCGTACCGATGCCATTACCCGCGACCGAAAGCAAGTGGAAATTGATGTCTCGGCCCGCTGGCGGATTGTCGATGCCCGTCGTTTTCGGGAGTCGGTAACCACCGAATCTCAGGCTCATAACCGGATCAGCAGTAACATTGATGGCGCGGTTCGGGACCAAATTGCCAATGTCAGCCTCTACGAGGTGATTCGTAGCTCCAACCGTATTCTCGAAGCCGATACCGATATCGCGGACACCCTCGATGCCGACGAAATGGATGATATCGATGTCGAGGAAATCGCTACCCTTGGAGCGGACCTGGATGAATTGGACACCGACGTAGAAGGGAATTATTTGGCCGGTCGGCCAGTAGTTATTGAACGAATTCTCGAAGATGCCCGTGACCGCCTGGCCCAAATGAATCTGGGGATCGAGCTGGAGGACGTTCTGATCAAGCAACTGAATTACCACGAGGATGTGGAGGAAACGGTTTTCGCCCAAATGAATGCCGAGCTCTCCAAGATCTCCGCGGGAATCCGTTCGGCGGGCCGCCGTTTGGCGGAGGAGCGTCTCGGGGAAATGGAGCGGGACCTCGCTTCGATCAGCAGTTCGGCGCAGGAACGGGCACAACGTATCCGGGGACGGGCGGAAGCCACCGCTATCGAAATTTACGCGGAGGCGTACAACCGCGATCCGAAGTTTTATCAATTCATCCGGACGCTGGAAAGTTATGAGAAGATTCTCGGTGAAAACAGTAGCTTGGTCCTCAGTACCGACAGTCCACTGTATGAGCTCTTAAATTCCGTGGATCAGCTCTTTACCGATTGATTTCGGTTTCTCTTTCTCGCCCTCGCCTGATGAATCGGTTTTATCAAGATGCAGATTTCGCCCGCGCGGGCGGGGACAGGGGAGAGGATTATCGGACGCCTTTTGCCATCGATCGGGACCGAGTTATACATTCGCCCTTATTTCGCAAGCTCCAGGCAAAAACCCAGGTTTTCCTATCCGGAGAGTATGATTTCTATCGAACCCGCTTGACCCACTCCATTGAAGTCGCGCAAATCGGTCGTTCGATAGTGCAGTATCTGATCAGTAACAGTCCACTTTTGTCGGAGGACTTTCATCCTGATGCCGATTTGGTGGAGGCCTGTTGTCTGGCCCATGACCTTGGGCATCCCCCTTTTGGTCATGCCGGGGAGCGGGCCTTGCACAATCTCATGCGTGACCGGGGCGGGTTTGAGGGCAACGCCCAGACCCTGCGACTGCTCACCAAAAACTTTTATGAGCGCGGCACCGGGTTTAAGGGTATGGACCCGACCTTAGCGTGCCTCGACGGGGTGATGAAGTACAAACGCCTCTACGGGGAAAGTGAGCAGGCCCCAAACCATTTTATCTACGACGATCAGGGTATTTTTCGCGAGCGTATCTGGCTCTCTGATACGCCGGTTCCCACGGGACTGAATGCCAATGAGTGGAAAAGTCTCGAATGTCAGATTATGGATTGGGCCGATGATACGGCCTATTGTTTGAATGATTTGATCGATGGCAAAAAGGCCGGTTTCTTAACCATTGAAAAACTGGAAAAGTGGGCCGTGGACAACGGGGAAGCGATCGCCAAATCCGAGCGTGCCTTTAACGAATTGTTGGAGGTTTTGCGAAAGGAGAATCCTGACCCTCTGTTCGGTCGTAAGGTGGGCAATTTTATCCGGGCCGTGCACTTGGAGGAGAATCCCGGAAATCCGTTGAAGACCCACCGCTACGCCTATCGGATTACGGTTGACCCAATCATCGAAGCCGAGGCCTCACTCTATAAGAAAATTGCCTTTGATTTGATCTTTCGGTCTCCGCAATTACAACAAATTGAATACAAGGGAACCTTCATTTTGGAACGTCTTTTCGGCGCTATTTTCGATCACTACGTCGATGGTACGGGTCAACGCCACCATGGGATCGCCTTTCTCCCGCCCAGGGCGGGTAAGTTGATTCAGGAAGCGGAAAACGAGAGCGAAAAAATTAGAGTAGTGAGTGATTTATTATCCGGTCTGAGTGATACCGAAGCCCTGCGTATGTACAAACGTCTTTTCGATCCCGACTTCGCCAGCATCGCCGATTTGACCATAGGGTAGAGGCCATAAGAAGAAGGCAAGCAGGGCTCTCACGCAAAGAAGCGAAGGGGAAGGCGGGTGGTGCGTTGGGCTCCGGAACGCAGGCTAAAGCCAGCGCTACTGAAACAGCCTAATCGGGGCGTAAAGCCCCTCCGATAAGGGCAGATTACTGTTTTGTAGGGCCTCCACTTGTGGAGTGCCGCCCGTGAGGACTTACGTTTTGGCCAAAAGGTTTCCGCTGGCCACAGGGAATGGCTTTCCTCTTTGCAACGTTTTAATGTCTCCGCCGCGACGGAGAGGGGTTGCCTCTCCATCCCGCCGTATACGCACAGAATGGAGCGCTCGGGTTGCATCCCTGCAGAGCCCTATCCTCTCCTTCTGCACATCCCATTCAACTCATCCAAAAACCTTTGGCAAGGCCAACCTCTTGCCTTAAACCCATAACCAAAATACGAAACTAAACTGACAATTTTTAATCAGGACTCGACACCGACTTCCGTCCTCTTGTGTGAGACTAGGGTGTTTCCGAGGCACCAGGAGTGTTGCGCGCAGGGACATGAAGTCCCCGCTCGCTGTGGAAAAGGGGCGACATTTCCGTTTTCAGAAGCATTGCGCTCAGGGGCACAAGGCCCCCGTTCGCGGTTGGCCCAAGCGGGGACCTCGTGTCCCTGCACGGAGGGCTTCAAGCCAGGCACATAAAGCACGCCCCACCACACCGCGCGACCGCTTTCCCTGTCGCGCCGTAGCTTTAGCGAAGGCGGAAGCGGCTGCGCGGAACACTCCCGACCCCGCGAGTCTCTTAATCGTATATTCCAGCTCCGCTGGGGGCGCCACTGACCTCTGATCTCCGACTTTCGTCCTCCGTTTCTTACAGAGGTAGCACAGCCATTTTGTCGGTGTTCGGCCTTCCTGGGACACAGGCTGAAAACCTATGCTACTTCTTTTGTTTCGTGATTTAGTGGTTTAAAAAACAAATAGCCGGAAAGGAAGGGTTGAGGGGGAAGGTTGGAGGATGAGGAAACAGCCGGGGCTCGCGCGGAGACGCAGAGGAGGAGAGCAAGCGGGGACCCCGCTTGGCGGGGATCCAGCAAAAGAAGGTGCATCTATTTTCGTATTTCACGACGGAAAGAGGTTGGTGTTTGCCCGGTGTGCGTTTGGAAGACTTGGCTGAAACGGTTGGTGTCCATCATGCCGATGCGTTCGGCGGTTTCGGTAACGGTAAGACGCTCCTCCCGGAGAAGACGCGACGCTTCTTCCATTCTGATTTCTTGCAATTTTTGATGAATGGTGGCCCCAGTGGCTTTGCGGAAGCGTATTTCCAGCATCCGTTTGGATATGCTTAATTCCCGTGCCAGGTGCTCGACCCCTGCCCATTGGTGCATGGTGGCTTTCATGCGGGCCAAGGCCTGCCGAACAATCGCATCCTCGACCCACAGAGCATCGGTCGATAATCTTTCTTCCAGGCGCAAGGGAGGTAAGCGGAGGACCGATTTCGGGGGAGATTTACCGCGCATCAATTCGTCCAAAACCCGGGCGGCTTCCCAGCCCGACTGGGCAAATTGCAAAACGATACTGCTCAAGGGAACAGGGCATAATTCGCATTCTATGGTATCATTGTCTACCCCCAGCAGACCAACCTTCGAGGGAATGTGAATACGGGCTTCCCGGCAGGCATTCTCGACGATCCGGGCTCGTTTGTCATTGATCGCGAAAACTCCGATTGGTTTTTCGGCCTCTGCTAACGCTTGCTTCAATTGCTCTTTCTTGGCTTCCCATATCTGCGGTTCCGGCATTTTCCGCTCCGCCAGGCGCTGTTGAAACCCCTTTTTCCTAAGACCCGAAGTGGTCGCCCGGGGATCGTGGATAAAGGCAAAACGGCGGTACCCTTTTTCGATAAGGTGATCTGCCGCCATGGCGCCAACGGCTTCGTCATCGTGGCTCACCAAGGGAATATTTTTCGGTGGATCAAAGCCGGACAAACAAACCAAGGGGACTCCTTTGGCCAGTAGTTCATTAAAGCGGTCTCGTTCCCCTTCGCTAAAAATCCCGATCACTCCATCCGGATCCTGGTCCTTTAACGGAAGGTGCGGGAAGGCCTGCAAGCTCCAACCTCCTTGCTCCCGTGCATACCGGGCAATTCCGGGCAAAACCTCCCGCCCAATCATGGTATCCACGTATAAGGTTAGATAAACGGTTTTCATCGCAGATTCTCCAAGTTTATCGGAACGGTGGAAAAAGGGCTTTGTCTAAGCATGTATTACGCATTTTGCCCTTAATTTATGCGCAAAATGATCCTTTTGCAGCAAAAAAATCATGTTATTATTATTCTTACCGTCCCCACGAAGATGAGAATTGAAATTTGATATCCCTCTTTATACCCCTATGTGCGCTGAGCGGCCCTGTCTAAAAAACAACGCAATTTAAATCTGCTACACTCTATAAAAATGAAATCTTTGCACTATGACTCCTCAGGTGATGCCCAAACGAGGGGATCTTTTATGGATGAACTGCGGTTTTGGATTGTGCGGACATGCTTGTTGTTTTCAATGGCCCTAGCGGCTCCTCTTATAGCCGACAGCCCGAGGTTGTTGGTGCTGCTGGAGCCGGGGTTCAATGGGGATGAGTTTTTTGGTCCGTCCGCCGCCTTTGAGGCCGCTGGGTATGAGTTGGTGATTGCTTCCTCGCAGGAGGAGAAAGTGCCGTTACGCTTGGAAGGAGATCGCGATGCCTTTTGGGATGTGCCAGTGGATCTGGCGATTTCCGAAGTGAATCCGGACGACTATGTAGGTTTGTTTGTCCCCGGCGGGCATTCACCTCGATTTTTGGAGAAGGATGACGATGCCGTTGCTGTTACCCAAGCCTTCCTGGAATCCGGGAAACCTCTCGGCATGGTTTGCCATGGCCCCAGGATTTTGGTGTTCAACGACCTTATGGGAGATCGCACCTGGACAGGTTTGTTTTCTATCGCCGACGAATTGGCCGATCAGTGGATTCAGCGTCCGGGGCGTTATATTGACCAAGCGGTGGTTCGGGATGGCAATCTGGTGACGGCACGGTATCCCCGCGATATGAACGTGTTTTCCTGGGCCTTTCTCGAAGTGTTGGCGGAGAAAGGGGGCATCGCTCCACAGCCGCTCTCCGGGGAAGTGGTGTTGGTGCTTTCAAACTATGAAGAGCGGTGGGGAAACTGGCATTTCTTTTCCCGGTTGATTGCTGCGGTAGAGGCCTTCGGGGTCGATATCGAACGGGCCGGAGGCAATAACCCCGAATGGATCGAACGGGTGCTTGGGGAAAAAGACCTAAGCGACGAGGGACGTTTTATTCTAGCCTTGGATATCCATGAGGAGGATTGGGCCAACGTCCCGGATGACTTGCGGATGCTGGCCCTGGAACATCCCTTGTTGGTTGCGGGGGAGGGAATGCGTGAGCTTCTGCGCGAACGGGAAGTGCCTACGGTTTGGCTGGAGGAACGGCGAATTCCCGCTTGGACGCAGGCCGTTATGGGTCTGGCCAAGGAAGCCTCGAAAAACAAAAAACGCTTTGATCCGTCTCTTTCACCGGTTTCCGTGCGACCCGAGTTAAAAGAGGTGGACCAGCCGACGGTTTTCCTCGCCATGCGGGAAGGTTTTTATGATGAATCCTTCGTTGCCTGGGTGGAGGCCTTGCAGGCAACTGGTCTTTCGGAGATTGCCCTGGTCGCAGATGAGACTGGTGAGGTGACCGGGCGCAACGGCTTGACCGTTCAAGCAACCTTGGCTCATGCGGACGTTGAGGTAGGAGAGGGCTCTTTGGTTGTCGCGCCCGGTTTTATCTGGCCGCAACATAATGAGGGTTCCCGCCAAACCGAACAACCTGCCTGGCTGGAAGACCAGGAGGCCCGGGATGCGGCGCGGGTGGATTGGTTGCTGGAAGCACGGGAAAACGGGGCAACCCTCTTTCTGACCAGTCTGGATGCCCTTCGCGTGGGGCGTATGGAGATTTTTGAAGGGAAGCGGTTCTCGGCCAGCGAGCAGAGTCGTTGGGCTTTTGGTCGTTCGGGGGCGCGCTACACCGATGCTCCGGTAACCCTCTCTGCCGAGCGTTTGATTACCGTTCGCCATGGCAATGATGCGGCGAAGGCCTTGGAACTTCTAAGCTCTGCTGTGGAAGAGTGATTTTTTGAGTCTACCCAACGTAAATAACACCTTATGAAACTTACCTTTCTGCTTTTACTTTTTTGCGCTCCTTTGCTTTTTGCCCAGGGCCCGGACCCTCTTCCCCGTACTGAGGGAACCCTGCGGGTTGTCGCTTTTGGTGATTCCATTACCGGGGACCGGCCGGGCATTGACTATCGTCATCATTATATCAAATGGTCGGATGTATTACAGGCCATGCTTGAGGGGCAACTGGGAGAAGGGCAGGCCGAAGTCCTCAATATGGGCTTTGCCGGTGACCGGACCTTTGCCGCCGGAGATCGACCCGGGGCATTAAACCGGGTTGACTCAAACATTCTCACGCAGCAGCCCGATATTGCCGTTATCCTGATCGGCGGAAACAATATGGGGACCCGCAATCGTGACCGTGAGGAGTTGCTGGAACAGACTCGTGATGATCTCACGAAGATCGTTCGACAGGTGAAGGCGGCTGGCATCAATGTATTGCTTCTTCAATACACCGAGCCGAAGGCGGAGGACATGAGTCAAGTTTGGACTCATTTGAATGAGGTCAATCCCATCATTGCCGAGGTCGCTGAGGCAGAGGGGGTGCCCACGCTTGAACTCGCTCCGCACTTTGCTTCTGCCGAAGAGCATGTTCCTCTCAATGCCTTGTTGAATGCGACTGATGGGGTGCATCTGCAACCCTACGGGGAACTGGTCGTCGCCCGGGCAGTGGCCAGCAAGCTGAACGATCTTGGCTGGGTGGGAGATCCTTCTGCTAAGAAAAACGAAAAATGAGATAAACTCTCTATTTAACTTACCGATGAACTTTATGAAGATGAGAAAAATACCGCTTTTTTTGACCACCTTGGTTTTCGCTGGTTCCTTGTCAGCGGAGGATGTGCAACACCAGATTGCCGAGGATGTCCTGCACCTTGATTTGGGCAATCAGACGAAACTTCAGTTTGCCCTCCACGACGGCTGGTTGTTGGGGCTTCAGACGGCGGAGGTAAATGGGGTTACCTTGCGTTCGGATGATACCGTGCAACGGCCTGTTTTGGCGCAGGAGTTTGGCGATGAGCCTCTAATCGCCCAAGCCTTTCGATTGCAGGAAGTTCATGTTGAAGGTGATCAGGTTATCATTGAATTGGAGGCTTTTGCCTCTCGCAACCCAGATCATCGGGGGCAGGTATTTGTTCTCCGGGGAAGCCCTGAGTTGGTTGAAGAAAAGGGAATGACCTCATCCCTGGAGGCAATGCGATCGGCGTCCCGGGAAGCCCAGCGAGCGTTGGAGGCCATTGCCCGTGAAAACGCGACGGATCGGTTGAACAACCTATTGCGGGATCAAGCTGATGCCCAGGAGCAAGTGGATGCTCTGACCGAAGATCAGATCGATACCCATCACGAAATTCTTGCGGTGCAAAACCTACAACGCCGAACTCGGCAAGTACGTAGTTTGAGTAACCGAATTCTCAACGATCTGGAAGACTCCGTCCCGGAGATAGTTGAATATCGGGGAGTGGTCCAAGCATGGGAAGAAGCCCGCCGGGAAGCGGCAGCCGATTTTCAAGTAATTCACCGGGATTATTACAATTTCCCTATCTGGCGGCAGCCCAATGAAGTGAATACGCTCCCAGCCCTGCGTGAGCGGGTGGCCGAGGCGCAGGAGGAAGGTCATTCGGTTGGAACGGTCCGGTGGATTCTATCACCCCGTACCGAAAGCGTTGGCGGTTGGCCCTGGAAGGGCTGGACCCAGCAGTTTGAATTGGATCTGGCGGAGGAAATGGTGGTCAATCATATCGCCGTGTTGGGAACCTGGGAGTTGGGAGGGCATCCAGAGGGCAATACCAAATACGCCCTTCGCTACCGCGGCTTGGGGGGATTGGTGCAAGACTTTGCAATGGATGAAGAGGGCGGATTAGCCGAGGCTTTCAGTACCACGGAAATTATTCCCGGCGCCGCCGGTGGGGCTCCTCTGGTTTCCCCGGTGGTCGCTGGAGAAGGGCAAACGGGCAACCGGACTCATGCGTTGCAGCACCGGGTTGGCGCTTGGATTGCCCAACCCGCACGAGGGGCGGGAGCGCCTTTCTTTGATTTTCAATTAAATGAGCAAGCCCTATTTGCTTCGGTCCCGGCAACCCAGGGGAATCTCCGGGCGGTGACCGAGGTCATGCCGGGAGATCGCCATATTTCCCAGACCGATATTGAATATTTCGCCAAAGGAACCCAGCACCACACCATTCCCTTTCATTACCTGGTGTTGACTCCCGGGGAGGGTGATCCTTTTTCGGTGGCGGAGAACCGCACCCGGTATCAGGAAATGGACCAACATGTGCGCAAAGTTGTGACGGAGGAACTGGGAATGGTTCAATACGATGTTTTGCCCGGTGTGCATTACATGATTGATCACAACTTTCGTGGTCAAATGAACACCCTTGCCCATCAAATCGATGAATTGGCGGAAATGGGTGTTCGCCGGATTGAAAGCCATCATCACGGTTGGCAAAATGGTCGGGAACGCAATCCCGGTCAGGAGCACATTGGTGGAGGGGTTAACGATATGTATGACTATTGGCCTCTCCAACAGGTTGAAGAGGCCTGGAAAGAAGCTACTGCCGCCGCGGCTCCACATAACATTCCGCATTACGTCTGGTTTACCGGAATGTGCCGGATCGGCGGACCCCTTTTCGAGCGGATCGGCAGCGATCTGGAAAGATGGGCCTTCAGTAAACCCGAGCCCGAATCCATTTTTCGCGACAGCACCGGATATTCAGGCAATGTGAATTTCAATATCCATAATGAGGTTACCCGCGAACGCCTCCTCGATCGCCTGAAAGAGGTGCGTGAAACTTTTGGATACCAGGGGTTCTGGGCCGATAGCTTTCAAAATCTCTTCATGTCGCAGCTCGACTGGTCCCAGGGGACGGGTGACAGCTTGCAACGGAACTGGTGGGAAACGATTGCCGAATGGAGTAGGGAAGGAATCTCCTGGACCAGCGAAAGCCATGCCTTCCCGGGACAAAGTTGCTCCATTGAGGTGCAACAGGACTGGACCGACGAGACCTTCTTTCTGGCCAATCAGGTGAACCGGGCTTTTCGCGCGGACACTTTTCCCCATTCCGGAACGGCTGATGCCGATGTGGTCGCTTTTGGCTTTATGGCTAACCGCGGATGGGCCGCTGTCGACCTCCGTGCGGGGCAAATGCCTGATCGCTCGATGCCGTCTTTCCAACGCTTGGCGAATGAATACTATGTCGCCCTGCCAATGATGCGCCGTTCCTACCAGTTGCCGGATGATCAGGGCGTTCTCTGGCTTGGTTATGAAGGCAACGGCGAAGGGATCTGGTTCAGCAAGACTCCGGTCGTGGTGCCTGATGATGTGAACGTCGTTCCGGTGCTGGGGGGAGACGCGGTTTCGGAAACCGAAGCCATTCACACGTACCGGGTTTCAGGGGATGATCTGTTGGAAGCCTTTTCCCTTCGCCGCGCTCCGTTAGAGGATGAGCGGCTGGGCTCGGAGTGGGAAGCCCCTTCCTATTATTGGCCCGAATGGAGCAAAGGGAACTGATGACGGTCTATAAAATTCGAGCATCGATATCGTCCTCGAGAACTTTAGAATCGCCTGCAGGGCGAAGATGAGTAAGAAGTAAAATGAACCCCCAAATAACCCCTTTAATAGAAGATTTATGAAGAAGTATATGTATGCCCTCGCCTCCTTTTGCCTGCTGAATTTCCTCCAAGCGGAAGAGACTCTCCGGCAAAATCTGGAAAACAAGGATCTCCAAGAGATCACCTCTGCGGATCACATTCCGAATGCATTGATTCAGGCAACCCCACGGGGCGGCCCGTATCCAGACAATCTCATGGAGGTTGGTTTGCACTTTCGGACCGGATCGGAGGTCGAGGTGCCCATGGACATCCGTATGGCGAATTTAAATACATCTCATGTGATTGGGACTCATGGCGAAGGCACGGTGGTGCGTTACCAGGGACGCTGGCAGGCCGATGGGGGAAATGCATTTCCTCATATGGTACTGACCGATGGTGGAAAATTCGTTTTCACCAAAGAAAGTGTCATGGATCTGGTCATGGACGGAAGTTTTTTCACCCGACAACTCTGGGTGTGGGGTGATGGGACGGGAGTTCTGGAACTTGAGGAAGGTTTTGTCGCCGACCATACGAAGAAGGAACCTTTGCCCAAAGCGATGGGCACGATCCGCCTGGGGGGTGCCACGCTCATCACCCATCATACCCGCAACATGCCTGCGAATACCCGGCCGGATGGACGTGGCGGGCATTATCAGAACGGGCATATTGTATTTGAGCGGGTGCCGGGCAACCACTGGATTGTTGATACTCACAATCAAACATATGGTGCCCAGCTTGATTTTGATACCGATGCGGTGGTGGAAACCCGCGCTTCGTTAACCCATACTGGCCACCGACGGGTGGTCCTGCCGGTGGGCCCCGGAGGGCATTTTCAGTCTTCCGGAGCTTTTCGCACCACCTCTCCCGATGTGACGATCACCAAAACCGGTGAAGGAATGCTGGCGCTGGAGGGGGAGCAAAGTTATCATCCCGGAAGTCGCTTAATTGTGGAAGAGGGTCTGCTCCGCATGGCGACCGACCCCGGATTGGGGCGCGATCCCGATGCCCGCGGCAAGGCCGGCGTCTACTTACAAATGGAACTGAAAAATCGGGCAGGTGCCCATTTTTTCGGTTCGCAGCACCGTTTGCATTCGCTTTCAATTACTGAACAGGCGGAGCTCTGGGTGGATGATCATTTGGTGATGGAAGTGACCGATGGCATTCAAGCTGGTCCTGGAACTTCGCTGACCATCGGGGGCGAAATTCGGGGGGCTTTGGAGGCCGAGGGAAGTCTTCGTATTACCGGGACTCCGCAGTTCGAAACGCTTCGTCATTCCGGGGAGCTCTTCGCGGCTTTTGGTCAGAACGCTCCGGAGGGAGCGGCGATTTCCGGGGCGAAGGTTTCGCTTTCCGGTAAACCAATGATCCGCTTTGGGGATCGCCGGGGACGGGTTCCGGAGGAAGTCCTGCTGGTGTCGGCGGACGAATTGGAATTGGGAGAGGCCTATACCGGCGAAAGAGTCTGCCGTAACGATCGTTTCCGCTTCGATCTCGTGCGGGAGGATCAGCAACTCTGGATCCGCAACATCGTCGCTATCGAAGAGTAGGCGGATTGCCAGAGAATGGAATGTCGGAGGTTGCGGTGATTTGAACCCCGCCATTGATGGAATTTCCCGCCGCATCGACAAAACCCGTCCATGGACTACTGGGGTAAGAAGCTTCCTCTCCACCTCCAGGTCCTTGGCAGATCATTCCAATAGGCGGTCCCGTCCACTTCTGCGGTAAGGGTCCAACTTTCTCCCATTTCAAATTTAACATCATTTTCGTGAAAGTTCCAGCTCATGGTGGCGGGAATCTGTGCTTGCGCCACTCCCGACATCATCGCGATGGCGAGGAATCGGGAGAGAAGTTTTTTGTTTTCATAATGGGAATCAAAGAAGAAACTTTTATTCAAAAATGTGTAATGAGGCCGTAAGTTCACCAAAGGATCAACTTACTGTGAACCTTTAAAATTGCGGAGAGGTGGATCGTCGTTTGGCTTGAAAAAATGCTTGTAGCATTTGGCGGCATTCGTCTTCCATCACCCCCATCGTGATCGGAAAGCGATGATTTCCGGCTTCCAATTGATGTAGGTCGCGAGCTCCTCCAAGACAACCCATTTTGGGGTCGGGTACGGCATAAACGACCCCCCCGATCCGGGACATAACGGAGGCCCCGGAGCACATGGGGCAAGGTTCTTTGGTAACATACAGGGTGGCTCCGTTTAAGCGCCAATCGCCAATGAAATTGGCTGCTTGGGTGATCGCCAGGATTTCCGCGTGCGCCGTGGGGTCTTTGGTCGCCTCCACCCGATTGTAGGCACTGGCGATCACCTCGCCACCGAGTTCGATAACCGCGCCGATGGGCACTTCGTTTTCCTTCCAGGCATCGATCGCGCGGTTGTAGGCCAGACTCATGAAAAATTGATCATCCCGTTTCAGCTGGGAGGGGTAAATCTTTTCGAAAGGGCAGGGCGGGGCCTTGGTAGCGCGGGAGGGCATCGGGATTTCAGAATTGGCAAAAAGGGGATTCTTTCACAGAATAGGAGGGTATGAATAAACTACAATTCGTTTTCGCTCTCTTTTTGGCAACGGTCTTTTCCCCTTTTTCGCTAATTGGCGAAAGGTCCTCCACGGAAACGGAAAAAGACTCTCATCAGGCTGCCGCAGAAACATTTTTGCAATTGAATGGATGGTGGGAAAAGATGGAACACCAAAGGCACCTTCAGCGTGATTTGGCCCAACAGGTGAGTCGGGCTTCCGGACTTCAAGGGGAACAGCAGGAGACTTTAACGCGCGAAATCGCTGAGGGGTTGGAAGAGATTTGGAAAAAGGTGGACTGGGTAAATATTGAAAAACAAATGCTCCAATCGATACAGAATACCTATTCCATCGAGGAATTGGAAGCTCTCAATGCCTTCTTTTCCACTTCGGCCGGAGAAAAGTACTTGGTGGAAAATGGTCGTCTGGAAGAACAAACCATTGGCCTGGTTAACCAGGAACTGGCCGAATTTCGCCCCTTGCTGGAAAAACGGATCCTCAAGGTCCTCGATTCCTCACACGAACACGAACACAACCACGAGGCGGCTTGCTGCTCACACGAACAGTAAAGGCAACCGCTTTGCGGGAAACCTTTATTCTTTTTTGCCAATAGCCTCCACCGGGCAGTTTTCCATCGCTTCTTCGCAGATGGCAATCTCCTGCTCGGTCTGCGGCTGGCGGGATACATAGGTATGGCCTTCGTCTTCGTTGTGGTCAAAGAAGTCAGGCGCATCCTGACGGCAGAGATCACAGTCGATGCAATTTTCATCCACAAAAAACATACCGGGAACATTATCGGGAAAACGGTCTTCGTAACTAGCCATAACAGTGGAGGAGAATTTAAAATTACCTTCGGGTCAAGAATGATCTGTGATGCGTTGTCCCACGGTAGGGGTTCGGTTTACTGTACAGTTCGTGATTCGGTGTTTAAAAACCGGCTGTTCACTTCTTGATTTTATAGTCATACTGCTTACTTTCCATAAGGGTTGTTTCTTAAATTGAAGATTTCTTCTTGGATTGGCCGAAGGCTTTGCGGTAGGATTGAAGTTTATGAAAACCTTTATCACCGAAGATTTCCTCCTGCACAGTGATGTCGCGCGCGAGCTTTACCATGAGCATTCCGCCGCCCAACCCATCATCGATTATCATTGCCACTTGCCGCCCCGGCAGATTGCGGAAAACTACCAATTTAAAAACCTCTACGATGTCTGGCTAGCTGGCGACCACTACAAATGGCGGGCCATGAGAACCAACGGGGTGAAGGAAAAATACTGCACCGGGGATGCGGAGGATTTTGAGAAATTCCTCGCCTACGCTAAAACTGTTCCGGCCACCCTGCGCAATCCGCTATACCACTGGACACATTTGGAATTGAAACGCTATTTTGGCATTGAGGAGTTGCTGAACGAAGATTCCGCGAAGAGCATTTGGGAACAAGCCAATGAAAAACTGGCCACCGAGGACCTGCGCGTTGCCGGGATCTTGCGCTCGCACCGGGTTGCGGTGGTCTGTACAACCGATGACCCCACCGATACGCTGGAGGATCACCAAAAAATTGCCGCCTCGAATGAGGTGAAAACGAAGGTGTATCCGACCTTTCGCCCTGACAAGGCCTTCGCCATTGCCGATCCGGAAGCCTGGAATGCCTGGACCGATAAGCTCGCTCAGGTCAGTGATACCGAGATCGGAGAACTAAAGGACTTTCTTGGCGCTCTGGGCAAGCGTCACGACTTCTTTCACTCCCTCGGGGGCCGATTGTCCGATCACGGTCTGGAGCGCTGTTTTGACGCCGATTATACCGAAACCGAGGCCGGACAAATCTTTGCCAAAGTGCGAGGCGGCAAAGCCCCGACCAGTGAGGATTTGGAAAAATTCGGGACGTACCTGATGGTGTACTTCGGCGAATTGGATGCGGAGAAAGGCTGGACCAAACAACTTCATCTCGGGGCTATGCGCAACAACAATACCCGTTTGTTCAAAGCCCTCGGCCCGGATACCGGATTTGATTCCATTGGGGATTATTCGCAGGGTCGGGCCTTGTCGAATTACCTTGATCGTTTGGACCGGAACGACCGGTTGCCCAAGATTGTCTTTTACAATCTGAATCCGGCCGACAACTACCTTTTTGCCACCATGGCGGGCAATTTCCAGGATGGCAGTATTGCTGGGAAGATTCAGTTCGGCAGCGGTTGGTGGTTTCTCGACCAGAAGGAAGGCATGACCTGGCAAATGAACGCTCTGTCCAACCTTGGCTTACTCAGCCGTTTTGTTGGCATGCTCACCGATTCGCGAAGTTTTCTATCGTTTCCGCGCCATGAGTACTTCCGCCGTATTCTCTGCAATCTGATCGCCGAGGACGTGGTCCGCGGGGAATTGCCCCGAGACATGAAGATGCTCGGAAAAATGGTTCGCGATATCAGCTACGGCAACGCCCGCGAATTCTTCGGGTTTGAGGTGCCTGAGGTCTAGGTTTTGAGCAGTCGGTGGTGAGGTGTAGATTCCTTTGTAAAAAGAAACTCCCTGAGTATGGAATTCCCTCACCCCACCTGGTTGGACCGAGCGATCGGCTATCAGATTTATCCGCAGAGCTTTCAGGACCGTAATGGCGATGGCATTGGGGACTTGCTGGGCATCCTGTCACGGGTCGACTACCTGGTCGATTTGGGGGTGGATCTGATCTGGTTGAGCCCGATCTACGATTCGCCTTTTCTCGATGCGGGCTACGATGTACGCGACTTCAAAAAAGTGGCACCCCGTTATGGCTCAATGGAGGATCTGGATCGCTTGATCGAGGCTTTGCATGCTCGCGAAATTCGGCTGATGCTCGATTTGGTACCCGGGCATACCAGTATCGACCACCCGTGGTTTCTGGAATCCAGTAAAAACGAGCCAAATCCGTACACCAACCGTTATGTCTGGACCCATAGCATGTACGAAGTTCCCACCGGCACCGGCGAGGGTTTTTTGCAGGGATACGGAGAGCGCGAGGGGGCGGTGGCCATTAACTTTTTCTGGTCTCAACCGAAACTCAATTACGGAGTACTCCAGCCCGATCCGACAAAATCCTGGGAACTGCCCTTTGATCATCCCGATGTCCGGGCCGTTTGGGAGGAGATGTTCGACATTATCCGTTTTTGGCTGGATCGGGGGGTGGATGGTTTTCGTATCGATAGCGCCAAATCCATTTGTCCCGACCGTCCTCCGCTCGGGGAGGGACGGTTTTATCGGGAATTGCGGGGGATCTTTGATCGCGAATATCCCGAGGCCGCCTTACTTACGGAATGGGGTTGGCCGAGCGACGCCCTGAAAACCGGAATCCATGCCGATTTCCTTCTACACAACAACCTCGCCTTTAATGAATTGTTTTCCTTGCCCGGGTGGGAGAACGGAGTGCCTGCGCCCATCTTCAGTGATCAGGGAGGTGATGTGGCCCGCTTTTATCAGCACTATCTGCCTCACCATGAGGACCGGCATGGGGGCTTGATTTGTCTAATGACTGGAAATCATGACTACATGCGTTGTGGAACCAACCGCTCCATTTCTCAACTCAAAGGCCTTTTCACCTTTCTCCTCACCATGCCAGCCCTGCCCATGATATACTATGGCGATGAGGTGGGAATGCCCAATGTGATGGGGCTCAAAAGCAAAGAAGGGGGATTTCGGCGAACCGGTTGCCGGACCCCCATGCAATGGGATGACAAAGATGGCTTTTCGGAGACCCCGCGAACCGATTGGTACCTTCCACCTCATGAGGTTCCGGGAGAACGTACCGTAGCCGCACAAGTGGGCCATGATGATAGCTTACGGACGTTGGTGCAGAAGTTGATCCATCTCCGCAAAAGCCATCCGGCACTCGATCCGGAAGCTCCTTGGATTCCTCTTATGGAGGAGGGCCCGACTCTTTTTTACCAACGTGGGGAAGGGGAGAAGGCTCTCGTGATTGTGATACATCCTTGCCAGACCGAGCGAATCATCGAATGGCCACTGGCTCTTTCACGGAAAAAACCGGATCTACAGCTCTCCCAAGGGGTGTCCTTTCGAAAGTCCGGCTCCGAACTTCACCTTGCTCCGGAATCTTTCGCAATCTTTATATGAAACGTTTTCCTGTTCGTTTTTCCCGTATTTCACTTCTCCTTTTTCAACAGATCACGGGTCTCGCGACGTAGTCGTTTCAGCTTTTTCTCCTGCTTTTTCAATTCAGCTGGGGGAAGATGATCGATGAAAAGAATCCCATTGAGGTGATCGATTTCATGTTGGATGCATCGGGCCAGAATTCCGTCAGCGCGAAGCTGACGCCAAGCGCCTTCCAGATCCTGAAACCGTACCACGATTTCCTGCGGACGTTCTACCTCCCCACGAATTTCGGGGAGAGAAAGACAACCCTCCTCAAAGACGCTTTGTTGCGCAGAGGCTTTGGTGATCTCGGGATTGGCCAGGTAGAGCGGCATCAGCAAATCCGGTAATTGTGGTTTCCCATCCAGTTCACAGAGGTAGGGCTCTTCCGCATTGCGCACATCGACGATACAGAATTGACGATCCAAACCCACTTGTTGGGCGGCGATTCCAATGCCGTTTTCCTCCTCCATAATCAAAACCATCTCCCGGGCCAGGTCACGAAGGTCGTGGTCAAAGGTTTTTATCGGTTCTCCTTTTTGCCGGAGGATAGGTTCGTTGTACAAGCAAAGACGCAAATTCATGATAAGGCTAAAACAGTAGAAAAATTTTCCGGATAATGCCAAACTCTTTCTTTGGGGGTGTAATCACCAATATGGGTTGGTGTTGGGGATCAAAAGAAAAGACGGAAGTACGAATGGCTCAGTGGGCCCTTCGCGCAAGGGTCTACCGGAGGCGGTGTATTTCGCCTTCAACTCGCCTATGCAGGAAAAGGCCCGGGACAACCGTCCAGGGAATTAGAATATCACAAACGTTGAGCCTGTGGAGGCAGAGTCTGACTTTGCCCGTGACCTCATTTTTCTTTTGGCGAAAGGCCTTTGTTTCACCATAGTAGAGCGATGCAACATCGCTCCCTAGAGTGGGCCACCGTGGCCGAACATTTGGCGGAAAGATTTCCGCGAGGGACACTTGACCCTGCCGGGGTGCCTCCGGAGGACCTTTTGGACAGAGGACCTCTTTTGGTATCGGTATCGGGAGGAGGGGACTCCGTTGGCTTATGGTTGCTTCTTTGGGCTCATTTTCCCGTTTGGCGGAGTCGTTTGGAAATCCTGACCTTCGATCACTGTACCCGTTCGGGCGAGAGTACCCGTGATGTCGAATGGGTGGTGGAATTCGGGCAGGCCTTCGGTTGCAAAGTGCATTGCGGGCAGGCAGATCGTTGTGGCGAGGGTTTGAATGAGAATGACTTGCGCCAGATGCGCCGGGATTTTCAGAAAAAAATGCTACGTATGCGGGGAGCACAACATCTGTTTACGGGGCACCACCGGGAAGACGTGTTGGAATCTCTCCTCATTCGACTTTGTCGCGGCAGTGGAAGCGAGGGAGCCAGTGGACCGAGACCCCGCCAGAGTTGGGACCAAAACTGGATCTGGCGCCCCTTGCTGTCGATTGAGGGTTCATCTCTACAGGGGGAAATGCGGAAGCTTAACATTCCCTTTTGTGAGGATCGCACCAATTTCGAGGGAGAAGCCTTTCGGAATCGTTTGCGCCATCAGGTTATTCCTGCCTTGAGGGAAGTCTCTCCGTACGCCCCGACGCAGGGGGCGGCCCGAATGCGTCGCTTGTTGGAGGAAGATGCCACGGCACTAAAAGATTGGGCCAGCCAGTGGTTGGCTAAGCAAGCTGGCGAAAGCCTCTCACGGGTAGAGGTCTACGCTTTGCCCCGGGCCCTTCAGCGACGAGTTCTGGGGGCCTGGTTAGGCTCTTTTGACCAAAAAGGGGAGGCCGGTTTGATGGACCAGATTCTCGACGCTTTGGCCGCCGGGACCGAAGCCTCTTTCACCATAGCCGCCGAGACCCTCCTGAATCTAACGGCAGAGAAGATCTTTTTGGATTCCGGTCAGCAAAAACAACCCGAACCTTCAAGGCCCGTCGCGTTGCCATTAGTGCCTAACGGGACCGTGTATTTCCCCGGAGGGCAGGCCTTGCGGGCAGGCCCCATAACCCCAAAATCCTCCGAGACTTGGCCCTTGGTGCGTTCCGCTGACGCTTCCATGGAGGCGTGGGTTGATGTTTCCTCTCTGGTAGAACGCAACTCCTGGGATTTGCGGGTTGGTTTTCGCCATCCAGGACAACGATTTCAGCCCCTAGGGGCTCCGGGTAGCAAGAAACTGGCGGAACAATTTATCGACCGGAAAATACCGCGTGGGGAACGGCAGGCCCTTCCTGTGGTCTCAGAGAGTACCAGAACTGTTTGGTGGGTGCCCGGCTTTCCTCCCTCGGAAAAGGCAGCGATAAGCGAAGGCACAGAGTATCTTCTGCATTTGACTTATTTCTCAATTTCTTCAGGGTAAACTATTTTTCACCTCCGGCGGTCCGCCGAATTCACTACAATGTCTGACAAGGAACCAAAAAAAACCAATACACCTTTAAAAAGCCCGAATCCCGAACGATTTCAGCCGAAAGTTTTACTGATTTGGATGATTATCCTTTTGGCCATTGGCAGCCTCTGGATTTTTAATCCAGGCCGTCCAATGGTTGATGAAGTCACAATTCGTCAGGTCGCGCAATGGGTGGAAGAAGAACAAATCCTCGGAACCCCGACGATGAGGCCTTTTGAAAGAGGAGGCCGCGAGGCGGTCATTATCGAAGGACGGGTCCAAACCACCGAGGAGGTTCAGGAAGATGGGTTCACCCAGACCGAGGAAAGCACCGGTCATTTTCGGGCTCAAGGACGCTTAACCGATGAAAATCTTCAACTTTTCCAGCAGGCCGGGTTTAAGGAAGAGCAAGGACGTTCCTTGTTTGGCGATATAATGATTTCCTTGCTTCCTTTCATCCTGATCATCGGCCTCTTGTATTTCTTGTTTATGCGGCAATTGCGCGGGGCCGGCAAAGGAGCGATGTCCTTTGGTAAAAGCAAGGCCAGGCTGCTGACCCGTGATCGCACCAAGGTAACTTTTAAACAGGTCGCGGGCTGTGATGAAGCGAAAGAAGAGGTTTCCGAAGTGGTGGAGTTTCTACGCGATCCCAAGAAATTCCAACGCATTGGCGGTCGAATCCCCAAGGGGATTCTAATGGTCGGCCCTCCGGGTACCGGAAAAACCCTTCTCGCCAAAGCCGTGGCCGGGGAAGCGGATGTTCCTTTTTACAGTATCAGTGGTTCAGACTTTGTGGAAATGTTTGTGGGTGTCGGTGCCAGTCGGGTGCGAGATATGTTTGAACAGGGAAGGAAAAACTCTCCTTGCCTCATCTTTATCGATGAGATTGATGCGGTTGGTCGTCAGCGTGGAGCTGGGCTCGGCGGTGGCAATGACGAGCGCGAGCAGACGTTGAATTCACTTCTCGTGGAGATGGATGGGATAGATGAGCACGAAGGGGTGATCATTATCGCGGCCACCAATCGTCCAGACGTCCTTGATCAAGCCCTATTGCGGCCCGGACGTTTTGATCGGCAAATTCAGGTTGATTTACCCGACGTTAAGGGACGGGAAGAAATCCTTGATGTTCATGCCAAGAAAATCAAACTTGCCGAAACCGTTGATTTGGGAACCGTGGCCAAAATGACCCCGGGGCTGTCCGGGGCGGATCTGGCCAATTTGTTGAATGAATCGGCTCTCACCGCTGCCCGTTACAACAAAAAAGAGGTAGACATGTATGACATCAACGAGGCCCGGGAGAAAATCGCTTTCGGACGTGAACGTCGTCGTATCATGGATGAGGATGATAAGAAGTTGGTCGCTTACCATGAAGCCGGCCACGCCTTGGTGCAGGCCGTGCTTGATGACGGCTCTCTGCCGCTCCACAAAGTCACCATCATTCCACGGGGGCAGAGCCTGGGGAGTACGATGTTCCTGCCCGCCAAGGATACGTACAATTACTCCAAGAAACGCCTTTTAAACCAAATTGCTTGCGTAATGGGTGGACGCATTGCCGAGGAGATAATTTTTGATGATGTGACCAGTGGGGCGAGTGGCGATATCAAACAAGCGACTAAAATTGCCCGACACATGGTTTGCGACTGGGGGATGAGTGATTTAGGACCTATTGCCCTCGGGGAAAATCAGGATACGGTGTTTCTTGGCCGGGATATCAACCGAAGCCAAAACTACAGTCCCGAGACCGCAGAAAAAATCGACCGGGCAATTCGCCAGTTGGTCGACGAACAATACGAACGGGCCAAAAAAGTTCTTGAGGACAATCGTGATGCTTTGGATAAAATGGCCGAAGCCTTGCTCGAGCACGAAACGATCGAAGGCAAGCATGTTCATGAGATTCTGGAAAAAGGAGCAATTCACTCCGAGGTCGTACAAAACAAAGTTCAGCCCCCGGAATTGACTCCCGAAAAAGAGGAGTCTGCACAAAAAGCCAAGAAGAAGAGCAAAAAATCCGGCCCCGAGGGCGATCCCGTCAACGCCCCGGCGTAGGGCACAGAGTTCGAATCGTGACTAAAAATTGACAGTGTTTTTGGCTTTTTGGTGGTTGTAGATTCTACGATTGGTGGCGTAAAAACCGGGCGATTCGTTTTTGATCAGGTGCGGTTTAGACACGGGTTGAGGCACCACGCTCCTTAGGATCCTAAAACCTAAAACCAGAGGAGCTCTAGCTTCCTGGCTTGATGGGTTCGATGTCTTGTAGGTGCGGTGGCAGGTTGTTTGGATCGTAGGTCGGGAAATCCAATTCCAGTAGAGAAAAATGGGGAACCGGGAATTGTGCTTTCCCTTGGCTGCGGTCCGCCAGGACCGCCAGGGCAACGACATCGCCTCCGACCTCCCGGGCGAGATTTATGGCTTCCAAGGCGCGACCTCCGCGGGTGATGACATCTTCGACAATCAGTATTTTCTCCCCTTTTGTAATGGTGAAGTTTCGTCGCAGGGCAAGGTGGTCATCGACTTTTTCGGCAAAGATATACCGGGCCTTGCTTTGGCGGGCAACTTCCTGCCCAATGACCAGACCCCCCATGGCGGGCGCCAAAACAGTTTCAAAGGAAAGGTTTGCCGCTTTCTCTAAAAGAGCTTCCGCCAGCAGAGAGATTTTCTCCAGATCCTCACCCACCCGGGCGCATTGGAAAAAGTATTCGCTGCGGAGCCCGGAGCGAAGAATAAAGTGTCCTTGCAGAAGAGCTCCGCTCGAACGGAACACTTCCAGAGTTTGTTCTTGGTTCATTGCCATGAAGGTCTTCTAACGAAAAACAAGGAGGCTGAAAAGGTTTTTGCCTTCTGGCGGAAAACCCTTAAGCGTAAAACCATGATCGAATCGATGCCGTTGGAGGATGAATTGGGGGATGTTCTGGAAAAGGCGCTGAAACTTCGCTCGCTTCCAGAAGAGCAATTGGCGGCCCGCAGCGAGGTGTCTTTGCGGAAAATCAAAGACGCCTTTGATTACCGGTATGATTTTACTCCGGATGAGTTAATCCGCCTGGCCAAGGCACTTTCTTTGAACGAAGTTGGTCTTTCAGCGCTCGCCGGGGGACAGTACCCTTTGCCAACGGTGCCGGTCTTTTCGTTTGTTCTCCGCCCTTATTCGTTGTCCCTTGGCACAGGCAAAGTGAATGCCTATTTTGTGCACCATCCGGGGAAGAAGGAGGGCATTTTGTTCGATACCGGATACCAACCGGCGGAAATAACAAATTGCCTGAAAAAGGATGAGCTTTGTCCCACCGCGGTTTTCCTCACGCATGCGGATTCCGACCACATCGGAGGCCTTCCGGCTCTGCAAAAAGCTTTCCCGGAGATGCAAGTTTGGGGGCCACGGGGAGAGAAGACCGATAAGGCGGTGCAGGAAGGAGATGAAATCAGTGACTTTGCGTCCGGCCAAATCCGTGTTTTTGATACCTGTGGACATGCGGAGAGACATTTCAGCTACCTGGTGCAAGGGAAGGGGAATCATTCGGTGTTGATTGCCGGGGATCTGATATTTGCCGGCTCTTTGGGGGGAGCCTTTCATTGCCGACATCGGCTTTGGGAGAATTTTGACCGTATCCTTCGGGTCTTGCCGGCCCAGACCCTCATTGCTCCCGGACACGGTCCCTTAACCTCGGTGGCAAACGAGCGAAAATTCAACCCTTTTTCGGTTTAGTGATCCTTCGATGACTTCCACCGACGCCGGACACGTACCCCAAAACTCCCAGGTCCCCCCCGCGGTTCAGGGC
>JAFIGF010000087.1 GCA_020831535.1 Opitutales bacterium | reverse complement strand
CAATCATCGCCCGGGATTCGCTCAGGAAGGTGGGCCAAAAATCTTCTTCAATTGGCTTGGGCCGGTTGTGCATAAGAATCGCCGGGCAATTCCAACGGGCCGCAACACTGGCCATGGGAGACAGGTGGTCCTCCCGGGAAGGGGTTTCGGGTAAACCATGAGAGAACCCCCAAACATCATTGATCAGATCCGCTCCGCTCTCGATGGCCGCATCGGCGACCTCGGCTTTATAGGTGTCAATGGAAAGGGGCATTCGGGGAAAGTGCTGGCGGATGGCCTGGATGACCGGCAAAACCCTTTCGCGCTCTTCGCGGGCCTCAACTTTATCGGCTCCGGGGCGGGTGGACTCGCCGCCGATGTCAATGATATCGGTTCCTTCCGCGACCAGTACCTCCGCTTGCCGGAGTGCATTGTCCACCCCCGCAAAGGCTCCGCCATCGGAGAAGGAGTCCGGGGTCACATTGAGAATGCCCATAAGCACAGTGCGCTGGCGGTAATCGGGCAGGGGGGTGCAGTGAGGGCTGGTCCAGAGTTTCATGAATCCATATTGCCAAAGAGCAGGCCGCCTGTCCATGCCCGGGAGCGTCTTTTATCCTACATACCGCAGTGGAAGAAAGCGGCACGTTGAGCTTGCTAAATCCCGCCGGAGGGAAACAAGGGAAGCGCAGTCGGGGAGCTCGCCACAGTACCAAGGTGCCTGCGACGCGGTGATGGGGACGATCATAAAGTAGCTGCGTGCTTCAGCCGCAGTTTGGCCGCTTTTGAACATTTCACCATCGCACCCTCCCTCCCGCAAAGGATCGAAAAAGCCGTTAGAGGTGGACTCTCATCCACCGTCTAACGGCTCGCTTGGGAGTTTAAATTCTCTCCAGCAGGAGGGCGGTGAGGTTGGCGAGGATTTGACTCTGTAACCGCTCTTTCCGGGTCATTTCCTCGGGCTCCTTGGCCAGTAAATTGGCGAGGGTTTCGTCAGCGGCCAGAAGAGTTACTTCGAGGCCTTCTTCCCATTCGCCGAGGGTCATCGCGTCTGGTGAGGAAGCTTCCATGACACTGTCTACCTGGGTGGCGAATTCAGCGATCATGGTTCGCACAAAAACCTCAGCGCCATCGTGCTCTGCCAGTTCGGAGAGCAGGCGAAGCTCTTCCTGATTCGCCGCGAAATAGGTTTCAAAAAAGGAGGCGACTTCCTGGTCGATGTAGGGAATTGCTTCCACGTGAACCGTATTTATCTGGTCACGGGCAAAGAGTCCGACCGCCGGAATAAGATCTTCGGTGATACGTCGACTGGTCTCATCCGCTAGTGCGGGAGCGTACTCCTTTAAGTCTTCACTGTAGGTGTTGATGAGGTTTTCGGCCAGCATTTGACCTTGGTTAAGGACAATGGGAGAGAGTTCTTCCGGATCGAGCATCCGGCTAAAGGAGGTGTATATGAATCCGAGATAGCCGGTCATCAGTAAAGCAATGATGACTCCGACGGTATAGGCTCGTTTGGTTGAGCGATGTAGTCTTTCAACTTCAGCGCTTAGGAAATGCTGTTCTTCGTTTTTATTGTTTTCCATGATAAGTTTTCTCCAATATTAAAGTTCTGTTGCGGCAAGGCCATGCTCTTGTAGCTCGAGGCCAATAAGTTCCAAAATCATGCCCAGTAGAACGGGCATGTTTTCCGTATCCAGGGTTTTCTCCTGTTCAGATAAAGCGAACAGTTGGTCGACAATATTCTCGGTCAGGTTTTCCCATCGCAGAAGCACCCGTTCGGTGTAGTAACGAACCATCTCGGCTTCCAGGGCGTCTAAAAGGCTTTCGCTAAAATTATCCAATTGCGCAGAATCGATATATTTTGATAACTCATTGCGAAGCAGTTCTTCCTGATTTTCCAGCATTTCCCGAAGGGCATCCTCAATGTGAGGAAAGACTTCCTGGGCGTAGGCTTCGGTTTTGAGATATTCTTCCCGGGCGGTTTGTTCCCAGAGTTCAGTGTCCCGTTCGATCATCTCCGCAAAGGCTGTTTGGTAGGCGGGCAGCAACTCCTCAAAGGCATCGCGCAGGGCGTTTTGCAGATTCGCCAGGTACGGCCCTTCAGCGAGTTCAGCGGAGACCTGGGCCACCAATTTCGGACTGTCTCGCTCGATGAAATTGACGATTCGTTGATACCCTAGAAGAACAAACAACACGACCGGCAACAGAACCAGTAAAAGGACGATTCGCCTTGCCTTGCGGTTGCTTTTCTGGGCCTGTTGAAAGGCCACAATTTCCGGGGAAGGTTTGTTTGGGGAGGGTTTTTCAGTCATAAAGGAATGGTTTAGGTAATTTGTTAGATTGTTTGAGGGTCTCGGGTTTCGCTGGGTTTATAGAAAATTTATGTAAAAGTCAAGGGCCCCATGGAAAGAATTATGTTTGTCCTCCTTGCCCTGAAGCTTGGCTGGGTTTTAAGGTGGGTTCATGAAATTTTGTTTTCTAGGAACCGGGACCTCACAGGGGGTCCCGATGATCGCATGTGATTGTCCGGTGTGCCAATCGTCGGATCCCCGCAATTGGCGTGATCGCACCTCCTTGTATGTTTGCCTGGGAGGGTTGTCTATTCAGGTTGATGCGGCACCGGAATTCCGGCGGCAGTGTCTTCGCTCAAACATTCGAAAAGTTGATTTATTTATCCTTACCCATGGGCATGCCGACCATGTTCAGGGCATGGATGATTTGCGCCGTTTTTGCGACCAGCGGGAGGGTGAGGCGCTGCCGGTTTACAGCACGCCGGAGGGGTTGGAGCGGATTAGGGATATTTTTCCCTATGCGGTGGTTGATCGGGCGTTGACCAAGGGGTATCCGGCTTTTGACCTTCATGAGATGCCCTCGCGTTTGGAGCTTCCCACGGGAACCATTCAATCGGTTCTTTTGCCGCATGGTTCATTGGAAGTCCTGGGGCTGGTTTTTACGGAGCGGGCCACCGGTCAGAAATTGGTTTATTACACTGATTGCAAAAAAGTCGGAGCTTCGGCGGCGGGTTTGGCGAAGGGGGCTGATGTGGTCATTCTGGACGCTTTGCGCTATCAGCCGCATCCCTCTCATATGTCCATTGATGAAGCTGTCTCCACCGCCCTTCACCTGGCGGCACCACAAACGTATTTCACCCACCTTACGCACACGGCCGACCATTCCCGGTTGGAGGCCGAATTACCCGCAACAATTTCCCCGGCCTACGATGGGCTTTGGGTTGATTTGGATAAACGGGACTCCGGTGGTTGTTCGGGAGATACTCTTTCGGTCAGCAAAAGCAGTTGACTCCTTTGCCCAAATGCGAGTAAATCGCCGTTTTTCGTAATCACACCGTTCCCATGCCACAAAATAAAAAATCCTCCTCGCAAAAGACCAAAGATCCCGCCAAGACGGACCCGGCCGCCGGTGACGACCGTAATCTGGTGGCCATCGATGAAGCCTATAAGGAGGCGAGCTTTGAGGACCGGATGAATCTGTTCTGGCAAAAATACCAAGGCCCGCTGATTGTTGGTGGGGTTTTAATCGTCCTATGTATTGTGGGGTGGCAGGTGATGGGGTTTGTCGCGGAACGGATGGACCAGCGTATTCGTGGAGAATATGCAGCGATTGAAACGACGGAGGACCGTTTGCACTTTGCCCAGCACCGCAGTGGCCACCTGCTTTCGGGGATCGCTTATTTAGAGCTCGGGGATGAAGCCTTTGCGAAGGAGGAGTTTGCCGATGCGGTTGAATTTTATCGCCAGGCGGCTAATCGCTTGGAAGAACATGAAATCCGTGACCGGGCGCAGTTTAGCCTGGCGATGGCTTTGGTGGAAAACGAAAATTTTGAGGAGGGCAGGGCTGAATTGGAGAATCTTCTGGATCGGGCGGGTGCGCTGAGTGTGTTCCGTGAAGAAGCTCGCCTGGCGCTGGCGGTGCTGCTGGCGGACGATGGCCAAACCGACCAGGCGATTTCCCGGTTGAAGGAGATTGAAGGCGATTCTCCGAATCAGATTATTCGCTGGCGCGCAAGCAATGTTTTGCAAGGACTTGAGTAATTTGGCGAGTTGGGCACAGTAGGTGTTCTGTATATTATGAAAGTTTCCGAAGCTCTACTCAAACGCCGCTCGATAAAAGCTTACGATACCGAAATCACGCTATCCGAAGACGAAATCAGAACCCTCCTGTCCCTCGCGCTGGAAACCCCTTCGTCCTTCAATATTCAGCATTGGCGTCTCTGTGCGGTTACGGACCCCGGCGTCCGCAAACAAATCAGTGAAGCGGCGTGGAATCAAGCGCATCTGCGGGAGGCACCCTTAGTGGTGGCGATTGCCGCTGATCCCAAGGCCTGGAAGGATGCGGAACGTTACTGGCGCAACTCTTCCCCCGAGGTACAAGCGAAAATGGCGGGGATGATTCGCCAGTTTTACCAGGAAGAGCGATTGCAGCGCGACGAAGCCATCCGCAGTGGCTCTTTGCTGGCCATGTCACTGATGCTCGCGGCAACGGAGCGCGGGTGGGATACCTGCCCGATGATTGGCTTCGACCCTGTTAAGGTGAAACAAATTCTGGCGATGCCTGAGGACTGGATTCCGGTAATGCTGGTTACGGTCGGCAAAGGGGTAAAACCCGCACACCCCAAGTCGGGGCAAATGCCTTACGAGGAAATCGTTTTCCGGGATTCTTTTGTCTAGCCACCAGGGAGATTGGTGTTGCCTTTGCCGCTTCGAGTGAGCAGAATGCTTTGTATGTTAAGCTCCTTCTCGAATGGCGTCCTTGTTTTCTTCGGAAGTCTTTTGCTTCTCTTTTTGATGTCCGGGTGCTTGCGCATTAAAAGCGATCCCATCCGCATCGATCCTATTCATGTTCATGTTCACGTCACCGTGGAACAGGCTTTGGATGATTTGTTTCTCGATATTGACCGGGCCTCACGGGCCCGTTCGGTGCAAGATTAATACCCTATGAAAACTAAATTTCTACTTTTTACTTTCCTGCTCAGTTTGGTCATGACCTCTTTCGCGGGAGCGGAGGACCGGCAAGCCATTCAGGAGCGTATCAGCGAACGTGACGAAGCGGTCTCTGCACTCTTGTTGGAGCAGAAGGTTGGCGAAACCAACCGTGGCTTTCTGGCGGCCAGAGCTGATCTGACACGTTCGGAAAAAGAACTTATGGAGGCTGAAAATGAGGACCGCGAGGCCCTTTACCAAATTCTTTCCGAGGATGTTGGGCGGAGCGCTGAGGAGATTGGGATTATCCGGGCCCGGCAACTCGCGGAGCGAAGTGTTGCCGGTGTATGGATTCAAAATCGGCGCGGGGAGTGGTTTATTAAAGAGTAACGCCCTTGATGGCTCCTTTTGTCCAGGCGAACAGCAATGGGCATCTCCATGATGCCCGTAACCCTTCCGTCACTCCCTTGGACCGGAGTTTTCTGTACGGCGATTCGGTTTACGAGGTGGTGCGGACGTACGATGGGAGTTTGTTCGGGTATCACGAACATTTTGTGCGGTTGACCCGTTCGGCGGGCTCTCTGGGGATAGCCATGCCCTTTGACGAAAGTGTTCTGTTGACCGAAATCCGGAGGACCGTTTCAGCCTTTCGGCAGGAAGGGGACAATAAAAAGGAGAAGAATTTGTATATTCGTATCCAAATCTCCCGTGGGGCGGGAGAAATTGGTCTTGACCCTAAGTTGGCGGACGAAAGTTTTTTTGTCATTTTGGTCAAAGCTTTGCCGTCGGAGGAATTCGCGGGGAAAAAAAAGCGGGGCTTGGCGCTGACTGTTGGAAAGACCCTTTTACGGAATCACCAAAGAACGCTCAACCCCGCCTGGAAAACGGGCAATTATCTCAATAACGTGTTGGCCCTTAAAGAAGCCCGGGCGAAGGGGAAGGATGATGTGGTTATGAACAATCTTGAGGGCTACCTCACCGAGGCGTCCTCCAGCAATATCTTCTTCGTCGAGGACAAAAAATTGGTAACTCCCTCGCTGGGACAGGGCATTCTGGCCGGAATCACCCGTTCGGTGATTTTACAGCAGGCAGCTCAAGCCTGGGATATTGCGGTGACCGAAGAAAATCTTACTTTTTCCGACTTGGGGCGTTTTGAGGAATGTTTTTTGACTTCCACCACCAAGGATATTGTCCCGGTTGGTTCTATCGACGGTATCACCTACAAGGTCGGTGCTCGCACCCTCACTACCCGACTTAAGAAAACCTTTCGCCAATACGTCGTCGAATACACCCGGCGCAATCCCTTGCTGGCGGTTTGTTAATGGCCCCATGACTTCCATCGACCTCCTTTTATCCCTGCCACCTCAAATGTCCCGTGTCCTTTCGAGTGACCAGGATCGGGGCGTACAGGCCTGGCGGGATAGATTGCAACAGATAGCCGGTGGGCGGGTTTATCAGACCTCGGACCCGGAAGGACAGCGGCTTGGATCCGGCGGCGGTACGGTTCATTTGCTCTGGCAAGCCTATCAAAAGGAAACCGGAGGAGAAATGTCGGTTCGCGAATGGTTGCGGCAAAGCCAGAAAATTGTTTTGCACGCCGGCGGCGAAAGCCGACGTTTGCCCGCCTATGCCTCGGTGGGGAAATGTTTCTTACCTCTGCCGGATGGGCTGGGGGCTCCCCATCCGGATTTCCGGCCATGTCTGTTGGACAAGCAAGTGCCCTTTTACCGAAGAGCCCTGGAAGAAGCTGGCGGGAAAACCAGAGTTATGGTCACTTCCGGGGATGTATGGTTGTTGGCGCAGGCTTTGGGGTTTCCTTCCATCGATGCCGATATTACCGGCCTGGGAATGAGGGTTTCGCCCGAGGTGGCCAGGGATTTCGGCGTCTTTCTGGCCGAGGATAAAGTGGTCAACCGGGAAGCGGCTCCCTGGAAAGTAGATGAGTTTTTACAAAAACCATCGCCCGCCCGTCTGACCAAAAAACTCCGCCACCGCGAGTTCTTCGTCGATACCGGATTGTGGTTTCTTTCCGAGGATGCGGTTATGGTTTTGTTTCGCGCTTGCGGATGGCAGCCGAAAAAGCGCTCTTTTTCCGGGCCCGGAGGTTTGCCGGCGAATTTTGACCTTTACCGCGAAATGGGAGAAGCCTTGGGTCGGCGGGGTAAGGTATCATCGAATCTTCGCCGGGCGGGTTTTGCGAACTTAACCAGCGAAGTTTTCGCTCCGGAGAAAGCCCGGTTTTTGCATTTGGGCTCGAGTCGTCAATTGATCGAGTCCCTGGTGTTTTTGCAAAATCAGGAGACTCCGCAGCCCCCACATTTTTTTATCGCCAGCCCGCGGCGCAAATTTTGTCTGGCCGAGGGAGAGCGCACTGCTCCGGTATGGGTGGAGTCATCCTCCGCCGGACGGGAAGGCAAATGCACTTTGATGGGGTGGAATGTGGTGACTGGTCTCCCCGAGGGGCACAACTTTCAACACCTTCCGCCCGAACTTTGTCTCGATGTCCTGCCCGTCGGGGAGGGGCAGTGGATCTTTCGGTTTTACGGGATCGATGATTCTCAAAGAGGTACCGTCTCACGTGGCGGGAAAATTCTCGGACAGCGGGCGCGGCAATGGCTGAAAGCTCATGGAGCGCCATCCGAGATGACAGGTGAAATATACGATCTCCCGCTTTTCCCCATCGTTTCAGCCGAGGCCCTTGAACAAACCTTATTGGATTGGCTTATCGATCCGTCGCCCAACTCTGACGAAGCTTCAACTTTTTGGGGTTTGCCCAGGGTGTCCGCCCGGCAAATTGCGGACCGGGTGGATATTGCCGATTGGTTGGGTCATCGGGAAAAAACATTTACGACGCAATTGGTTTCCAGCATGGTGCGCGCTGAAGATTTCCTTCCAGGGTTGAATGCGGCGGCCCTGTTGCGTTGGACGGATTTGTATCCCGCCCTGCGCAAAAGCCTGCGTGAGACTTTACTTACCCACCAACAGGAACGCCGCAAAAGGCCCCGTTCATCCTTGATTGCCAGCAGGGAATGTTTTCTGGACGCAGGCCTGGGGCCAAAAAATATGATCGTGCCAAAACAGGATGAAGGCCGGGCTATTTTGCGGCGAGCCATTCTGGCCGAAGAGAGTGTTCACCGATCCCATCCCACGGTGGACTTGAAAGAGGATCAGATCGTTTGGGCCCGCAGTCCCGCGCGCCTCGACCTGGCTGGTGGTTGGAGTGATACCCCGCCCTTTTGCTTGGGATACGGCGGCCGGGTTCTTAATATGGCTGTCTTTTTGAACGGACAGCCTCCCATTCAGGCCTTTGCCCGTTTTACCGAAGAACCGTATCTGCGGGTTCGGTCCATTGATGTCGGCTCTGCCTTGACCGTGCGGACGTGGGAGGAGTTGGAGCAATACCGCGATCCATCCTCGCCCTTCAGCCTTCCTCTGGCGGCTCTGGCGCTGGCAGGCTTCCACCCCGACTTTCGGGGACGGGGCAAATTTACTTCCCTGAAAGAGCATCTCAATCATCTTGGCTGCGGGGTGGAAATCACCATGCTTTGTGCGATCCCCAAAGGGTCTGGTTTGGGTACCAGCAGTATCCTTGGCGCCACCCTGTTGGCCGCTCTGAACCGGGCCTGCGGGCTCGGGTGGGATACGTTTCAACTGCACCGGAAAGTTCTGGCGATGGAGCAGGTACTAACCACTGGCGGAGGATGGCAGGACCAGGCAGGGGCGCTGTATCCCGGACTGAAACTTATCGAAACAAGTCCCGGGCTGGAACAAGTGCCGGTGGTTCGCTTTTTGCCGGATCGCTATTTCGGACCGGACCGGGCCAACCGAACGGTGCTTCTCTATTACACCGGGATCACCCGTTTGGCGAAAAATATCCTGCAGGACATTGTGGATGATATGTTTCTGGGAGAATCGAAAAATCATCGGATTCTTTCGGACATCAAGGAAAATGCCAAATTGCTGGGGGAAGCCTTGCAGCGTGAGGATGGGGAGGAAATTATCGCCGGAATTCGCCGTTCCTGGAGGTTGAATTGCCAACTGGATGCCGGCACCACCAACGAGGCCATCAATCACTTGCTAGCTGGTCTGGGCGACGATTTGGCCGCTGCGAAATTGCTCGGGGCCGGAGGCGGTGGTTATATCCTTTTGTTTGCCCGTAATGGGGAGGCGGGAACCCGCATTCGCCGTAAATTGGAAAAAAATCCTCCCAATTCCCGGGCCCGCTTTGTCGATTTTACCCCCGCCAACCGGGGATTGCACGTCACCGTAAGTTAAACTCTACCGTTGTGCGGACCAATACCGGAACCTTCTCGCCGGAGCGTTGGGCGGGTTCAAAACGCCAGCGCGCCACTGCCTCCCGCGCAGGACGATTGAAGTCGGAATGCGAACTACGTTCCACCTCGATGTTCTCGACCGTGCCTTCCGGGGTGATGACGAAAAGCAAGACCACCTCTCCGGAGATGCCGGCCCGTCGCAGCGAATAGGGATAGGATGGGGGAGGGCGGGACAGTGGGCTCGGGGGTTGGTCCACCTCTTCCAGGGAAAACGCAAAATCGCTGCTGAACCCTTCGTCCTGAACGGCAAACTGATAATCGAATGATCCTTGCACCAAGCCTTCCCCCGGCGGAAGAGAAAAATCCAAATCGGCCAACTCCAGTTCTTGCAAGGGTTCCGCAGGAGGGGACGGCGGGGGGAGCGCAGAATCCTCAGGAGCTTCCGCTGCCGAGGCTTCAATGGGTTCAGGTTCGGGCGGGGGCGGCGGTTCGACCACCTGCACCGGGACTGTTTCAGGTTCGTCGATTTCCGCGCTCTCTTCAGTGGTGAGAATTCGTAAAAGAGCCGGTATCGTAAAAATAAGGGCGGTAAACAGGATGGCCCCCAACCAACTCAGATGCTTTCCACGACCTTTTTCCAAGGCCATGGCATCCGCGCCCGGGGACTTGCGGCCCATCGCCTCACCATCCTCCGGTCGTGTTGTTTGATCATCTTCGCTCACCCTTGTGACTCTTGGGGAAACCCATGCTTTTGGCAACCAAAGAACCAGCGAAGACGAGGAGGGTATGAAGGATAAATTACTTTACACCATTTAGGCTCTGTTCTTGAATGAACTATGCGATATCAATTGTTTCAATTGCGGAGATAAGGCTCACCGCACCATTTTCCGCAGGGCCGTATAGTCGATCTTGGCGTTATGACGTTTGTCGAGGGGGAGGGGGAGGATGCGTATATCGTTGATAGGGATCGGGCCGGACCAGGGGAGGTCGGGTGGTTTTGTGCCGGGGGGCAGGCAGAGCACGGGTTTGCCATCGACGATCAGACAGGCGGCAAGGGAACAATCGAACGCTTCGACAGCGGCAATTTCGATGGAAAACGGATAAATGGTCCGGCCATTGAGGTCGAGCCGGGCGGAACAGCGTCCGAGAAGCCAAAGGCGTCCCTCCTCATCGAGGTAACCGGCATCGCCGGTACGATGCCAGACAACACTGTCCACCATAACTTTATGGGCTTCGTCCCCATGCCCATTGAGATAACCGGGAATGACATGTGGGCCGGAAACCAAAATCTCTCCGGCCTGGCCCGGGGCCAGGCTTTGGGTTTCAAATTCTGTTGAGGAGGCAAATGACAAAGGTTGGCCAAAGCGGTCGGGGAGGATGCGCACCCGGGCGATGGAGGCGATGTTGCCAACCGGTAGGCCCGCTCCCTGGCGGATGGATTGCCGGTCTTTTTCGCTGATGGCGGTCAGGGCAATGCTGCTGATGGGCTCGGCCTCGGTTGACCCGTAGAGAACGTTGATATCCGCCTTTTGAAAACTTCCCGCCAACTTGTCCAGAGTCCGTGGGGAGACGGGAGCCCCTCCGGTATGGAGGGTGCGCAGCGATTGCAGGGAGGAAGGATCGGGGGCACCTTCGGCAAGTCTTTGCAAAAAGGCGGGAGAGGCGACACAGCGGGAGGGGCTGAAGCGTTGGATCTGACGAAGCACTGGCTCCGGCTTGATGAATCCGGGGTGGGAAAGCTTGGCATCAGGAATGAGGGTGGTGAGCCCGGCGGCCAGATTGATAAGGGTGAAAACGGGGAGGGTGGCCAGATCCGTCTCGCCGGCCTGAAGGTTCAACTCCTCGACGAGTGCATGGTATTGGGCAAGGAGAAGCCCATGGGAACGAATGGCTCCTTTGGGGAACCCGGTACTGCCGCTGGTAAAGGTCAGGATGGCGGGATGATCGGGATCCAGGTCGGCGGGTGGAGAAGGGAGTGTTTCCTGTTGGTTGGGCGATCCCCACCAGGGCCAATACCAGTGGAAGGGAATCCGGCGGAGGGGCGTATGCCACCAACCGGGCAGACGGGCGGCCGGAATACCGATGAGACCTTGGGGACGGGATTCCTCGCAACACCGCCGGATGACTTTCCGACCGGCGGAGGGATCGAGGAAAACAGCGGTGGCCCCGATATACCAGAGGGCGGCAAGGGTTACGTACAGTTCGCTCCTCATGGGGATCAAGACCAAAACCCGGTCGCCGGAGCCCACACCAAGATGCTGCCACGTTGCCACCGCAGCATAGACCTGTGCCCGGAAATGGGCATAGGAGGTCGAACGCTCCCGCCCCTCCCGTCCGTCGATCAAAGCGATGCGATCCGGATTGGCCAGGGCATGTTGCAAGGGAAGTTCGACCAGATTCATAGTATACGTTGATAAAGCGTGTAGCGACGGAAGACATCCATTTCGGAGCGACCAAAATGTTTGATACGGCTACCGGAGTGCATGAGCGCATGGATTACCGTCTGATAACCTTCCTGATGCGCGGCCCGGTGAGCGAGTCGGGTAAGCCATTGACCCAATCCGGCAAAGGCCCGGTCCGGGACAATGGCGAGGGTTTTGATCACCACCGCATCCACCTTCCCCTCCCTTTCCAATTGGAGATAATCGGGCAGGGCAAAAAGGTAACCGGCCGTTTGTGCATCGGTCTCCGCAATCCAGGTGAACCGGGGAACGATTTTGTCGCGAATCGGCTGATACATTTGGGTAAAGGTTTCGACCGAAACCGGGGTATATAGAAAGTTTCCGGCAAAGCTTTTCAGGGAGACGGCGTGGATGCGTTGGAGTTCGGCGGAGAAATCATTTAAATCCAAATTCCGGATACGCAATCCGATGGTTTCCCAGCGTTGAAGCATTCGTTTCAGGCGGGGGTCATCGTCGATTTGCGGTGGAAAGGAACCGGAGTGAAATTCCGCCAGCGGTCTAAAGCCTGCTCCCTCCCATGCCGCGGGGGCGGAGGGATCGGTCCATGGTTCGAGAATGAAAGGGGGGCGTGTTCCCCGGCTGGTGACCAGTCGGTAACGGTTCCAGGTGTTGGCGTCGATCGGGCCAATGGCGTGGGTGGTTTTTTGATCCCGCAGCCAGTCAGCAACAGCGTCAAGGAGTTGGGATCCGGTTTGCGCATCAGTCGATAGGAAGTGTCCAATCGCCGCTGGCTGGCCGATGGTGTCAGGTGGAAGGCTTTCCCGCCAAACGGAACACCGGGCCTCGACGCCGTTCCGGCCATGGGCGATAAAGTGACGGTCAGGTTGCAGTCGTTGCCATTCCGACGCGGGCAGGGGCGTTATCGCAGAGGGCGGGTAGTCCTTCAGATAACTCTCTGGAGATGTGTGGTGGGTGAAGGATAACATGGTGAAGCAGGGTGGAGAGTCGTCAGAGGAGAAGCAGTCCCGGGCTGGAAGCGATCAAGCCGTAGCCCAATTGACGCCATGGGCGGTTAGGTTCGAGGGTGGTGCCAAAGCGTTTCCATTCACCGATCCAAAGGAAGGTTGCGGCCAGGGCGCCGGAAACAAAAAGAAGGGGAAGCATTCCGGGCTGGAGAGGAAGGGGAAGGATAAGAATCAGGGGTAGCGCGTAGAGGGCCAGTCCTACCAGCCCACCGGTGAAGGCGATGGTCAGGGAGGGGGTACCGGGTTGTTTCCAGGCGACAAAGGCGGTGACGGTAATAGCGGTTTGGGCCGCCCAGGAAAGGGTAAAGGGAAGGGCGAGTTCGGGCCGGTTGTAGGCCATGGAAAGAAACAGCCAGCACAAGCCGCCGCCAGCCACCGCGCCGAGATCAAGTAAACGGTGACGGTTGTGGAAATCCGGCTGACCCCGTGGGCAGAGAAGGCTGTAGCTGAGGGCAAAGGCAATGGGAGGAATCGCCCATTTCCAGCCCCCCAACCCCCAAATCAGATAGAGGGTTAAAAGTCCCGCCAGGAGGGTTCCGGAACGGGCAAAACTTCGTTGTGCAAGGAGGAGGAAAAAGAGTCCGATGACAGCCAGGATAAAGATCCTCAACCCGAGGTCCGCCGCCCCCATTTGCAAATAGACATCGAGCAGTAGGTAGGCTCCCAGAGGAATGAAAAGGTTATCCAGTCCGCGCCAGGAGATCGCCTCGACGAGCATGACCAATAAGCCGATGATAACGCTGATGAGGAGAGATTCCAGTCGCCCCGTGTCGGTTCCCAGCAGTAATACGATATGGGTACTGAGAAAGGCGATGAGGAAAAAGGCGACGGATCCCTCGACACTTTTCAGTCCGTCGTCGGTCGTGTAATGGGACTTCCCGTAGCGAACACCAATGAGGGCTCCCATCGCGTCGGCCAGGGTCAACAGCAGGAGGGGGATGATGTATTGAATAATGGGATCGGTATGCAGAAAAAACAGCAGGGTGACGGCGATGGGGAAGTAAAGGTCGCCGTGTGATTCCCGCGATACTCCATGCAGAACTCCCCGCAGACCGGAATCCTCCCGGCGGACATAAAGCAGGAAAACGAGCGAGATAACGCACAGTAGCAAAACCGGCAGAAAGGAGCTGAAGACCCAGGGGAAAGAAAGACAGATGAGGCCGAGTCCGATATGAACAACCTTGCGGGTGGTTTCGGATCCCGTTTGGCCGGCCTTTTTGATCACCGACAAGGCAACCAGGAGAAGGAGGAGAAAAAGGGCGATAGCGGAAATGGCAAGGAGGTCAGTCATGGTTGCTGTTCCGGGATCGTTTCAATGACCAGACGACTGTAGAAAAAAGCCTTATCCTGCTGAAAGAGGGCGGCGGCTTCGGACGGGCAGGGGATCAGTTGATCGGCGAGACTTTCCGGACGCTCTCGCGGAACCAGCATATTCCAGTAGGCCAGTCGGGCCCCGGGGCGGGCGACCGAGGCAAGATGCTGGAGCAACTGCTGGGTATTGGCTTCGGACATGTATTCAAAAATATCACTGAGATTAAAGGAATCGACCTTTGGGGATCCAAGTCGCTGGGCAAATGCTTCAATCGAGGTGAGATGCCATTCGATCCGGTCGATGCGCTCCCGGATGAGGTTAAAGTTCTCCGGGCGCAAGTAGCACGGCAGGGCAGTAAGGTGGGTTCCTTTGAGGATCCACTGCAAATAAGGGTTTTCCGCTGGATTCAGTTCGGTCAAGGCGTGTTCGGTGCGCGCGAGGATACGATCCGCGACGGATCCCTCCACGTAGTCGAAAAAGGCCGGATCCCGACCGAGGCGACCCATGACCCAACGGGAGAAGAAGAGACGGAACAGGAGGCGCCAGCGCCAGGTGTTCCAGGTGCGGTCATAGAATTGACGGCGCCCGGCGGGGTTTCGGGAAGAGAGCAGGCTATCGATGCGGGCCTTTGAATGAATGAGGGGAAGAATCCGGCGGCGGAAGAGCCGGAAGTAGCGCTCGAATTTTCCGGCTTCCCCAATTCCTTGACGGATGCTATCCGGACGGGCATCCCAAAAGGCTTTGGCCTCGGTATCCAGTTCACCGCGACATTTCCGGTAGAGGGCGGGGCGGTCATCGGAAGGGCGGGATCCGATCAGCGCGAGGAGTTCATCGTGTTCGAGGGTTTTAAAGGCCGCGACCCGGAGAGCGAGGCAATGCAACTGGGCCGGGTTGAGATCAATCGCGTGGACGTGATCCACTCCGGTCGTCAGAAGGGCCAGTGCATTGTCTCCCGCTGAGGCGATGGACAGGCAGGTGCCACCGGCGGGAGGGCGGAGGGCTTCGATGAGAATATCGGCATCCTCCCATACCTGACCATAGCGGATTTGGGCAAAATCGGCTTTGCCGGCGGCTTCGGTCTGCGGTTCAGTTGGCTGGCTCATGGTTGGCGGGGTTGACAATCCGGATGGTTCCCTCCGCTCCGTCAATTTCGAGGCGATCACCGGTTCGGACCTTGGCGAGGAGTCCGGATATGGAAACGATGGCGGGGATTCCCATTTCCCGCGAAACAATCGCGCTGTGGGAAAGCAGGCTGCCGCGTTCCACGAGAACCGCCGCGGCGGCGGGAAAGAGGGTGATCCATCCGGGGTCGGTCTGTTCGGCAACGAGGATATCGCCTTCCTTGAGATCTGCTTCCTGCGGGTTGTGCACCACGCAGGCCCTTCCTTCAACCTTGCCGGGGCAGCAGCCAATACCCTGAAGGCGGGAAGGATCCTGCGATGCTTCGGAGGGGTCGGATGGGGAGGTTTCCGTGCCCTGAAAAAGGTTACCGATGTGAACGACGCCACGGGTGGTGAAGCGGTCGGCGGGAGATTCACTCTGTGCGTGAGCCTCGTATTCGATTTTCCGGTACGCGATCAGGCCACGGAGATCCGTGCTGACACTCGTGCCCTCGACAAAGCCAAGGGCCTCATCGATTTTCAGGTAAAAGATGTCCCGTGGGTCGTCGATGGCCCCGTCTGCATTCAATCGTTTGCCGATTTCGAGAAAGAGTTTCCGGATGTGTCCAAAAAGGCGGGTTCGCTCGAAGCGCAGGTTTTCGCGAACCTGCACGCGCTTCCGGGTTTGTTTCAGGAGCAGGCGGAAAAGGAAGGCCCGCAAGGGGTGTCCGGCGACTTTTTCCCGCAAGTTGCTCTCGGCCTGGCGGGCCAGTTCGGACTCGGCCCGCTGGTTGGGTTGGTTTCCCCGGAGAAGCCTTCGGGCAAGGCCGCCGATGGATCTGAGCAAGGGGAGGGGATTGTCGCGGAGGGTGGCGCTCTCCAGTTTTAACTCGTTCAGGCATCGGTCGGCAAAGCGATCCAGATAGGCATGGTAGAGATCGGAAAAGGAGGGAACAGACCGCATTGCCTGGTTGATGGCATAGGGGTCAGCGCTTTCCAGTTGGGCCACAAAATCAGGGTGGGAGGAGGCGATCTCCGCCATTTCGCGTATCCGGCGGGCGGGTTCGGCACTGATGATTTGTCCGGTGCCGCAAAGGAGACTGTTACAGAGATTGCCCTCGGTGTCGTCGGCCCATTTCCGGGTACTGGAACGCAACAGGCCGAAGGCGATCATGGCAAAAAAGTCATTGATCAGGGGGGCATCCCAGCGGTTGAGCAAGGCTTCCTCAAGATGGTGGAAGTGTTGGGCCAATTCATCCGCCCGCATCGCGGTGAGCGGCGCGGGCAGGTCGTGGAGGGTTCGGTCAAAATGGGCGATAAACCGTTTGATCATTCGGGGCAAACCAAGGTAGGCCCGTCCCAATCCGATGAGGGCCCAACTGAAACGCGCTGCTTCGCGAAGTTTGCCCGGTTTGGGTCCGGAGATGATCTCCTGAAGGATTTCCGGCGAAAGGGGCTCTTTAACTCCCATCATCTGCTCCATAAAACGGCGGTTGAGATGAAACCCGGGAAGGAGGGCCAACATCCGGTACCAACTCATCAGGTTGTAATAGACCCGACCCCGGATCAGGCCCAGCATGGAATTGAAAACCGGACGATGAGCGGCGATAACGGATTCCGGGACATGGAGTAAACGGCAAAACTGCTGATACACTTCACGGTAAATGTAATGGGCAAAGGAAAAGGTGAGAGGTGTGGTCACGCCGCCGTAGCTCTCCGCGATATTACTGTTGTCCCAAAGATTGCGCACCCCATCCGGATCGACCCGGCCCTTCAGGGTGGTGATCGGGCGCGATTGGAGAAGGTAAAGTTGATCCCCATGGAGGGCCCATTCGATATCCTGGGGACGCCCAAAGAATTCCGCGCAACGTTTGGCCAGATCAGCGATAGATTGTAGGTTTGCCTTGGATACGTTGGACGCTTCCCCTTCCGGCGCGGTTTGATTGCTTTCCATCGTGCCGTCGCGGAAGACCATCCACGTATCGCCATCGACTTCCCCGGAAACCAGTTTTTCTCCCAGGCCGGCAACCGCACTGATCACCACCTGCCCGCGGCGTCCATCCACCGGGTTGGCGCTAAAGGCAACACCGGCGGCGTCGGCGGGGACCATCCGCTGCACGATGACGGCGGGGTACGATGTCGGTGGGGGAAGGTGATTCATCTCCCGGTAACGCTGGAGATGCTCGGAGAAAAGGGATTTCCTAACCTTGTGGACAAACAGCGGCACATCCGCCGCTTTTATTTCCAGAAAGCTGTCCAACTGCCCGGCAAAGGAGGCCCCTTCGGCATCCTCATCGAGGGCCGAGGAACGAACCGCAAAGCGGGGCTCTGCATCCGCCCTGGTGGGTTCCTGTTCGGTCAACTGGTGGATCGCCTCCTGCAACTTTTCTTCCTCGGCGGGGGTGAAGGTTGGGTTGGCCGATGCCGGAGAAGGCCCTTCGGGGGAAACCCCGAAACCGGGGGGGACGACGAACCAGGCGGGAACCGGAAATCCGGCTCGTTGTAAGCGGGCCAGGGCGTAGCCTTTGCCGCCGAGTTGGGCAATCTCAGGGGGAATTTCGGGGCCGTGGAGCGTCGGTGCCATAAGAAGAAGGTCAGCGGAGAAGGAGAAGGGCCAGCGGCCCGAGGGTCAGATAAAGCAGCAGTGTCCAGAGACCGGAGGAGAGTTCGATCCATTTGGCGTGGCGGGGTTCGGGTTGGCGGCTGAACCGTAGAGCAAGAAACAGGGCAGTGAGGTAGGCGGGCAGAAGAACGAGGAGGGTGAGCAGGAAGGCACCGCTTTGATTCGCAGCGAGTAAGGCGGCGGTGAGATTGGCCGTCAGGGCCAGGGACCAGGCGAGGGCAGCGCGGGGAACTCCCCAGAGGGCGGTGTAGGTATTGACCCCCGTTTCCTCATTCTCCGGGGAACGGATTTTTCGCCCGAACTCAATCAGGATCCCATTGAAAAAGCTGACCACCAAAAACCAGAAAATCCCTGGTGGGGGATGGGTGAGTCCGGCGACCAGCCAATCACAGGAGGTCGCATAGAGATCGATTAAAGGCATGATCAGCATGTGCGACCAGAGGTATATCAGGGGGCGGTTGACCAGCCATTTGCGGACAAAAAACTCCTTGCTCATCGCCGCGAGGTAGATCCAGGTAATTCCCAGGAGCAGAACGAGGGGTGGGTGGTACAGCAGGGCGAGGGCGAGTTGGATGAGGCCACAACCGATAAAAAGCCAGCGCAATTCGGAGAGTTTGACCAATCCCCGGGGAACCGGACGATAGGGGCGGTAGCGGCAATCCTCCTCATGATCCTTAAACTCATCCGCAATACGAAGCTGGAGAAAAAAGAGGAGGGCGGTGATAAAGGCAACGGCAATGGCGGCCGGTTCAGGGAAACGGTAATCCTCCCGGAGGAGGCTGGAAAAGATCAGGGCGGAAAGGCTGAAAGCCAACACCAGCGGGGCATGCTGGGCGAGGGGAAACCTTTCCCGTTGATAGATCCACCAGCGGTTGTTCATGGGGTATGGCGCCGACGAAGCCGGGCGAGGATTTCATGGGCTTTGGTAAAGCGATTGGTTGCAATCGCGGCAATGATGGAGAGTTCTCCCGCCAGAGCGACTCCCGCACAAACTTCGGCAAAGGCCCTGGCTTTTCCCTCTCCGGCCAGCCCGAGAATGTTCAGGCAGGCTTGTTGGCTGGGCAGATGAGTGCCTCCGCCGACCGTGCCAACAATCAGATTCGGCAGGGTCACGCAGGCATAAAGAGCGTCCTCCTCCCGTTTTTCGAAGCGGGTAACCCCGACCGCTGCTTCCGCCACGCAGGCGGCATCCTGACCGCAGGCGATGAACAATGCGGCGAGCCCATTGGCGTAATGGCCCTGGATACCCACCGATCCGGAGAGGACTCCCCCGATGGCCGAGACCCGCCAATAATCCTCCATTTGAGCGGCCGAGACCTTGAGGCGTCGCTTGAGGACCTCAGCCGGGAGAAGAACTTCGCAGGTCACCTTTTTCCCCCTCACGCCGCCGAAGGAGATCGCGCTGGCTTTCTTGTCGCCGGAGAGGTTGGATTCCACATAGACCGCCTTCGGTGGGATCGGACTCTCCTGGGCAATAGAGTCACAGATGGCCTGGGTGGCGAGGGTGACCATGTTTTGGCCGGCGGCATCCCCGGTGGTGTAATGACAGTGGAGATAAACATGGCAACCTTCCACGGTGAGCCGCAGTTCGGAAAGCTTTCCGTGCCGGGTCGTGGCTTCCGCGGTTTGCCGCAGGGTTTCCTCCCGTGGAATCAACCAGGCCAGAAAGTTGGCCGCATCACGGGTGGAGGAAAAGGTAAAACACGGCACCCGCGGGACGCCCTCGTTGAGGAGCAGCGCCGTGGCCCCACCGGCTTCGGTAACGGCGCGCATGCCCCGGTGATAGGAGGCGACCAGCGCCGCTTCATGGGTGGCCAGGGGAACCTTGAAATCCCCCTGCGCATAGGTGCCCCGGAGACGGAGGGGACCAGCGATTCCGACCGGAATTTGAATCGTCCCAACCATGTTCTCAATCGTATTCAGATACGGGCTGAGGTCACTGTCCGAACCCAGTGCTCTCTGGGCCTCCTCGGATGAGGTGACAGAGGTCAAAAGATCCTTGATGGCGGCACTACTCTGTTGCAAACCGTCGCTGCGGTATTCGGGCAGGTTGGTCGTGTCGGGCGTCAGTTGCTCGTTCCAGGACGTAAGTTCTTTTTGCGTTAATAATTGACGCAACAGTTGTTCGGCTCTTTCCAGCGATTCAGCCATGTGCGCATATTCGAGGATAGGTAAGGCTCCGGCAAGTTAATTGTTTGTGTCGAAACGGTTCCCGGGGAGGTATTTTAGCCATTGGGGACAACCACCTTACCGTGGGTGGGATTGCGCCTCCAGAAGTAGAATAGGCTTCCAGCCTGTTTCCTTCCAACGGCCCAACACAGCCAGGATGGCTGTGCTACCTCATTTCGGTCACTTTGGCAGATCAAAAAAGGATCCTCAATCGCCGGGAGGGCACGGTAAGCGATGGAGGGGTCTATGGATCTGGGCGAGGTTGGGTATCGCTGGTCATCCCTTCGGCGGTTGGGGACAACCGCCCTCCCGGGGTTCTTTTGTAGCCGAAGACGTCAGTCTTTGGATGGCTGTTTTGTAGCGCGCGGGCGGATCGGAGGTCGGAAAGGAAGGTGGAATTATAACTATATCCCAAACCCAGGGTAGGCATGTTCCGCGCGAACCTTTGGTACTCCAAGGGAAGACCTTTGGCGTTCCAAGCCAAAGGTTCTCCGGGAAAACGCCCACAGTGTTCTCATTTTTCAAACCGCAACGCGGTTGAAGGTGATAGCCCAGGCTTGCGAAACCCTGGGTAATGAATCCAAAACAACCGCACCCTGAAGGGGTGCCGGGATCGTTGCCAACCCATAGATATACCATCCTTTGAGAACGTAGTCCTCGGCAAGGCGATCGGGGCCGAGTTCAGCGATTCGGAGGAGATAGGGGAAAGTGGCCGTTGGTAAAGGCGAGCGTCGCGGTGCGGGCAACGGCCCCGGGCATATTGGTTACCCCGTAATGGATCACCCCGTGCTTGGTGAAGGTGGGTTGGTCGTGAGTGGTGGGTCGGGTGGTGGCGATGCAGCCGCCTTGATCCACAGCAAAGGCTGGATCGATTCAAAGGTGGCCGGACCAATTCCCGGGGGCAGCCAAAGGGGTCTATCCACGTATTGCTACGCTCCCGACTGCGCTGCGCTTGTTTCCCTCTGGCGGGACTGTAAGCATCTCCGTTTCACTCCGTCTTGATTTATCCACATTTCCGACCCCATCGGCAACGGGCCACCAACCGCTCCGTCACGGCATCTGCTGCCAGCCGCTCTGGCTTTGGGTAAGGCAAATCGGTTTTCGGGATTTCTGGACAAGCAGCTATCTTTCCGCCAAGCTTCAAAATGAAAATCTCTTGATCAATGAATGCCCTTCGAAACCATTTCACCGATTTTATTTTCTTTTCCTGGTTGATGGTTTTGTTGCGGATCGGTAGATATTCCGGTGAGTGGGCAAATCTCTGCCTTTTGGCGAAAAATGTGTCACGGTGTCATACCGATGGCCTATTCTGGTTGCGATCAGATAGGAAGTCTGCTTTCCCGGTTTTATGCCTACAACACAGAGGGCATGGGGTGTTCATTTTTGTGTTTTCTCATTGTGGCAAAGTGGTTTATGCAATAATTGTCGAAGGAAAGAAGATTCCTGTTTGGGCTGTTTGCCACTACAATGCCAGTCGTGCCATTTATCGGGAGAACGAAAATCAACCCAGCGAATTAGAATACGGCTTCCGATACTACGATCCCGAAACTGGCCGCTGGCCAAGCCGGGATCCGATTGAGGAGCAGGGTGGATTGAACCTGTATGGGTTTGTGGGGAATGATGGGGTGAACTGGTGGGATTTCTTGGGGTTGAATAGAATTTCTGGAGTGGAATTTGATGATCTTCACAGTATGACTGGAAGAGATCTAGCCTATGAGATAACATCAAATGAGAATGTATATGAACAAAGCCCTGAATATTGGGATAATCGTCTACAAGAAATGTTAAATGATACTGATGAAGCAAGAGCAGTCCGCAGGGAAGAATGGAAGAATTGTTGGCCGTATCACCAAGGGGGAATCGTAAGTCTTGGAGAAGGAGGAACGAGTTTCACACCCTTTGGTTGGGATGATGTTAGGGATGATTTGGAAGAAATGTGGCGTGATATATCGTCAACCGTCAATCACTCTAATATCGGTCATTTTGAAGACCAAGGATATCCATTGTCTAGAGACCCCCATGATGATCATTTTAGGCATATCCGTAATCCAAGGTATCGCACTTACTGATTTTACTTTATAATGAAAACAATTCTATATCTTGGGGCTTTATTTTTATTTATTTTTAAAGGTTTTGGGGGATCCGAATATTACGGTATTTCGGACAACGGACTTACCGGGTATATTGATTCCCATGGAGATGTTTTGGTCGAACCCCAATTTGAGACAGGTAGTGGTGTGACCAGTATGGGATCAGCGTGGGTCACGAAAGATGAAAAGCAATATTTTCTGGATGTCCCGACCGGACAAAAAACACGCATTCCAGCGGGCCTTTCTGTTATCCCAATAGCTTGGCGGGGTTACTATATTTTCGTTGAGGACGGGGTCGAGGGAATCATTCATTTTAGCGGGGAAGTGGTCTTGGAAGCGAACGAACAATTTTCATTGCTGACATGGCTACGCGGGATGAATTCCAATGGTGTGTTTTATCTTAAAGATGAGGGGGGGAGAAAGGAGTTTTTCACTATTGGCAAAGAAGGGAAAAAAATAATAAAATTTCCTACTGATGAGAATGTTAAGTTAGCCTCCACTAAATACTTCATATCAAGTGATAAGGACAAAAATTACAAATTATGGAAGAAGTTGGAAGATGGGTGGACCCCTTTGTTTAAAACAACTTACAGAATTGGTCTTCCCTCAGAAGACAGGGTCTTATTTCGCTGCGCAGAGAATTCAAAATATGGCTTTCTTGATTTGGAAGGTGAGGAAGCATTCTCGCAACGATTTCCAATAGCCAATGATTTTGTCAATGGATATGCTTTAATAAGCGAAAAATCTGGAGATGGTAGGAGGAATTATTTTATAAACAGGGATGGAGAGAAAATAATTTTTTTGCCTGAGGATGTCTCAGTGCTCCATACGGCAAATTTCCAGAAAGGTCTAGAAATTGCAATTATCCGCAAAGGAGAATTCTATGGAGTCTTTACTATGAATGAAACATTCCTTATAAAGCCATATCAGGATTTTGTTTGGCGAGATGTTACCTATGAAGGGCTCGATTTGATTCTTATTCGGAACGACGAAGAAATGGCATGGTTCAATCTCAAGGGAGAAATGGTTTGGCAATCGGAGGGGTTCAAATTGAGAACGGAAGCTCCCTGATTTTAAAAAGCGACTGAACAGCCAAATGAGTCAGTCCAAATTTTCATGTTTTTTTGCCTTCCCGCCCTGAGGAGGCTGGGCTGAGGACCGCAATTATCTACCATGGCGCGCAAACTACGAATTGAGTATGCCGGAACGAAGTACCATCCGTCTTCGCCCTCCGGGCTACGCCGCGACACGGTAGAATATTTGGGGTGATTTGTTCTTGATTCCGCCCGGTGGGCACCCGGTCTCACTCACCCCCGCTTGCGGGGGCTTCGCCACCTTTACACTGACGCGCTATGTCTACGCTTTCGTCCGAAAAAGTTTCCATTTGTATTCCCGATGCGCTTCGCTTATTTGCCCCGCCTTTCGGGGCCGGACTGCAAGCATCTTGGTGCTATCGCACTGCGTCCATTTGTTGCGTATTCCCGCCGATGTTCCATCCGGCAAACTCAAGGAGATCCACGCCGCCGCCCACCCGGCCCGCCTTGGCGGAGTCTAAAGGCCAAGCTCGAAAACACCACTCTTGATGAACCGAAGGGGAATCCAAGGCGGTGAAAGTTGACTTGCCAAATCCGTTAAAATCGTCGATATTAGGTCTTATGAATGCAATGGAAGTCATTGATCAATTCAAGCGCTTGCCTGATGACGAACAAAACAAGGTCGTTGAGTTTATCCGAAAGGATATCTCCGTTAAAGTGCGCTATGCCGAGGATAAC
>JAFIGF010000083.1 GCA_020831535.1 Opitutales bacterium | reverse complement strand
GCTTATCTGACAGACCTGCTGGAGCGCATCGTGCCCGCCGAGCATCAACCCGGGGCCGACCTGCTCGAAGAGCTGCTGCCGTGGAACTGGGCCAAGGCCCACCCTCACCGCCTTGTCAAAGAACCGCAGGCAGCTTACCACCCCTGACACCCTTCAGAATAGGGGGTCTTTTGCCGGACGGAAACATTCCAGTTGTGACGGGTCAGGCGAATTTTGGGCCGAACTGTTACCGACCGAGTTGACATCCCCGTTCTTACGGGACGAGCTGCTTTTTGGCCGGGGACAGCCAAAGGGGTCAAACCACGTATTCTTGATTTTTCCGTATTTCCGACCCCACTGGCAACGGGCCACCAACCGCTCCGTCACGGCATCTGATCGCTTAGGTTCTGGGTCAGGCAAATCGGTTTCCGGGATTTCTGGACAAGGAGCTATCTTTTCGCCAAACTTCAGAATGATAATTTCCTGAAAAATGAATGCCCTTCGAAACCATTTCACCGATTTCATTTTCCTTTCCTGGTTGATGGTCTTGGTGCGAATCAGTCAATATACCGCTGAGCGGGTAACTCTCTGCCTTTTGGCAAAAAATGTGTCACGGTGTCATACCGATAGCCTGTTCTTTTTGCGATCAGATAAGACGACTGCTTTCCCGGTTGTATGCCTACGATACAGAGGACATGCGGTATTCGTTTTCGTTCTTTCACGTTGTGGGAAAGTAGTTTACGCAATAATCGTCGAAGAAAATAAGAATTCTGTTTGGACTTCCTGCCACTACAACCCCAGTCGTGCCATTTATCAGGAGAACGGAGATCAACCCCGCGAATTAGAATACGGCTTCCGATACTATGATCCCGAGACGGGGCGCTGGCCATCGAGGGATCCGATTGGTGAAAGGGGTGGTTTGAATCTGTATGCCATGGTTGGAAACAACCCGGTGAATGCTTGGGATGTTTTGGGGTTGAGAAGACTAGAGGATCACCCCAATTATACCCCTACTGATGAGCATGGACATCCAACGGGCCCTCCTAATTATGTGAGACGGGAAATGGAGGAACAAGAAAGAAGATGGGAGGAGCAGAGGGAACAAAGGGGAGTTGATCAGCGCCGTCAAAGTTTACCAGATCTGGATTTAAATTTGAATTTTACAAAAGGGTTTTCAGTTAGTGGTAGTGCAGGCGCTCCTGTAGGTGTAAGATTGTCTGGAAGTGTATCGGTTTCAGTTGGTAAATGTTGTAATGCTGATGGAACAACAGAAGACATGTTTGAAATGAGTGGAAGAATAACCGCTGGACCTGCTTTTACTACAGGTGTAGGATGGTCTGTCAGTAATGATATTGCTGCGGTTAAAGTTGATTTTGGGATGACGGATTGCCCTACGGAGACCAAACCAGAAATTCGAGGCGCGATTCTGATTCAAGCCAGTGCTTCGGTTCTAAACTTCCAGGGGGGCACAAGTTGTAGCTACACTTTTCCCTCAGGCTCTTTCTCCTGTGGCGCGAATTTCTCAGCAACGAGTAGCCTTGGGCTTAATGCCGGTGGATCCGTTGAAGGAGGGATTGATGTAAGTGGAAGGTTTGTTCAATGATAAGTAAAATCAACGCTTTTATCGGATTTTTCCTTAGTTTATTGATTGTTTCTTGCAGTTCAAATAAACAGGAATATAAGCTTTTATTAGGCGAATGGAGCGATCCGGAGTTTGAAAGCTTGAATGTCGGTCAAAAAATTACTCAAAAAAATTCTCTGGGTGTTTTTTCAGAGGGAGAATTTGGGATGGTTGAAATAATTCATAACGGAGATTTGATTGGAAAGTATACCCGAGGTGGAGTATGGGCTAGATTTGTTCAGGGGAAATTAACAATAGATGGGTACATCAACAGGGACATGCTTATAATAATTGGTGAAAAAATTGCCGATAATGAATATGTAATAGTACATAAAGACATTATTAATAAATCAAATGAGCTAAGGTGGAGTTGGGAGCCAAAATAGCCAAGACAGCCAAAGGTGTCAGTCCAGAATGGCACTAAGTTAAGCCGGGCATTTTTTAGAATTATTTTTTTTGTAATGACTACGGTGGGGTGTTTCCTTGTATTTTTTGCGGTTTTTATTCAAAACTGGAAAGGGTTTGGGTCTTCGTTTGACCGCTCTGGGTTCGCGGCGGCCAGGACGATCCGTTAGTGTCCGAAATCTTTCGCAAATTATCGGCCTTGGTTCAATTCACCCAAAAGATGCTTGGGGGTGGGAGGAAATTACCTGTTTTTACGGGGCAATACCGTTTTTCTTTTCTTCAATCAGGGTTTCTTATACTTTTGTTTTTTTTGTGAGCTGGTGAAAGATCATCATTTCGTGGGTTGGCTGTTGCCGCTCAAATTGACATCGTATTTTTAGCCGAATTGGCGTCGTAGAAATCGGTGATTTTAGTCCGGGTTACTTCGGCAAGTAACAGGAAACTACTTGCTATACGCGTATATGATGCTAGCCTACAGTTATGTTAGCCATCCGATTAGATACCGAGATTGAGGACCGCCTGGATCGGCTGGCCAAAAAGACCGGGCGAACCAAAACTTACTATGCGCGCGAGGCGATTCTCGAGCACCTGGACGACATCGAGGACACCTACCTGGCTCTCGAGCGCCTGGAGAAGCCTGAGAAGCTCTACACCATGGAGGAAGCCAAGCGTGAGTTGGGTCTGTAAATTCGACCAGCGCGCCCTGCGAGAGCTGAAGAAGCTCGATCCTCAAAGCAAACAACAGATCCTCTCCTATCTCGAAGAACGCATCGAGACCGAAGCGGATCCGAGACGTTTCGGAAAAGGCCTCAAGGCCAGCCTCTCCGGGCTGTGGCGTTACCGGGTCGGCGATTACCGGATCATTTGCCGCATCGTTGACGATGAGTTGGTTGTGCTCGTGCTGGCGACCGGACACCGCAAAACGATTTACGAGTAAGCCTTTTACTTCGCGTTTGGGTGCGCTCGTCCGTAAGCGTCATGCCAAGCACCGTCGGGTTTTTCTTTACGCCGGCCGGTTTAGGATCGTTCAAGGTTAGTGTCCGAAATCTTTCGCAAATTGGTTGTTTCCCCTGGCCAAAGGGAAAGGCTTGCAGGAGCACGAGGCCTCCGGGGATCGCGCAAAAGCCGACCAAATCCCGGTGAATGGGGAGGTGGACAATATTAAGGATCAAGGACATTTCTGTCCTTGAGAATGGGAGGGATGGTGCCTATTCGGAAAACTCTCCCACCAATCAGGTCGGCTTGATCGGCTCCCCAAGGACAGAAATGTCCTTGCTCCTTATAGAAGCACTTCGCTGACGAGTGGGGAGGGCGAGGGTCTCTCCGAGCTCGGGTGGTCAGGTTTGGGGTGCGGGTTCTTGGTGGGCGTTTGTCCTTTGGGTCGGCCCGTTTGGGAATGTTCGTTGGGGCCACTGCGCGAAAGCTCAGAGGGACCTTCGCCCTCCCGGAAAGGATGGACCGTTTAGGGGATACGGGTAGAATCTGCAGGGGTGGACGTTGAACCACCACTCGGTGGACGAGGCGGAGCTCGTCCCTCCAAGGGAGAAAGACAAATATGAACAGGAGTTACTGAGAAACCAGAGAAAACCCTTGCCCAGGATTTGAATTCTTTCCAAACTTTTATCACTTCTCATGGTTGCCAGCGCACATAGATTTGACCGGGACATCCCGAAGGTGAAGGATCACCCGGATTCGGTGACTTTAGGGGAGGGGCCGACGATGCCTTACGGGAATCGCTTCGCTGTCGATGATCAAGGTGCCAATGTGGAAGGAATCTACTTCTACGACGCCAACCCCGTCTTCGGCGGGACAAGCGGAAGTCACGTCGGCCAAGTGGTCGATTCCGCCAACGGCACTATCCTCGCTCATTACGCGTACAGTCCCTTCGGCAAAACCATCGAATCTTCCGGCACCTACGCCGAAACCAACCCCTTCCGCTTCTCCACCAAATACCGTGATGAAGAACTAGGCTGGTACTACTACGGCTTCCGTTATTACGACCCGCTGACTGGCCGCTGGCCATCAAGGGATCCCATTGAAGAAGAGGGTGGGTTGAACTTGTATGGGATGGTAGGGAATGATGGCGTGAATGCTTGGGATTTGTTGGGGTTAAAAAATAAGAAAGAAAGAAAGAGGCAAGGTAGACCTCGACCAGAAGATCAAGATATTACGCAAGAAGGGGGGAATTTACCTACGGATCCACATGGACGTCTGGTAGGTGATGTTCCTTCCGAAGCTACTTACGCATGTCCACCAGCTTGGAAGGGAGGACCATCATTCGTAAGAACTGGGGAGGAACGAAAACAAAAATTGGATCCAATGAAACGAGAGAGGACATTTGATGGACTGGTCTGGTGCATACAACGCGTTTGGAGATGCACCACTGATTCAAGCGCTAGAGATGTAATAAGGAAGCAGATTTTTATGTTTTCGGGTGGGGCACACCGGAGAGGAATGAATACTGCAGAAAAGATAGGTTATAATTGTAGGAAATGTCCATTTAGTGAAGGCACTGAAAAATTTTATGAAGAGAGCGAGTTTGTTAGAGTTGTTGCACCTTCTCCACCAATGCAGAGGACGTATTAATGAGAAAAATAAATTTAATACTTATCTGTGCTTATGTTTTGCTCATCGGGTTTTTTATTGTCAGCGGGTTTAAATGGGTACATTTTTCCCAATCAATTGTAGAAGAAGCAGAAAAACAACTTCTTGGCCACGAAAGGCTTAGTTTAGAATTAGCATCCGTTTTATATGAGAAAGGGGTTTTGCTGGATCTTCAGCATAATCGGGAAGAGGACCTGTCTGTAAATTATGAACGTGATGGTGGTATGGTACAAATAGATGTCGAGATAAACTTTCTTAAATTATCCACCAGCTCTTGGTATCCCCTTTATGTTTTGGAAAAAGAGTTTTTACGCATTCGGGAATTTCATGAAAAAGAATAATATGACTTGGAAGCGAATTCATGGGATTTTTCTATTGGCCGTCTTTTCCAGTTTTTTATTTTTTAAGATGGCAATGGATAATTTTCATTTTGTATCTGATCGGATTTGGTCAACTTCGGGAACATATAATTCAATCGCTGTGTTTTATAGTGAGTTGCAGGAGAGTCTGTATGAGGGTGGGATTTCACTACGATTCAAGGACATTTCGAATTCAAGTATAGAGGTCGATCTCATTGTGGAAGAAAATATGTACTTTGTTACATTGTCGTTGGGTTTCGATAAATATTTTCCAGAAAGGAAATAAATAGTTAAGCATAGGGCGCGACCCAAGCTGTTACCGCTCAAATTGACATCCCCGTTTTGACGGGACAGGCTGCTTTTTTGCCGAACTGACATTCCCGATTCACTTCGTTTCCCGATGCGCTTCGCTTATTTCCCCCGCCTTGCAGGGCCGGACTGCAAGCATCTTCGTGCTATCGCACTGCGTTCATTTGTTGCGTATTCCCGCCGATGTTCCATCCGCAAACTCAAGGAGATCCACGCCGCCGCCCACCCGGCCCGCCTTGGCGGAGTCTAAAGGCCAAGCTCGAAAACACCACTCTTGATGAACCGAAGGGGAATCCAAGGCGGTGAAAGTTGACTTGCCAAATCCATTAAAATCGTCGATATTAGGTCTTATGAATGCAATGGAAGTCATTGATCAATTCAAGCGCTTGCCTGATGACGAACAAAACAAGGTCGTTGAGTTTATCCGAAAGGATATCTCCGTTAAAGTGCGCTATGCCGAGGATAAC
>JAFIGF010000073.1 GCA_020831535.1 Opitutales bacterium | reverse complement strand
TATCTCAGGAATATGAATAACGTTATCCTGGGCAATACCCTCCGTTAGGCGTAAAAACAAATCCCAATCCTGAACACCCTCAAGTCCTTTTCTAAATCCACCTATACGTTCCACCGACGAACGTTGGAAAACGCAGAAATGACAAAGATAATTCTGTCCAAGTAAAAGCTCGGGACTCCACCCAGGCTTAAAATACGGATTAAACCGCTTACCTTTTTCGTCTATTTTGTCCTCATCAGAATAGAAAAATTTTCCCTGCGGATACTTGTTTAGATACTCAACAAATAAGTGTAAGGCATGAGGCCGCAATTCGTCGTCATGATCCAATAACCCGACCCATTCTCCCGTGGCCAAAGACAAGGCACTATTGGTCGCGGCTGAAATATGTCCATTTTCCTTTCGTAAGACGATCTTTATCCGATCATCATATTGCGCATAATTCTTCAAGAGAGAACGCAGCCCTCGATTCGACGACGCATCATCGGCAATACACAATTCCCAGTTTTCGTAAACTTGCTCGCAAACTGATTCAATACACTTCACCATGTATTTCTTGGGAGTATTATAGGTCGGCAGGAGCAGAGAAATTTTCGGTTTCATTCGAAAGGCCTCTTGCTCCTTGCGCAAATAGGCCAACCTTTTTTCCGTGATTTGGTCGAAACGATCAATCCACGCGGAATAGTCATAACGCATTTGAACCTTCGACACCTTTCTCGAAAACCAAACCAAGCGTGAATGGAGAACGACTTTTTCACCTCTGAAAACCGCTATAACGCGAATTAACTTAATCCCGCTCCCCATTTGGAAATACGCCTCATAACCAAAGTTCATTCCACCTTCGGGTCCTTTTGATTCGAAGAGCTCAGGATACTTGGTCCGAAGATCCGATCTTTGGCAACGCAAAGGCTCAATAACCCGCCGACCTACCTGAATGTATATTTCATCTATCGCCCTACACGTTTCGCGATCAAAGCACCATCCCCGAATGGTTACAAGACCGTTTAGCTTTTGGAAATATTTCCGCTGTGGCGAATCGAGTCGCTTTACAAGCACTGTCATAACAAGGGAAAAAGTCGATCACAAACGCACGGAATAAGGACTTACAGGCCCAAGACCACCCGTGCACTTAAAGCAACTTGATATATAATAGTGGTAATCTCCCGCGCAAACAAGAAACGTTTTTCGTCCGGTTTCGGCATGACAATGATTTCGTCCCCAGGGTTCAAGGTAGCTCTTCGGCCCCTACCGACAGTCTCGACAAAACCGTTAGTGCGAATAATGATGATATCCCTTTCATCCGCATTTTCAGTAAATCCTCCTGCCCGTTCGATATAACTGGATAAGCGTTCTCCCTCTCGAAAGGTCTGGGTATTCGGGTACTTGACCTCACCATGAACGTTAACCAGTTCGTTTCGCGAAGGTACGTAAATCGTATCTCCATCCCGCAAGGTCAGGTCCATGGCCCGGTCCAAACTTTCAAATAAAATCTGTCCACGGGGTTGAACATCCCGGGCTCTCTCAATGAACCCCTGAACAATTTCCGCCTCAATTCTGCGCAACTGAGCTTCTTCCAATAAAGACGAAGTGGCCCCGACAATACTTCGCTCCAGATTATCAAGCGATTGATTAAGCAATTCCTTCTGGCGTTGCGCGACCGATTCCCGGTAAAGATGAAGAGCCTCCATGTCTGAATAGGACGAAGGGACAATCAATTCCACCGCGTCACGAAAGGATGCACCCTGCGAAAGAACCTGATAACCGGGACCTTCATGCTCACCAGTGAAATTAATCAAAATATTCCGCGAAACATGCCGTCCACTGACCCTGACTTGATCCCCTGGACGAAGCATGACCCCATCCAGTTCATCAAGGGTTCGGACCAAAGTGGATTTATCCCCCCGGGCATAACGGCGGACGGTAACTGTAGTCGCATCCGGATTGGGAGCCGCATAGTGAAGAATCCCGGCTAGCGAAACTTTCTCCCCGGAAAATTCAAAAAGAGCGGGGTTGGTCACATTCCCGATAACCGGAACCACATTTCCCCGGGCTTCGACCAGAATGACATCGCCATCCTGAAACTGGATGATGGGTAGCACACCTTTCTGCAAGAAGTCATACAGATTCACTGTTTGGCGGACTTCGTTCTGGCGAATGATCGAAATTTCCCGGTAGCTACCCCGTTCGGGATCCACTCCTCCTGCCTGATCGAGATAATACAGAACAGAATCCGAAGAAAACCCTTGGTACAATCCGGGCTTACGAACAAAGCCACTGACAAAAACCTTTACGGTTTGGGAGGAGCGCAAGTTCGCGTATACTTCGATATTATCCGAGTAAACGTCGCTTACCCGATTGGTAATCATGTTATTCAGTTCATCATTGCGAACCCCTTGTACCTGAACTGGTCCCACGCGGGGGATAAAAATGTTTCCCTGGGGATCGACGGTGAGCTCGAGGGAATTTTCCATGGCTCCCCAAATCATCACTTGCACAACATCCCCAACACTAACTTGGTAATGGGGATTAAAGCCACTGAAAGAGAGATCCCGAAAATCTCCTTGAAAGAGTTGTGAGCCATAAATAGGCAAACCTTCCTCATTAAATGAAAACCCCTTATGGCTTTCAGCCGTCCGCATTGCGGAAGGAGCAAGATGTTGATCGCTACCCGCCGAATCACCAGAAGCCCCAAGGCTGCCCGAGAGAGAGAGTAGAAAAAGTATGTATAAGAGAATACGTTTCATCGTAGAGATAGGTTTTAAACAGTATGATCCTGCACCGTAGCCCAAACCAGACGGCCGATGCTGTAGCTAAATAAAATGATCAGTAAGCCGATCAAAAAATGAATTCCCGGTTGCGGGAAGACAGGTTCTTCAGGTAAATGCGTTGGGGAAATAACCAAAATAAATTTTTCCTGACGACTTGCTTCCATTTTGGCTTGTTCCGCCATGGCAAAAGCCGCACCGTAGGAAGTAAGAGCAAGTTCTTTTCGTTGCTGGAGGTTTTCGTAGGTGCGTAACAAGTCCGCGATGTTGTTTTCTCCGGTACCCTTCAAAGCGCGGCTTACTTCCTCTTCCCGCTGCTTTTCCAAAGCCTCCATTTCGCCACGCAACCGCCGCAACTCGGAACTGTTTTCCTGCATAAAACTCGATTTCACCCGAATTTGAGTCCGTGCCTCTACCAAGCGCTGGTCCAATGAGGAAATATTATCGAACCTTGCCGCTACCTCTTTCGTCGGGTCAACCATACCGTATTCCAACTGTAAAGAGAGAACCTCTTCCTGTATCGCTTGAACTCTTTCCTCACTTGCTTGCAATTCCCGGTTGGTCGAGGAGGTTTTTGCATCGACCATCCGACGATTCAGTTCATTGATTCGTCGTTCGCTTTCCGTAAGCACAAAATCAGTCAATTTTTGGGAAAACTCCGGGGTAAAAGCCCGCACCCGGATAACCACAATGCCCGAATCGCTGGATGTCTGTACTCTTACCATACGACGAATAAAGCGTCGCAGTGCCTCCTTTGTAGGATCTTTCGAAAGGGTTCGAAAACGATCCTGCCGTGGTTCCGAAAAGTGCGCAATCAGATCCAACTCATCAGAGGCCCTCTCGGCGAAAGAGGCACTTTCCAAATACTGCTGTAAAATCAAACCTTCCTCATAGGAGAGTCCTCCTGCTCCACCCAAAACGGAAGCGGTTATGCCTGGAATTTGCATGCCACTCCCCTGCCCGTTCTCACGAATCACAATTTGGGTTTCGGTTTCGTACGTAGGCTGGGCGAAAAAAAGCAGATATCCCAACACAAGAAATGCAGGAATGCCGACAAAAGCAATCGTGCTAAATAAATTAAAGAAAGAAGATTTCATAAAAATAGGTCATTCCTCAAAAGGTCAGAGATCGGTCAAGATTGCCCAATGTGTGGCCAATTGATTGGTATTTCTTTTCAGGGAAAGAAGATCCAATTGAGGCCGCCTTCCATTCAGCCTTAAGGGCTTCTTCATAACGACCAAGGGCCGCAAGAAATCTCCCCAACTGAAGGTAGTACGCCGGGGTTTCAGGGTGGGTTTTCAACAAGTTTGCCTGAAGGTGCAAAGCCGCTTCGACATGCTCTTGCTCAAAGAGAATACGGGCTTTGAGCGATTGGGCCTCGGGATGCTCGGGATGGCTGTCGAGTAGAATTTCGAGCAATCGCAAGGCTTCTTCGCGGTTCTCCGCAGCTAAACACTTCTTTGTTTTCTCAACAAGGAAACGAGGATTTTCCGGGGCCAGACGCCCCAACTTTTCCAAGGTCACTTTTTTATCTATCTTCCTGCCCAGATGACCATAGAGAACAACCAACTGTTGTAAGCTGGGGATAAAATCAGGATTATCAGACAGGGCTCTATGGTGAAAATGAATGGCTTTTTGCCAATCATTCAACTGGAAATAAACGGTGCCTAGTTGGGCAAAAAAGCCTGCAATATTCTGTTCGATCCGAAAATTCGGCAAGGCAAGCTTCTGGTTAATCGAATGCAAAAGCCCTTCGATCTCCTGCCAAAGACTATCCATTCCCTGGGATATCTCTACATCATCCAAAAACAAGCCCTGCAAATCCCGTTCAGGACCACTGGTTGCAACTGTTGAGATCTGGGGCTTCCCCGGAAGGTAGTGGGATATGGCCTCATCCAAATCCTTGTAAACGGTTAATTTCCCATCTTTAATCAAAACCCCCAAGTCACAGAATTTCTTCAAGTCTGCCATGCTGTGGGAGACCATAATAACCTTGGAAGAGCGGGCTTTGGTTTCGAGAGCCTCTTTGGCAAGCTTTTTAAAATGGGCATCCCCGACCGAGGTAATTTCATCAATCAGGAAATAATCGAAATCAAAGGCCATGCTGAGGGCGAAGCCCAAACGACCACTCATCCCGGAGGAGTAGGTCTGGACCGGTTCCTCGAAATAATGGCCGATTCCGGAAAGTGATTTAACCACCTCGAGTTTTTCCCTCATCACCTCTCGCCCTAAACCGTAAAGGTTACAGATCATCCGACAATTTCCCCGTCCCGTCATATGGCGAACAAAACCACCCTGTAAGCCGAGCGGCCAGGAGAAACTTTTGTCAGTACGAATCCTTCCGCAGTCAGGATAATCGATCCCCCCCAAAAGCCGTAAAAAAGTCGATTTTCCAGCTCCATTCGGCCCGATGATCCCAATGTTGGTTCCCTCGGGAAAATGTAGATTCAAATCCCGAAAGACATAGTGCCGCCGATTCTTGAGCTGGTATGACTTGGTTAGTTTTTCGATAGAGATCATTTGATGGTTCCCGAAGTCACAATTTTAACGCGGCATAACCGGTACACGACCAGTCCGGTGGTTAGCGAAAGGAGAGCCGACCAAAAAAGGAAATTCAAACTAACCTCAGGCGAGACCTGGTACCCTTCAAAAGCAGCGTGGCGAAAAAGCTCAAGCGCATGCAGAAGCGGATTCCAAGTTAGCCTTTCGCGCATTTCCGGAGGAATGTCACTCAAGGGAAAAAAGATCCCCGAAATGAAGAAAAAAGGTCGAATAAAATTAGGAAGAATCTTTTTCGACTCGTTCCAAAAAGGCCCCATAACCGTGCAAATCAGCCCCAACCCAGCGACAAACATCAGAAACAGTACCGACACCACCAATAAATACAGAAAATCGTTCAGGACAAACTCCATGCCAAAAAAGTAAAGACAAGGGAATAGCAGCAAGGCAACGGTGAGGATGATTAAAACCTCGAGAAGAAATCTGGCCGCAAAGATATCCGCAGGCTTTACTCTTTGGTAATTGAAAAGGCCAGTGTTCGATTCCACACAGGAAAGGGAGGTGACCTGAACGATTTGAAAGAGAATGAAAGGTAAAACCCCTGAGGCAAAAAAGACCACTGGATGAATACCCGCAATGGGACCAGAAGCAAGTTGCGTCCGGATAACAGATAGAACCGTAATATACAGAAGCGGTTCCAGTGGAGCCCAAATATACCCCAGGGAAAAGCGACCAAAACGATTGGCCAACTCCCGATTGAAAACGCCAAACACAACCGCACGCTGAATTTGCCATGGGCTTTGCCGTCGGATAGTTTCGCCTTTCGCCTCCTCCGTATTCATCGTCCGATAAGTTTTTCCAAGCGGCTCAACTTCTTACGCCATCTGCGCAACTTCTCTATTCGTGCACGAGGGAAGCCCTCCAGGTCGGATTTTTGACTATTCTCGATCGCTTCCATCCTTTCGAAAAACTGTTGAAATGCAGGGGCAATTTTTCCCCCTAAAACAGATTGTAGTAAAACGCCCAGATCAGGTTCGATGGCAAAGGATTCCGAACGACTGCCCAAGGCGAATTGCGGGCGAATCGCTCCCAACTCCCGTAAGACCTTCAAGCCCTGCCCCACCGAACTTCGGCTCATTTTCAGCTTCTCGACACAATCGACAGCCGTCACCGGCCGGGGAGAGATGAAGCACAAACCGTAAATCTGCGCATAGGAGCGGGGAATGCCCAACGTCTCCGCCAGCATGACCCAGGCGGCAATGGTTTCGAGTTCTGTCGAAGAAAGAATTTGACTGTCCGAGTTGTCATTCATTACAAACATTGCAAAAATTCTCGGAATTTCGGGAAGTGTCAACTGCAAAAGCAAGCGTGGCAGAGCACACCGCAAACCTCCTGCGGAGAATAACTCTTGATATTTGATCGCAGTATGTCTTAGAAGCCCCAAGCCTCACGAAAAAGAAGTGCGTCGGTGCGCATGATGGATTTGTTTTTACGCCCCGCGTAGTGCACGAAATATTGACTTAGTCGCACCTTGGAATCGTGCCAACCCGGAAAAACCGGAAGAAAATTAAACTGTGGCGAAATTTCTTTTACTGGCAGGTTTAATTTCCTGGAGTGATAGTTTAAAAAAGTTTGGTCGAGCCATCTTCCACTGGGAATGCCCAAATTCAGGTCAAATAAGCGTTTGTGCCATTTACTCAAGACCATTACGCCTGAATTAAAGTAGCGATGTACTTCTGGCAGCTTACCCAATAAAGCTTGTACCTTATCCCATTCCTCCTCTCGTTTCCACGCATCTTTGCCGACATCCTCAAACACGCAGCCAATGGTGGCTTCATCCACTTGTTCAAAAATATCAGGAGCTTTCGGATGGATTAGAATATCACTATCGAGGTACGCAATTCGATCATAGTCGTCGAACAACTCCAACAGTTGAAACTTCTCAAAATGAATCCCGAGTCTTGGTTTCCATCGATTCGGGTTGAGCTTGAACCTTTTCTCATTAATCACGACAAAATCAAGGCCATACCGCGCACAATACCGGTGGAAAAATGGCTCGGAAAAAAGTGCTTCCTTGCGATTCCCAATGTTTAAAGTTACAATTGCCTTGCCGCACATGTGAAAAATAGAAAACAGTAAAACTGAGAATTAAGAAATCGGTGCAAAAAACAAGCCATTAGCCGAGGGAATGAGGGACTTAAGATAGTTGACAGCAGCAATAACGACACCCTTTTTTATAGTTTTTTGATTTTTTGGAGGTTTCGGTGATTTTAGTAAAATTCGCGCAGTAAAACAATCAATTAAGTTTTCAATCTTCATACGGTTTTCGCATTACTATTTGCTGTTGCTGGTCATTGTGGAGCTGTTTGTAAAAATCACACGGGGACGGCGAACCCATTGGTTCGATGCCCTCGGCTTTACGCAAACGCAAGGCGGGGCAGGTAGTCGCGAGACAAAAGTCACGCACCTGGGACCGACGGATTCCAGTTGATATTCTCGAAGAACACATCCTTAAAAAAGCTGGTGCCGCCTCTGGAACCGCGATGCCATAGACAATCGGATTATCGACAGCCAGGAGGAAGTTGGCGGCTACCCTGGGTAATAAAATTGCCTGTGATTAGTGCTTGTCGTTCAGGGAAATAATACTTCTTGTTTACCTATGAGTACAAGTCATGGAATTGTCGCGTTAGTGCCAATGAAGGCCAACAGCTCGCGCGTTCGCGGAAAAAACTTCCGGCTCTTTGCTGGCAAGCCTCTCTTTCGTTGGATACTCGACACACTTATTGAGATGGAGGAAATCGACCGCATTATCATCAATACCGACGCCCGCGGCATCCTCGCGCACCACGGGCTGGTGGACAGCGAGCGCGTGCTTATACGGGATCGTAAACCCGAACTCTGTGGCGACACCGTCAGCATGAACAAAGTTCTCGCCGATGACATCGCCGCCATCGACAGCAAACTCTACCTGATGACCCACACCACCAATCCCCTGCTGTCGGCCGAAACCATACGCCGAGCCCTGACAAATCTTCGCGCCAGCGGCGCGCACGACAGCCTTTTTTCCGTAAACCGCCACCAGACAAGGTTTTACAAAGAGGACGCCACCCCGGTAAACCACGATCCAGACAACCTCATTCCCACCCAGGACCTGGAACCTTGGTATGAGGAAAACTCCAACCTTTATCTCTTCAGCCGGGAATCCTTCGCCCGAACCAACGCCCGCATCGGCACATCCCCACTCCTGTACCCCACCCCCCCCCTTGAATCCGCCGATATAGACGACTCCACGAACTGGCACATGGCGGAAGTCCTCGCCCTGTCCAAAATGTTCGTCAAAACCACCCTCGAATACGAAAAATCCAACCGGAACCATTTATGATTTTCGACCACACCGAGAACACCACACACTACCACCTCGGCGCCCGTTGGCAGCAGGCCACCGACTTTCCTGCGCACCCTCGACCCCGACACAGCCTTGGGCGAATATCCCTTGGGCGGCGAAAACCTCTTCGCCTAAGTCCTCACCTACTTGCAACCCGCTTCCGCCTTCAAACCGGATACATAAACATACCCCTGAGGCTATTTCACCATCCTATGGCCCATCGACACCCACAGACCACAGATGGTCGCGGTCCGGAGACACAAAGGATCAAGAAAGCTGTAACTAAAACCCTTATATAAGTTACCCAATGAAGAAAAACAGAACGATTCCTTGGCTGATTTTAAATGGAGCAGCGAAATCAGGATCAACTTGGCTGGTTCAGTTAATAAGAAAAACAAACACATGGACGCCCATCCCGAATTGTTTTCAGCAAGATGGATGGAGGAATTCTTGTGTCGATGAAACAAAATTATTAGATTTTGTTCTGCATTCTTTAGAGGACAACAAGCTTTATTACACCAAACAACATTGGAATTCACCCAGGCTGATAGATCAAATATCTGCCAGATCAAAGGCAATACCTATTGTAGCTAATATACTTCGTGACCCGAGGGACATGGTATTGTCCCGCTATCATCATAATCTTCGCCACAAGCTAACAGATTTGCCACTAAATAAATGGATTAAGCTTGAGTCTTCTAAATTTATTCTTCAGAATAAAATTTATCATAGCAATTGGGTAGACTGGGGAGCTCGAAACAAAAACCACTATGTTTACACCGTATATGAAGCTTTGCATAGTGACTTATCTTATTACGGATCATCATTTTTAATCGAAACCCACCTGAAGATGGGATTGAATATTTCTGAGCAACAGGCTGCTGCATGCGCAAACTTGACTGAATTTAATAATATACCTGATAGGCACAAGGGAAGCGGGAAGTTTTTCAGGAAAGGAACTGCCGGTGCATTTGTATCCGAGATCACCAAAGAAGAGGAGGATTTTATACTTAAGCTTGCCTGCGATGTTGGTTATGCTGAACTTATTAATTCGGTAGTTGATGCCTGGCCTTGGATGCGAGATTTTACTTGCAAATACCTAGAGCCATCCAATAGATGACCTTCACAATTGTTAATATTTTTGTACATTTCCCGTTTTTTAAACATCACCTATCACCTATTTCAAGAATAATATAATTATATATAATCGTTTTGGAAAACTATGAAATTACCTGTCACCATGGAAAATGCTTTGCAACGTCAGTCGGCTCGTGACTTGCAAATCAATACAATCATCGACGTTGGTGCGGCCAAAGGGTCCTGGACCCGTTTGGCCCGCAAATTCTGGCCGGATGCGAAGGTACTCATGATTGAAGCGAATCCTTACTGGCAGAATGATCTCAAAACCTGCGCCGCGAATAAAAATGCTCAATACGTACTTGCTGCGGCATCGTCGAAATGCGGGGAAACCTCCTTCTTGGGTAGCGATACAAACCCAATGGGAGGTTCAGTAAGCAAGAGTCAAAGCGAAAAAGATGCCTCTCAGAGATTGCCTGCCACGACATTGGATCATGAAATCAAGCGTCTAAAACTTCCCGGACCCTATCTGATAAAATTGGACACACATGGCCATGATCGCGAAATAATGAAAGGGGCAACTTCGGTGCTGGGTAATACGAATTTAATAGTTGCCGAAGCCTATAATTTCGGCGAAGAGCAGCGCCTGTTTCACCGCATGCTTCTCTTTTTCGGTAAAAAGGGATTTCGTTGCATTGATATTGCCGACCCAGTCTTTCGGCCCGCAGATAAAGCGCTTTGGCAATTGGATCTTTTTCTCGTCCCCTCCAATCGACCGGAATTTTCTAAAAAAGGTTTTCAAGCTAATTGAAAGCACTGTCTACTCATGAATCCGAAGAACCCAGCCCCCTGCGAGATTATTGCTATTCATACCCCAGGCAAAGTGGGTTCCTCCACCTTGCATGAGGCACTCAAGGCAAGAAACCGATGGCCCTGTTACCATACACACTTTCTTGACCCAGAGAAATTGGAGGCAGTGGCAAACAAACTCAAAATTCATACCAAAACCCTTAACGGACATGTGGCAGACTCGGCCGAAGTTCTTAGAAAGATGAGTAACCCCCGCTGCAAACTGAAGGTTATAACAGTTGTCAGAGATCCTTTGGCCAGAAACGTCAGCTCTTTTTTTGAAAATCTTGAGTTATACGGATTCAACCCGGATCAGTTGCCGAATGTTCGGGACATGGTCGCAATTTTTCTATCCAAAGTCCCACTGTTCACTATGGACAAATGGCTTGACCGGGAAATTGGTGGCGTATTTGGCCTCAATCGGCAGTGTGTCCCCTTTTGCCGCAATGCGGGAATTGCGCTATTTCAGAAGAACGGTATTGAATTCCTATTTTTGAAAGCCGAGGTGTCTGATTGGCAAAAAGAGGCAATCCTGCAAAGCTGGCTGGGGGATATTGATATCAAGTTAAAAAGAGCAAACATAACAGCCAATAAGTCCGTAGCCCCCATTTACGAAGAATTCAAATCGGAACTTGCTTCACAATTCAGTGCAGTGGAAGCCATTTATCAAAGTAATTGGTTTCGTCATTTTTACACAAAGGAGGAAACTGGAAAATTTATCAACGGCTGGAAAAGCAAGGGCACTTCTGGCCTGCCTTGATCATGTCGATTCAAGTAACCAAACGTAAACGAGCATCGGTTATGACTATTTCAATAATCACACCTTCCTTCAACCAGGCCCGTTTTCTGCCTCAAAACCTACGCTCCGTTGCATGCCAGTCCAAGCCCGCCCTGGAGCATATTGTCATCGATCCGGGCTCCAAGGACGGAAGCAGGAACATCGCCAAGAACGCCAAGGGGGTTACCCTCATCGCCGAGCCCGACGAGGGGCAGTCAGACGCCATCTGCAAAGGCTTCGCCATGGCCAAAGGTGATATTCTGGCATGGTTGAATTCGGATGATTACTATGCTGATGACCAAGTGCTGCAAGCGGTGGGCGAACGCTTCAATGCTCCGGACAAACCCGATGTCGTTTACGGCAATGTGGTCTTCGTGGATGAAGTTGGAAAAAAACTCAAAGACGGCTACGTCAACAAAAACATCGCCGAACTGCGCCAATCGTTCCATTATCAGGTCGGCATCGTACAGCCCGGAGTTTTCATCCACCGCAGAGTCTTTGAGGCCGTGGGCGGCCCGCCGCTGGACATGCATTATACCCTCGACTATGAATACTGGGTACGCATCGCGGAAGCCTGCTTCAAATGGGGCCACCTAGACCGCATTCTTGCCTGCCATCGCTGGTGGGATGGCATGAAAACCGCCAGCCACCGCGTGGAAAGCCTCTACGAACATTTCGACACCTGCAAAAAACACTTCGGCTATGTGCATTACAAATGGGCCGAACGTCAGGCGGATTGCATCCTCGAAGGAGCCGACGGCGTCGTCACCCAGGCGGGCACGCCCACCGCTTCACCCGAGCAAAGAAAGGCCAAACTCAAACAACTCTTACGCGAAGCCAACGGCGACCAGGACACCCTTGCTTTATTAAAATCCTCGAAGAACGACGGTATCCGCGAAACCGCCCGCTACATGGAAGATCTCGGAATCCCCATGGAAGTCCCCTACCACCTCGAACCTGCAAAAACCGAATTACAAAGGACCGGCTATGCCAGGCCCGGAGACAAGGAAAAACCGACTGCCTGGAGACGCTATACCGCGCGCATGCCGGAAGGCGGAGATTTCTACGGCTACGAAGTCACGGACAACTTCCACGCCTGTTACGACAAATCCTGGCTCGATGCCCAACTTGACCGCAGCGCCAAACGTCTCGAAGAACTTGCAACACAAAGACGCTCGGATACCTGCATCGTCGTTGGCAACGGACCCAGCCTACGCAAAACCGATTTTTCCCTCTTCGAGGGCTTGGATGTCATCATATCCAATTATGCCACCCTCGATCCCGGACTGCTCAAGCGGGCCACCTATCACACCATAACCAATTTCCTCGTGGCTAAACAAGGCAGCCATCAGTTTAACCGCTTGGAGAACCTCATTAAAATCTATCCATACTGGCTAAGCCATTTCCTGCTTCCCGACGAAAGGACTCTCTACCTTGATGCCCTCCTCACTCCGGAAGCATCTACCAATGCCATAGATTGGATATCCTGGCGCTCCACCGTGTCCTTCTTCAACCTTCAGCTTTCCTACAGCCTGGGCTTCAGGAAAGTCATCTTGGTAGGTTTCGACCACGCCTACAAGCAGGAAGCTTCAGCCAGGGAAGGCGATTTTATCCAACAAAACGAGGACGACGAAAACCACTTCCTCAAAAGTTACTTCAAAGGAAAGGTCTGGCAGGCGGCTGATGTCGGAGAAATGGAAAAAACCTACCAGATGGCAAAGGCAGCCTTTGAGGCTGTTGACCGTGAAATCGTCAACTGCACAGTGGGAGGGCACCTTGAGGTCTTTCGTCGAGGTGAACTCGCCAGTGAATTACCACCAGGCAAGAAACAATTCTTCCAGTCCACTCCGAGCACGAATGCTTCGACTCCCATAAAACTCTTGATGATAGACAGCACCCCGGTCGGGCACCCATCCGCTACGGGCCAAATAAAAAAAGTTTTCCTTGGGGATTGGCCGAAAGCATACTTTCTGCAAATCTCACTGAACAAAAACAAACCGGTTCTGAACGGAACAGATGCCCCATGTCATACGCATGCCACATCGCACGAAGAAATCATCGAAGTGTGCAGGTCTTTCGCCCCTGAGGTCATATACATCCGGCCGATTGATTCCCCGCAACTATTTGAAATCGCAGAATCTATTATGACCGCCATCAGGGTACCCGTGGTAATCCACATGATGGATGACTGGCCTGAACGTTTGAGGATTCAGAATCCTGAAAGGTTTGCCAACCTCGCCCCACGTCTTGAAAGTATGCTGAACTCAGCCACCCGGCGCCTCAGCATTTCCGAACCAATGTCGGAGGAGTACAAGAAACGCTATGGGGGTGAATGGACTCCTCTGGCCAATGGTGCCGACACGGATGACTACCCGCCTAAAAAGCATGAATCACACCCTTCCGACCCAGATTCTCAAACTTTCGTAATGCGATACATGGGTGGTCTCGCCGACGACATGACCTATGCGAGTGTCGCGGACACCGCCGGTGCGGTAGCTTCTTTACAAAACGAACATTCAATCCGATTTGAAATATATACCATGAATTGGTATCTTGAAAAAGCCCAATTCCAGCTTGGCCGATTGCCAGGTATTTCTGTTCACACGTTAGTAACAGAAGAGGACTACAAAACCTTTCTCACTGAGGCGGATTGCCTCCTTATTGCCTACAATTTTGATAAAACAAGCAAGTCTTATATAAAATTCTCCCTGGCCAATAAAATGCCCGAATGCCTTGCCTCGGGAACTCCCCTACTAGCCTACGGTCCTGCGGATGTCGCAACAATACAATACCTCTCTGAGTCTGGATGTGCCCGTATCGTGCAAGAAAGAAACATGGAAAAATTGACGGCCGTCATTCGATCCATGATTGTGGATCAAGAATCAAATAAAAAAATGGCCGAAAAAGCCATCGGGCACGTTACGTCTTCTCTGACAAAACAATCAGTCAAAATTCGTTTTTCGGATATAATTCAGAATGCAGCTTCCGCCCCTTTAAAGACGGCAAGATTGTTGCCAGGCCCTTTTACACGTGAAAAGTCCGTACATTTCGATAAAACTAAATCAATCGATGCGAAAAATAGCGCTATAAAAACAACCCCACCAGTGAACAATCCGCCACAAGGTAACCGCATACGCAAAAATGCCCGACCAAGAACAGAAAAATGGCGTAAAATAAATCATTGGTTTATACCGGGAGTTTCTACTGGTATAATTTTGGCTTTACTCGCATCGATAACGCTCATTTATATGCAACCCGAAGGCATGGGGCTTGACCGTTTACTTCTTCTGCTTAACGGCATCCTTCTTTCTGTTTTTTTTCTCGGATTCGCTCTTGATAGTACCCGATTCAGAAAGCGGATTCGAAAGATTCGCCAGGATCGTTTAGAAGAAGCTGAGGTTACCTCGAGGAAATTCAAAGATGTTCGTCGTACTTTAAAGACTGAAAGGAATAAGGCTATAAATAAAGAAAAGCTGCTTTCTTCTAAAACCGATGAAATCGCAAAGAATATCCAGGAAATTCGACACACGCTGAAAGCTGAAATGGATAGAGCGAGAAAGAAAGAAGATAATTTTTCTTCTACAATTGATGAAATGGCAATGAATATCCAGAAAGTTCGACGCGCTCTGGAAGCTGAAAAGAATGAGACCCGAAAGAAAGAAAATCTGCTTTCTTCTAAAATGAATAAGATGGCAAAGGATATCCGTGAGCAAATTGAGGTGTCCGAAGATAGCTATTTGGCAAAGTTTCTTACGAAAGAAATGGAGACCGCCTCCACGAATCAAATCCCCATGCCGGTGCAAAATGCGGCAACTAAGGAAAAGATGCCATTGCGAACTTCGATTCGCAAAAAATCCGCCCCTGTCGTAGTGATTGCAGGAATGCGGCATTCTGGTTCAACTGCGCTCTATAATATAGTGCGTTTGGGCTTTGCCTCCATGGGCGTGGAGGCTTTAACAAATTACTCCGAAAAGGAGAACATTGCTCGCGAAGCACGAAAATCATCCCTGCCGACAATTATTAAAATCCACGAAATGAGAGATGATGTACTGGACCTCGCCACCGTTGTTTTAACTACGAAAAGGGATTTGCGCGATACGGTTGCGTCGGCGGTTCGCCGCAAGTTCTTTCTTTTAGAAAAGCTGAACACTCCCGCTGAATACGCCAAATACAACCGCATGTTACACGAAGTATGGTCGCCCTACAGTGACTATGAATTCACCTACGAACGCTACCGTGCGAACCCGATTGATGTCGTGAAGAAGATATTGTCACTGCTTAACTTTGATGAAAAGAACGCCGAAGACATCACCCACCAGGTTGAAAACCTTCCTCTTGACCAATACGATACCACTTTACTGACCGCTGAGCATATTACGGATCCGCAACATAAGCTAACCTTCGCCGACACCCTCAGTCCGGCTGACATTACCCGGATTGAGCTCGATCACTACGCTTGGCTTATGCGAAACGGATATGCCTCTCCCTCAAAACGCACCTAAAATGTTTATGCGTGAGCACTCCCTAGCCTCTTTGAGACCAAATTTGATCGGTATCGGTTGTGCAAAATGTGGCACCACATCTTTGGCAAAATTACTCTCATCTCACCCGGAAATAGATTCGCCTAAAAAAGAAATGCACTTTTTTGACCAGGGGTCGGTTACAAAGGATGGGTTTGACGCCTATTTGCGGCAGTACCAGCCCAAACAATGGCGTATGGATTTCACCCCCTCGTACATCATGGACCGTCAGGCAAGATTTCTAATCAAAGATTGGCTTGGCGAAGACCTCCGGTTTATAGTGGTACTGCGTAATCCAGTGAAACGTGCTTACTCTCACTATTGTCATGCAATAAATAACTGGATTCCCGGTTCTAAATGGGTTGATCAAATGGGGTATCCAGTTGAAAACCTTTCTTTTCGAGAGGCCATCGAACAAGAGCTGACACGTATGGTCTTTGACCCATGGCACTCGCGACACCTCTCGTATTTTTCAAAAGGCCTTTATCACAGCCAACTATCACGCTGGTTTGAATTATTCAGCCCCAGCCGATTCTCCATTCTCGTATTGGAGAAATTCTCCGCAAATCCGCAAAGCGGAATTCGGCAGCTTGAGTCCGATCTTGGGATTTCGCTGGACGGATATGAGTTACCCAAACTTAACGCTCAATCAGACCAAGGGCTATCCATGGAGGACTACCAATGGCTATGGTCTCGCTACGAGCCTGAAATTGAAAAGCTCTCCCAGGATTTTGGTATCGATGTGTCCTATTGGAAAAACTCCATGTGAAGACAAACCAGCACCAATTCAAATTATACATTTGCCTGACCCATGAAAAAGACCTGCAACATTACTTGGCAGGAGAAAGATGACTTTCTTGCGGATTTTTTTGATTCTGAGGTGAAAAACAATCAGCCTATAAGGATCGCCCATGCCATCAATTTATTCAGCAAGCAAAAAGAAAACACATTCGGCTCTATCCGTTCGGACGGTCAGGAAAATCCCGGGCCTCCAAACCTTCAACTTCCTAACGAACAATTAACCGTCATCCAGTCCATGCGGGCAGCCGCTGGTTTTTCTTGTACCAATGGTAGCCCTCGACCGGACCTTTGGGGAATTGCGAACAGTGAAGAGTTGCATCTGGTCCCACCTGATTTTGAAGCATTACGTCTCTCGCATGCAGAGAACCCATCTAATGAAAGAGATTTGCCCCCTTACGCTAATCAAGGCCTTTTGCCGCGCCTATTCGATTTACTGAATTCAATAAAACAAAACACCAACGATGCGACACACGTTGTTTTCACCAATGCAGACATTCATTTGCAACCATGGTTTTACGAAGTCTGTTGCTCATTTCTCCAATCTGGCTACGACAGTCTGATTGTCAATCGCCGCACATTCGAAAACTATCCTGATAAACCCATCCCAGGAATACCCGAAGCACTTCGACATGCGGAGATTGGAATCACTCATCCCGGATTGGATTGTTTTGTATTTCCAATATCCTGGCTTGATCAATTCGTGGCAACGAGTGCCATCATAGGCCGCGGCGCGGTGATGCGAAGCTTACTCTTTAATATGGCCGCGATTGCCAAGAACCTGCTGGTTTTATCTCACGCGCAAATGACCTATCATTTTGGAGATGACCGCCCTTGGATGTTACCTGAGGCACAAGCCGCCCGCGAATATAATATAACACAAGCCGCGAAACTTTGGCTCCGCCTGGTACAAACTGAACGTTACAAAAAAAACCTGGTTGCCTTGGGGAAAATCTTCCCGAAATATCTTCCGGGACTTCCCGTTGAGACACTAGATAAATTCTTAACAACTGAAAAATGAACAAAGACCAGATCCCATCCAGGAAATACTTTGGCCAGAAGGGTGATGATTTTGTAATCTGGAGCCTTTTTTCCGATGGATTCAAGGGCTATTTTGTGGATGTTGGGGCTTTTGACGGGATTCACCTGAGCAATACCTATTCCTTTGAGCTTGCTGGCTGGACAGGGGTTTGTGTGGAAGCAAACCCTGATTATTTCCCTTTGTTGGAGAAAAATCGTCCGGCAAGCCGGACCATTCATGCCGCCTGCGTAAGCGATACCTCTCAGGCACGGGTTGAATTTTTGTCCGAACCCCTGGGCCTGTTATCGGGAATTGAGGCATACAAAACGCAAAACATGGAAAAGCGATATGCCGCCCGTGGGATGTCCTTCCCAGGTTGGACAAGGATCCTTGTCCCCGGCAAAACACTTACCCAAATCTTAGAAGACGCAGGAGCCCCCCGAAACATTTCCTTCTTAAGCATCGATGTGGAAGGCACTGAAAGGGATGTGCTGTTAGGCCTCGATTTTTCAAAATTTTCATTCCGGTTAATCGTAGCCGAATCCAACTCTGCCAAAGATAAATCAGCAATCGATAGCCTACTGGCCGAGCATGGCTATTTCGCATCCCGCAAGCTCGGGGCAAACACTTTTTACGTTCAGTCTATTGAGGACAGCGATTGCCTTACTGCGGTCAGCGGGACAATTAAAATCGAAGACACCCTGCACCCTCTTGGGGAAAAGGCAACGCGAGTGGAAACGCGGGGAAGAAATATAGTGATTTAAATACTGTCCAACCGCCCTTCTCGCTTCAACATCATGCATATACGAGCCCCATTCTTTACCTATGACAGCGACATTGAAGCTGGTTTGTTTACTCTCCGCCAATACGCCCGCTTATGGGAAGACATTCCGCTTGAGTTCATCATTCCATTTACAAGTTCGGACATCCCAGGGCGATACCGGAAAGAGCTTCCCCCGCACCTAAAACTTACGTTTACTCAAACCGATACATCCCTTGGCGCAGGATTCCCTTCGTGGATCGATAAGATCCTTCTGGACACCACAGACCCTTGGTTCTTTTGGTGCAGTTCGGACCGTTACCCGATAGCCTTGGCATCGAATTCGGCACTCCTTAGATTATTTCGAGAACTACCTTTACTCACTGACAATATTGATGCCGTCCGAATCGCACGATGGAAGGACACTCGTGGAGAAGAACAATTCCAGCACAAGAAATTTGCCGGTCTGCCCTTTAGCGAACGCCCCTTGAAAGCCCACGGGTTGTGGCATCCGCAATTCATGTCTCGCCGCCATTTAGCATGGATAGCTCAAGTCGCCGCTGACACACATCCAATCGGCATGCAGGACTTTAACAAATCCTTGGTTGAAGGTATCCAAAATACGGGCTTCATGGGACTTCACCCCCGTCGACCTTTGATCAAGCTGGAAGAACCGACGTATCGAGGCAAATCGACCTTGAACCTCCGCTACCGCCTCCATCTTGAAGGCCGAACAAAATGTAAGTTGGACAAAGTTTCTCCGCTTTGGGTTTCCTTCTCGTCTCCAGCGGCACAAAACCGCAATGAATTTTGGTTCAAACCGGCCTTGAACTCGCTTGCGCCGAATAATACATCGGACTGCGATAAACATTTCCGAAGGCTGGTATCCAGGACACTTCCGAATGTTCCCAGGGTGATTGTGACTTTCGGTGGTTGCGGATCGAAATTCATTGTGAAGCAATTATATCCCGGCGCCGACGTACCATCCCTGAATGCCGCCCACTCCCACTGGAGAATTCCACCCGTGAAGATTCAAAAGGGACAGAAAATCCTGTATGTTTTTGGAGATCCCAGAAATGCAATCATTTCCTTTTTTCAAAGGCGTACGTCCCTTACGCGACTACATGGATTCGTCGACCGGAGCCCCCAGCGTCAGGCAAACGCCAAGGCGAGCCACCAAAAGGGGTGGGTCAAAAAGGCTCTTTATAATCTCGAAACGGATTCGGGTCCATTGAACGAGAACTGGGATCTGGGCGCATTTCTAAACCATGGATTGGATCTTTTCCGACTTGAAGAACACTTCGACAACTGGGCTTTTTCACTGCTCCCGTATCAGGTCGTTTTTTGCAGGTATGAAAGCATTTTGCAGCACTGGGAACAACTTTGTGAAATAATGGCGGTGCCTCCTCTGCCCTTACCCTCCCTGCAAAAACGAAGGGCGGACTGGAAGGCTTTACCCCCTGGGCAGCAAGCGCAAATAAACGAGATTTACGGAGGATTGGCCCGCAGACTCGAATCATATCCGGGATTATTTGTTGCCAACGGGCAGGGTCAACTTTTAGATACCTCCGGAAATCCACTTTTCTTGGAATCCCTTTCCGCACAATCGAATCACCAATAACGTCTGAACATCTATGAACGCCTTTATTCAGCCTCGTCCTGCAAAACTGGCCCAACGCAAACATCGTGGACTGCGCGGTGATTAAAGTGCGCACCACACCGAGATAATTCATGGCCAGGTTCTGTCTCTATCCTCCGGTCCCGGACCAATCCCGGGCAAATGATCTTTTGGCCCGGTTGACATGGTTTTTCGCCGATATCGAATTGGAGGAAATCAGGGTCTTCGCGGAACCCGGCGCCTGTTCCTTCGATTTATTTGAATGCCCCGATTATCTGGATACTTCAATCCCGGACCTTTATGAAAAAATACGCCCGGCGATCACCATACGCCCATTTTCAATGGATTCCCTGGGGCGTCCGTGGGATGCGGTGTTTCTGTGGCAGGATCTCGGGGAACACCATTCTTTTTTGCGCGAACAGCTCGGCAAAACCCGGGTATGGAAAGTTGATCCCGAACGCACCCGCATGGAGGGATCCTTTTGGATGGAAGCCCACCTGGCGCTGTCAGCGGACAAGGAGGCCACGGTGAGCCGGACCCGCGAGCAACTCAACCGCTGCGGCGACGAGTTCGCGGGAATGGATCGGGCGGTCATCATCGGCAGCGGCCCGAGCGCGAAGACTTACGCCGATTTCAATTATTCAGGCGCGTTGACGCTTGTGTGCAACAGCGTGGTTGCGGACACCGAATTGCTCGATCAGATACAACCTCGGGTTATATGTTTTGCTGACCCTATTTTTCATTTTGGCCCATCCCGCTACGCGATGGATTTCCGCCAACGCATGAGAGAGGCATTCGCCCGCCACCGGCCATGGATCGTGGTCCCCCTGAAATACCATCGTTTCCTGGTCGAACGTATCCCCGAAATCGCCGACCGGCTCATCGGCCTGCCCCACGCCCACCGGATGAATTTCAACATCAATCTAAGGCAGGGTCCGCAGGTAAAGACAACGGCGAATATATTGAGTTACTTGCTTCTGCCTTTCGCGGCGACTTTCGCCCGCGCCCAAAGATTCGTCTTGAAGTTTTGGGACAAAACACTCGCCCATTTTGCCAGCGGGCTGGGGAGAAAACAAAAATGACACACATAGCAGATTCCGATTTATCGAATGTTTCACACACAAATCTATTTTCAGTTTGGGTGTTTGCGGATAGCAGTGTTGATGCGCTTGCAATGACGCTTCAATCCCTCGCGGCAGACAACGTGTCGGAAAAAGCCATAACCATTAAAACCAAGAACCGAGGCGCCTGCACATGGGCACGCAACAACGGCGACTGGAATGTAGGGGAAAAATCCTTGAGTCGCGCGGCAGATGTTTCGGGCTCCAAAATATTCGTAGCATTGATAAATGCAGGCGACCTATGGCTTCCAGGTAAGTCTGCGGCCCTCGCCAAGGCTTTCAACGAAAACCCGCAGGCATGCCTGATCACGCACTCCCATTATCCCGGGCACATCCGCGGATGGAAACCCAAACTATGGGCAGAACGAAGCGCAATATGCAGCCGCGATCCAATATCTGCAAGTGTTTGCGCGGTCAGCAATAAGTTGATTTCAAATTTACAGATAAGTACTCGTTTTCCTAAATTAATCGAACCTCAAAATTTCGAAAGAATCATCAAGCTGCGGGAGCCTCTGGCAATCCTGCGCTCACGCGGACCCACCGCCATCGCGGAGCGATGGGGCCCGTTCAAAGGGTTCAAACGCAATACGACTACCGCCTCCTTACTGGATTTTCGTCAGAAATTCTGCGGACAGCGATGTTTCATTGTTGGAAACGGTCCCTCTCTGAAACAAACGAACCTCGACAAACTTGAGGGTGAATGGACCTTAACATCCAATCGTTTTTACCTTCATTATCCACACATCAAGTGGAGGCCCCAGTTTCATGCCTGTATTGATGCGGCAGTTCTTCCAGATATCGCAGGGGAGTTGCAATCATTGGCTGAAAAAAGTCCGGAAACCACTTTCTTTTTCCCCGAATCCCTCGGAGACGATGCGCTTGCTCGCGTGCGTTGGGAGACTTCAACCCTCATAAAGCCCTTCCCAAACATCTGTTTTTTCCAAGAGCGCTCCCCAAAGCATCCGAACCAGGCATGCAGCCCGCATTCCCAGAGGTATCTGCACCGCGTGCCCACGGTCACCGGAACACTGCTTCAACTGGCAATACTCATGGGCTTCTCTCCCATCTATTTGATTGGATGCGATACTGCTTATTCCCCACTGCCCGGAGCCATGCGCATTCCCTCGGGGCATCCGGGCGGAACCACACGTTGGAAAACAACTGCGGGCGAGGATTTCAATCACTTTACTCCCGAATATTTCGGCCCAGGCCGAATTTGGCGGGAACCTCGACCTGAAAATATGTTGCAGTTCTATACTTCTTTTCGCGCTCAGATGGACTTGGAAGGGAAACACATTTTCAATGCCACCCCCGGGGGGCGACTGGAGGCATTCCCCCGTGTGGCCTTCGACAGTTTGTTCACCTAATTATCACGAAGCGGAAGGTTTTGAATCTTCGTCTCGAGTCGTTTTTCCAGGTGCGGCCGTACGCGCAATCCAAGGTAGCGCATTGTTTTCATCACCCAAAACAGTGTGACATTAAGCGCAGTTGCACGATGGGGGTCCATCGCCACACCGATATCCGGCCGATCCTCCAGCAAGAGATTTTCGGCCACCGACCAAAGGCGGCGATTTGACCACAGTCCGTAATGGCGAAAGCCCACAAGCAAAGCTTCCATCTGCATCCTTAACTGATTTGCCTGGGACTTGGTTTCCGGGTAATGCCTTAGGCAAGCTATATTCAGGGGTAATCGGTGAAATGTGAAATGCTTTCCCGCTCTCATCCAGAATTCCAGATCCACTACAAGTTGCAGGCTTTCGTTGATTGGACCCACAACATTAAATACTTCGCGATGAAAAATTACGGACGGTTGACACAAAAAACACTTGTCAGACAAACGGCGATGACGCCAGTCTTCCGTCGGGTATGGCTCCATGTAATTTCCGGTCTCACCGACTTTGTCCCCATCCCCATAAATTACCCGCGCGTCAGGATTCCCGGTGATATATTGTCGCAAAACAGTGAAGGCCCCGTCATGATAGTAATCGTCCGAATTAATCCAAGCGATGAAATCTCCCTTGGATTTAGAGATACCCTTGTTGATTGCGTGAGCCTGACCATGGTCAGGCTCGCTAAGAAAGTTTGGGCGCAAAGGATGGTTCTTTAAAATATCAACCGTTTCATCAGTGCTACCTCCATCAATTACCCAAACCTCATAACTCCCCTGCGGCAGGTTCTGTGCATATATGCTATCCAAACATTTTCCAATAAATCTACCCTGCTGATAAGAAGGTATTATGAATGAGAATTCCATAACCTGAATAATCAGCTATAGTGGATCGCATCAGTGGATTGCTTTAAGGATACGTTCCATTGCAGTTCCGCAGACATGAGTCAACATGGTGATGTCCAGGCTAAAAGCTATCACCCGGTAGCCTTCTTCCAGGCGTGCTACTACTTCATCCGGATCCGGTTGGACCACATGAAGCCCCGGATATACGCCATGACGCTCGCAGGCCTTCAAAATGTGATTGCGTGCGGCCAAATAGTCAGGGTGATCAAACTGAGCGGTCAGGCCCATGGAGGCACTTAAATCATAAGGACCGATAAAAGCGATATCGATCCCTTTAACATCAAGAATAGCGTCAAGATTATCGACTGCCTTAATGTCTTCGATTTGAACGGCAATCACTCCAGTCTCGTTTGCGCGGTCAAACTCGACCATTGTCTCCGTTCCGTATTTGTTAGCTCTGCAAAATCCAAGCCCTCTTTTACCCATCGGCGGATATTTTGCTGAACGAATTAATAATTCAGCATCTTCTCTTGAATTAACCAGGGGCGCAATCAATCCATTCGCTCCTGCATCCAAATAGCGCTTTACCAATGTATAATCAACTCCGTGCAAGCGGACGAATTGTGCACAGTGTGGATTTCCAGATCGAATCCCTTGGAAAATTTGCTGAACCTGAGGCAAGTCCACAGCCGAATGCTCAACATCAACACAAAGATAATCGAAACCAAACTGAGCAATCGTTTCCGCAACGATTGGAGATCCGGAATTGATCCATGTCCCAATCACTGGTTTGCCGGAATAAAGCTTTTCCTTTAATAAACTCATATTACTTGATAATCAAAGGGAATACTCAAAAAGCTTCCCCGGTGGCAACTCATTTCAAACAACACCAGTGTCTAAAATGGCCAAGCCTTCTGAAAATTTCTTTTTGCCCTGCTCAAGATGGCACCCTAATATAGGTGTTTCCTGATTTATTCGAATGCCTCTTTTTGCGCCAAAGACCAAAGCTCAATCAACGATTTACGGACGTTGCCGTTCTGATGAGAACACCAAGCTTCGCCTAAAATATGCTCCTTTTTACGATACTTTTGAGGCCCAAAAAGGCTCTCGGGTTTGGAAAGACGGGCAGGAGTTGGTTCTTTTAAGCAGCAATGACTACCTCGGCCTGACCGAACATCCCAAAGTCCTGGAGGCGGGGCAAAAGGCGCTGCGACAATGGGGATCGTCCTCCACGGGGGCCCGCGTGGCCAACGGGGGAAGACAGTACCATTTGCGACTCGAGGAGAAATTGGCGGATTTTCTGGGCAAGGAAGCGGCCCATGTCCATTCGGCCGGATACCTGAGCTGTATGTCCGCAATTCAGCCTTTTGCCCAGCGGGGTGATTTAATTCTGGTGGACCGCAACGTTCACTCCTCCCTTTGGTCTGGCATTCATAATACCAATGCCCGGGTGGAGAAATTCAGCCACAACAAGCCTGCCTCGCTAACCAAGGCCTTGAGTTTTGAGAAACCGGAAACTCCGAAAATACTGGTCTTCGAAGGAGTCTATTCCATGGAGGGCCATATTGCTCCGGTTCCAGATTTCCTTGAAGCCTCCACGGGACAGAATGTTTTCACCGTAATGGATGACGCCCATGGGGTTGGCGTTTTGGGAAACCAGGGACGAGGCACCGCCGAGCACTTTGGCGCCACCGACCAACTGGACTTGGTTTGTGGCAGTTTGTCCAAAGCTCTGGCAAGCGTAGGGGGATATGTCGCCGGGGATCGTTGCTTGATTGAATACCTCCGCTCCTATTCCAAACAAACCCTTTTCTCCGCAGCCATCAGTCCCGTCCAAGCCGCTTGTGCCGACGCCGCCCTGGACATTCTGCAAACGGAACCGGAGCATCTGGAACAGTTGTGGCAAAATACCCGAGCCTACCGGAAAATTCTCGAAGACTTGAATCTGGACACCTGGGGCAGTGAGACCCCGGCGATCCCGGTTGTTCTAGGGGACAAGGTAAAGGTATATTATTTTCGCAAGGCATTGATGAAAAAAGGTGTATTCACCACCATGTCCATCGCTCCGGCGGTGCCGCCCGGGAAGGATTTGATTCGGTCCTCGATTTCCGCCCGACATACTGCGGAAGACTTTAAAATCATTGCCGACGCCTTCGCTTACGCAGTGAAAAAGGTCTTGTGAAGGCGGCCTAGTTCCCCGGCATTTTGACGGGCATCAAAATTCTGCTGAACCCAATGGAGGGCATTGGCCCGAAGATTTTCCTGCTGTTCGGAATCCTCTTTCAATTCGAGCAAAGCCTCCACCCAAGGCTCGGGACTCCCGAAAGGCAAAAGCCTCCCGGTTTCTTTGTCCTGCACCCCCTCGGAGGTGCCGGCAACCTCAGTTGACAGCACCACCGCCCCACTGGCCATGGCTTCGCCCAGAACATTGGGAAAGCCATCGCGATCTCCATCCGGAGCCACACAGCCGGTAAAAAGATAAAAGTCCGCCCAGCGATGACTCCGCCAAACCTCTTCCATCGGCAGTTTTCCGGTCAGAGAAATCTTTCGGCTCAACCCCACCTGATTGATTTTTTCCTGTAAATGATTCCAAAGGGGTCCGTCTCCAACCAGTCGCAGGTGAAAGTCAACTTCCCTCGCCGCCAGAGCCGAGGCGATTTCCAAGAGAAACTGAAATCCCTTTTTCGGCACCAATCGCCCGACACTGAGCAAGCGTAGAGGTCCTTTCCGGGAGTTCCTTTGGCGGTCCGGAGGGAGGTCAACAAGCCCCCGCCGAATGAGATGAACCTTCTCGGGAACGGCGCCCCGTCGAACCAACTCCTTCGCCGCCGCTTGGGTGGAAGTACGAATAAAATCGGCGTTTCGCAGTTTAGGAAGCAACAGGCAATCACCTCCCCTCCGGTAGATATCATAGGCATGGGCTTCCATGGAAAAAGGAATGTCCGTCAACTTATGCAAGAGCAATGCCGCCGTCGCCGGACCCGTGGCCCAGACTGCATGAAACCGATCCGGTGGCCTTTGGCGAAAGGTTGCGCAATGGGAGAGAGCAAAAACAACTCCCAGGATTTGCTCTCCGGCATTGGTCAGGCTTCTGGGAGGGCTGGTCAGTATTCGAAAAAGCCCTTTGCCGACCAGGCATGGATGGCAAATGATCATCCGAACCAACCCAAGAACCGCCTTCGCCCAGTCTTTCAGCCCAAGGTGCCGGAGCGGACAACCGGCAAAGCTTTCGCCATCCCCTTTGATAAAGGAATAGAGTTCCAGGGACAGCTCCCGGTCTTTGGCCAAAACCTCAATTTCCCGCTGCAAAAAGGTTTCCGAGGCTTTGGGAAAAGTGGTAAACAGATAAACGATTTTTTTCATCGGGGTCGCCCTAAGCCATAATACCGACGAATCATCCGGAACAAGCACCGGCTCGGCAGAAGCCGCTGCCCCAATGGATAAAGGACCCTTTGCCCCCAGGTCCCGGTTCGCACAATACCGCTTTTTCGTCGTTGCAAGGCATGCACCAAGGTCAGCGCAGCCTTATCCGGACCAGGGGCCTCCCGGTGATGGAGCTCCAACCGTTCCGGATACCCTTTTGGCAGAGTCTCTTTCCGGACATTTGCATGACGGATGAAAGGAGTATTGAAATCCCCCGGGCGAAAGTCCAGGACCCGAAACGGGAGGTCATTTTCCAAAGCCAGACTCGCACAGTGCTGACTGAGGGCTGCCTTGGCCAGATTGTAAGTGGAGAAATAAGGAATCGGAAGCTCAACCGCGAGAGAAGAAACCTGTACCAGACAACCCTCAACCTCCTCTCCTTTACGGGCCGAAAAACTACGCCCAAAGGCCCGGGCCATCGCCAAAGGGGCGGTGACCAACAAACGAAGCCACTTTTCTTCTTCCTCCAGGCCCACCTCCTGCCAGGGCTCGATGGATGCCGAGCCCGCATTGTTGACCCAAAGATCAACCCCAAGGCCTTCAATGCTCCGACAAAACTCCTCCAAGGCCACCCGATCACTTAAATCAACCGCAATATGCGACAAACGCGCATGACTGAAATCCGGAGTGGATCGGCTGACCACCACAACCTCCAGCCCGGCTTCCAAAAAACGTCGAACCATGGCCAACCCCAAGCCCGACGAGCCGCCGGTAACTACCGCCTTTCGATGATGTGGCAGGGTCAGGCCAACGCTGGAAAGGGGCTTTGCCATGAAAACTTTCTAGGAATGAGGCTCGACCACCAAGGAAACATTGGCTCCGCCAAAACCGGAGCTATTAGAAAGAATACGCCGGGGGGCCTTGGCCAGATTCTCCCGCGGCAGATAGAGGGACGGCAACTTCGGATCAATCTGCTCAAGATTCGCAGTTCCCGGAGTAAAGCCCGCCCGGGCCGCTTGCAGCGACAAAACCACCTCCATCGCTCCCGCCATCGAGAGAGGGTGCCCCGTCAAGGCCTTGGTGGAAGACACTGGCACCACAGCGGATCTTTCTCCCAACAACTCGGCAATAGCCTTTCCTTCGGCCACATCCCCCACCGGCGTACCCGTGGCGTGAGCATTGATGTAATCAATATCATCCGAACTCCCTTTAGCCGAGGCGAGAGCCACCTGCATGGAACGTAGAACTCCCCTGCCTTCGGGATGCGGGATCACCGGGTTATACCCGTCACTGGCCTGCCCCCAACCGAGAATCTCTCCGAAAACTGGCGCCCCCCGCTGGGAAGCGGCCTCTTCCTCCTCCAAAATAATGGTCACTGCTCCACCGCTCCCCACGAAGCCTTTTCGGCGTTGGTCAAACGGGAGACTGGCTTCATCCGGATTAGTCGCGGTCGACAAAGCATGCATGCCGGCAAAGGGAAGAACGGCATTCAGGTCGCCATCCTCACCGGAAACCACCAAAATTCGCTTTTGCCGACCCATGGCAATAGTGTCAAAGGCGAAACCGAGAGCATGGGCACTGGAGGCACACGCCGAGGCAAAACCACAAGAAGACCCCGTAATCTTGTAATAGGCACCCAGATTGTAAGACAAGGTTCCGGTCACGGAAGAAGCCACCCCGAGAGGATTCGTCCGGCGCACCCCATCGCGATACATTTGCTGCAGATTATTGTACAAACTACTCACCGATCCCCCCGAGGCCGTAAAGAGTCCGGTACTTTCGTCTTCCGCAATAGTTTCACGAACCAGACCAGAAGAACACAAGGCCTCTTCCATCGCATACAGCGCGTAATAAACATGAGGGCTCAGACCCCGCAGAACCTCCTTGCGGAATTTGCGGCCAGCGGGATTGGTCCAATCCTCAGGATGTCGGCTTTCCGTTGAGAAACCGGGAATACGCGCGCCCACACACACATTGGAAGTTTTAAAATCCGCGTATTCCGGCAGAATCGAAAAACCATGTTCTTGTCGCTTCAGTTTTTTGACAATCGTCTCAGAATTGTAACCCAACGGACAAACCAATCCAATCCCGGTAACGACAACTCTCTTCCCTTTCATAATCAAGGGGTTTTCGTATTCTTTCCAGAACCGGAATTTTTCTCCTTATAGCGCTTCAGCAGATGCTCTTTAACCTCTCCCAAAGTCCTCATTTCCTTGAGTTCATCGTCAATCAGAGCAATTCCCAGGGCATCCTCAAAATTGATGGCAATTTCAATCATCGACAGAGAATCAACCCCGAGATCTTCCACAAAGCGGAGGTCATCAGACCCGGAAAGCAAAACTTCGTGATAATCCTCATCGATATTTCGCACCAAAATTCCCCGGGCAAAAGTTTCAAAATCAGAGGAGTTGCCATTTTCAAGAAAAGCCACCAATGCTTCCCTGGTGCCTTCCGGACATCGCCGCAACTCTTCTTCTAATCGATCACTGAACATACTTTCAAAAAATTTGACTAGACTCGTTTTGGCAACTGTAAAAAGATACCTATTTAAGCTACTCTCAATTTGCCTCCCTTATCTGACAGTTCACCACCCGCTCGAAAAAGAGTCCTCATCCTCTCCTCTTCCACCGGCGGAGGTCATGACATGAGGGCAAGATCCCTGCAGCAGTGGATAACCAAACTCCATACCAGGGATGTAGAAACGAGGCAGTGGCAGGCCCTGGAGGAAAGCTCGCCGCTGGATCGGTTTGGCGTTCACCTCTACAATTGGATTCAAAGACATTGGCCAATCCTTCACCATGGCTATTTTTCCTTTCTCGAAAAAGCGGCCCTACATAGGCACTCCCTGCGCCCCAAGGTGCGCCGTCGCTACCGGGAAGTGCTTGAAGATTTTCAACCGGATGTTCTGGTAAGCGTCCATGCCCACCTGAACCATGCGTATTTTGCCGAGGCCAAAACCTGCCTCAAAAAGGATATTCCCTGCTACACTTGTTGCGGCGAAATGCACGGCGGTTACGGGTTTAGCCGTCACTGGGCAAACCCCCAAGTCACCGGTTTTTTTGCCGCTACGCCGGAATGCGCTCAGGCCGCTCAGGCGATGGGACTGAGCCCGGAAAAAGCCGTTGTTTCCGGGTTCTTGCTAAATCCTTGCTTCTTTGCCGAAAAACCTAACCGCACCGAATTGCGGAAGGCCCTCTTTCCCGACTTGCACCATGCCCCCCTGGTCCTGCTGGGCACCGGAGCCAATGGCGCCAACCAACACGAAAAAATCCTCCGCGCCCTGGCCCGCCGGGGAAAAACGATTGGCGTCGCCGCTCTTTGTGGAAAAAACGAGAAAACTCTCCAACGCATCAAAACATTGATCCCCCGGCTGTATCCCCTGAAAGTGTACCCCATGGGCTACCAAAAGGATCTACAACAATTGCTCTACGTCTCCGATCTTGCTTTCATCCGACCCGGCACCGGCACCACCTGCGAGGCTATCATGTCCGAATGTCCGATTTTGTTCAACGGCCTGGGCGGCATCATGCCCCAGGAAGGCATTACGCTGAAATTCTTTCGCAACCGGGGCATTGAAACCCCTAAAGCCCGCAGCATCAGGGACACCGCCGCCCAGATCGACCATCTCCTCTCCAAGCAGGGCACCACCCAGCTTGAGAACACCCGTCGGGCCTTTGCCGATCTGGCCAAAAACCAAAACCCGGAAAAACTCATCCACCAAATCCTGCCATGAGTTTACTTTTCGCGCCTTTGGAGAAAAAACCTGAGCTTTTGGCAAGCCTCTATTTGTACGCCGTCTTGCCGGGATTCTCCGATCTGCTCAAGCACTGTCCACTGGCCCGGAAAAAGCTTGGGAACCATACGTTTTCCCTGCGCTTGCAATCAGGAAGCTTGCAAGCTGATCTATACTTTTCCAAAGGGCGTTGTCGATTTTTCCGGAATCCCGCCCTTCGGCCCCAGATCGTTCTCCGTTATCTTTCCCACACTCACTTAAACCACCAGTTTAACGGAGAGGGTTTCACTCTCCCTGTTCCCTCCCGCGGGGCTACCCGTTTGGGAGACTTGAAGGCTTTCTCCGCCCTTGCCGGCCTTTTACAAGAAGGGCTACTATCTTCGCAAAACCTCATTAAACGCGGCCTGGAGTCTTCGCTGGCCCGCTCCATCCACATACGCCTGACCCTCGGCTGCGTCATGGCGGCGGGGGCCGAATTGATTAACGGGGAAACCTTTTCCCAAAGCCTTTTCGAAGCCAGCGGAGATTGGCTCATTGATTTTTCCATCGCCTCCACCGACATGAGGGCCTGGCTTGAACGACGCAAAGGTCTTTGTTATTGGGGCCGGGGTTCACCGCCCCGCACACCGGATGCCTCCCTTCAATTTGCCAGTGAAGCCGCCGCCCTGGAAGCCCTGTCCGGGAACACCGACACCCTCGCCATGGTCAACCTGGGAAACATCCGCCTACGCGGCCACACCCCCCTTCTGGATAAACTGGAACCTGTCTTTGCCCGCATCGACCCCTACTTGAAACCATCATGACTCCCGAGGAACTTCTCCAGAAAGCCTGCCGCCTCCTGCCGGGGGGGATTCCCGGACACCAAAACCCGGCCCTAACCGTTCCGGGAACCTTTCCCGCTTTTGCCCGCCGGGCAAAAGGGGCCATCTATGAGGATGCGCAGGGCCGCCGCTTGATCGATTTCATGTGCGGCTACGGCCCCTTGATCCTCGGTGCCGCCCACCCTGCAGTCGATGAAACCTTTGCCCATGTCGCCCGGGAAGGAAATTGCTTTAACCACCCGACGGAATGGACGGTTCGCCTCGCCGAAAAACTAATCTCCCTGATTGATTTCGCCGACTGGGCATTCTTCGGCAAAAACGGAGCGGACATGACGTATTGGGCCACCCGGGTGGCCCGTGAACACACCGGCAAACCCTACCTGGTAAAATTCAGCCAGGCCTACCACGGAACCGAAGCCTGGTGTAGCGATGCCTATGCCGGCACCCTTCCAGAGGAAAAGAAGTACACTCTTATCTGCCCTTGGAATGATCCCTTGGCCTTGGAGAAAATTTTCGCCGAAAAACGCGGCCAAATCGCCGCCGTTATCTCCACCCCGTTTGACCACCCGATCTTCGCCGATCAGTCCTTGCCCAACCCCGATTTCTTGAAAACCATTCGCACCCAATGCGATCAGGAGGAAGCCGTTTGGGTTCTGGATGACATTCGCTGCGGCTTCCGCCATCACCTGGGGGGTAGTCACCGGTATTTTGACTTCCAACCCGACCTTTCCTGTTTTTCCAAGGCCTTGGCCAACGGCTACGCCTTATCGGCCGCGATGGGCCGGCAAGCCCTCAAGCCCGCCGCCTCCCGGGTTTTTGCCACCGGCAGTTTCTGGAACAATCCGGCCCCTATGGCCGCCGCTCTCAAAACCATCGAGCTCCTTGAGCAGGCCGACGGTCCAGCCACCCTAAGGCAAAAAGGCCAGTCATGGGTCGATGCCTTTCTCAGTCTAGGGAAAAAACATGGTGTTCCCCTCGTTTACTCCGGCACCCCGGCGATGCCTTTTATCCGCATTGGCGGAAATCAATGGGCAGCCCAACAGCAAGACTTTTGTTCGACCGCTTTGCGTGAAGGGGTTTTCCTTCACCCTCATCACAATTGGTTTATCGGCCTGCAGCATACCGATGCCGTCATGGAGGAATCGCTAACCAAAATCGACCGGGCTCTGAGTAGCTTTCAGAACCCGTAGATCTCCGCCTCTGAATTCCTCAAGGGCTTCTTGCCAAAACTTCCGCTTTTAACAAACTGAATAGTTTCTCATCTTTCCGATGTCACCCAAAAATACAAATTCTCCTGAACCTCTTTCCCGACCATTGTATTTTGTTTTGGGCAGGCACCGAAGCGGCACCTCAGCCGTTTCCGGTCTCCTGGCTAAAGCAGGGGTTCCCTGGGGCAAACCGCTTTTGTCAGCGGCAAAAGATAACCCCGAGGGATTTTGGGAACAAACCACCCTTCTCACTGGACCATATTACGACCTTACTGACCATTCCTAAAAAGGTTTATATCTAATTCATCCCTTCAAGATCAAGTTCTGTTTGTATCCAGAAGGCACGTATCAATTTTGTTTTTCCTCTACGCTTAGATATTGCTTTGCGAGCCTCATTGGATAACTCCAT
>JAFIGF010000071.1 GCA_020831535.1 Opitutales bacterium | reverse complement strand
ACCCTCAACAAGGTCATGCAAGTCCAGAAACAACTCCTCCAGGAACTGGGCCACGAACCCACCCCCGAGGAGGTCGCCGAAGAAATGCAACTGCCGGTCGAGCGCGTCCAATCCATCATGAAAATGGCCCAGCAACCCATCTCCCTGCAAAGCCCCGTCGGGGACGGCGACGATACCAACTTCGGCGATTTCATCGAAGACAAGGGCGCCGAAAACCCCTACGACATGACCGCCTTTTCCCTGCTCAAGGAAAAGATCGTCGATGTCCTCGGCAGTCTGACCGAAAGGGAGCAGAAAGTCCTCTCGCTACGCTTCGGCCTCGTTGATGGGTACAGCCGCACTCTCGAGGAAGTCGGGAAACAGTTTCGCGTCACCCGTGAACGTATTCGCCAGATTGAGGCCAAGGCCTTGCGCAAGATGCGGCATCCCACCCGTATTCGCCAATTGCATGGGTTTTTCGATGCCGATCAGGTTGAAAATGGCAATGGGGGCCCACAACAACCCTCTCGCCCCACCGAGTAACCCTTTTCGCTGAAGCCCCTTGCTGGAGTGAAATCAGTAACCCAATTATTCTGCCCGTTGCTCCCTCTACTCCTCGTCCCCACCCTTTTCCTGGCGGGGTGCCAGACTAGGTCACACTCTCCTCCCGAGGGGGATATCGTTACCCCTATCGGAAGAATCGCCTATGTTTACCCACGCGAGGATATTGCGATTGTCCGCCTACACCAAAGCACGCGAATCCCGGAAGATACCCTCTGGATGGTTGAAAACCCCGTGGGAAGGCCGACCGCGATGATTCGCTCAACCGATATGCGCCGGGGAAGAACGGTAGGATTTATCATCGACGACGGCCTGCCAAATCCCGGCGACAGTGTCTTCCGAAAATTGAAAGAATAGCAAAAATCCTAAAAAAATCTCGGAAACCTGCCCTTTTGCTTGGAGAGAAGGGATTTTCCTGCATAGTAAAAGAATGTCTTCACGAAAACCAAATTGGTTACGCGCTAAACTTCCCAGTGGTCCCGGATACAAGGAAGTCCGGGGTATGGTAGATAAGGGAAATCTCCATACGGTCTGTCAGAGTGCCCAATGCCCGAATATGGGCGAATGTTGGTCCCGCGGAACGGCCACGTTGATGATCCTCGGTAACACCTGTACCCGCTCCTGCCGTTTCTGTGCCATCGACACCGGACGACCCACCGAGCTCGACCTCGGGGAACCGGCCCGGGTTGCCGATGCGGTTGCACAAATGAACTTGAAGCACTGCGTCATTACCTCCGTCGCCCGCGATGAACTGAAAGACGGCGGCGCTTCCGTTTGGGCCGCCACCATTCGGGCCATTCGCTACCGCTGCCCGGGTACGGCCGTGGAGGTCCTGATCCCCGATTTTCAAGGAAAGGAATCCTCCCTCGACATCCTTCTGGATGCCAAACCGGATATCCTGAACCACAATATGGAAACCGTCGAAAGTCTCCAACGCAAAGTGCGTGTACAGGCCCGATACGACCGCAGCCGCTGGGTTCTCGAACATTCCAAAAGCCGGGGCTTTACCACCAAATCGGGTATCATGCTCGGGGTTGGCGAAACCAAAGAACAAGTTCGTGAACTGATCCATGACATGGTGGAAAGCCGCGTAGATATTCTGACCATTGGCCAATACCTCCAACCAACCGCCAAACACCTTCCGGTGGACCGCTGGGTAACCCCGGAGGAATTCGCCGAGTGGAAGGAATACGGTGAAAATGCCGGTTTGGGCATTGTCGAATCCGGTCCTCTGGTTCGTTCCAGCTATCATGCCGACGAACAATCAGACCGTTACGTCAAACGCCGTGCCGAAGCAGCTGCGAACGCGGCCAGCTGATTTGTACGGAACCCCATGATTGCGGCGGTCGTCATCCTGACCCTCCCGCCAATCCTTGTCGTCGGGTTGTTGTGGTGGATTTACCACAACCAAGCCCGCCTGCTCTTTGCCCCCCGTAAAAAAAGGGAGCCCATTGCCGAACCTCTCGGCAAAGAAGGGCAAATTTTCTTTATCCCAAGCACCGAAGGCATTCGCCTGGAGGCATGGTATTTCCCCCCGCCGTCCGAAAAAGACCCAGTCTTTCTCTTTTGCCACGGAAATACCGGAAATCTGACCTGGTACCAAAAGACCATAGAACACCTACGCGCGCTCGGTGCGGGCATCCTTGTTTTCGACTATCGCGGTTACGGCAACAGCACCGGCCAACCCTCCGAGGAAGGTCTGGCCCAGGATGCGACCGCCGCTTGGCAATGGCTTACCGGCCCCGGCAAGATCGATCCTCAACGCGTTATTCTCTACGGTCGCTCCCTGGGTGCGGCCGTCGTTGCCCGACTGAGCGCCGGTGAAGGCTCTGCCGCCGGCGGCGTTATCATGGAGTCAGGCTTTTCCCACCTCGATGCCATGCGCGAGCACCTCTACCCCTTTTTTCCGGGGAGCCTGGCTCATTTCACCCTGGACTCACGACCATGGGTCGGAAAGCGTCATTGTCCTTTACTTCTCGCTCACAGCACCCAGGAGACCTACATTCCCTTCACCCAGGCAAAAGAGCTTTTTGCCCGCGCCCGAGAACCCAAAACTCTGCACCGGCTCCGCGGAAGCCATGCCCGCGGATGGCAGGAATCCTGGCCCGAATACCAGCACGTCCTACGCGATTTTGCCCGTCACAACGCCCTTTCTGACAAATAATTGCCTTTACATTGTCACCTTTTGCGCATTACATAAAGGAATATGTCCGCTGCCATCTATTCTCTTGCTTTTGCCAATATCGGCCCTTGGCAAATCATCCTCATTGTCTTCATCGTTTTACTTTTATTCGGAGCCAAACGATTGCCCGACCTATTCCGTGGACTCGGCCAGGGT
>JAFIGF010000055.1 GCA_020831535.1 Opitutales bacterium | reverse complement strand
TCGTTCCTTACGCATACCCCTATAAAAACCAAAAATCCGTCAAAAGTCAAGGGACATTCCCTTAATTTTCTTAATTTATTTTAGGCGCGGGGGTGGGCTTTTTCGTAGACTTCGCGGAGACGACCCATGGTGACGTGGGTATAGATTTGGGTAGTACTGAGACGAGAGTGACCGAGGAGTTCCTGGACGGTTCGGAGACCCGCTCCGTTATCGAGTAAATGGGTGGCAAAGCTGTGGCGCAGTTTATGCGGGGTAAGGTCCATGGGCAAAGCAGCCCGAGCAAGATAAGTTTTCAATAGGAGTTGAATCATGCGGGGGTAAGCGGGTTCTCCTTTGTTACTGACGACCAAGGGGTCAGTGGGCTTGGTGTGGCGGGCATACGTTTCGCGGTAGACCTTGGCGCAAGTAAGGGCAGTTTGTCCAAGCGGACACATGCGATCCTTTCCTCCCTTGCCGCGGATCCTGGCGACCCCGTTTTTCCAATCCAAGGCACTATAAGTGAGCTGGCAGAGTTCCGAGACCCGCAGGCCACCTCCATACAGAAGTTCCAAAACCAAAAGATCCCGCCATGCCTGAGCCGCCGGAATTTCCTTTTTCTGCAATCGCTCCAAAGGACCCCGAAAAAGCTTTTCTATATCCGGTTGGGTGAGGAATTTGGGCAGGGATTTTTGCATTTTGGGCAGGGTTACCGCCTCGAAGGGATTTTTTTCGAGCTTTCGCTGCCGAATCCAAAATGTGAAAAACCCACGGATCCCTGAAACCTGGTGATGCAATGTTGTTCTCTTTACTTTTCGCTGCAAATCAACGAGATAAGAACGCACACTGCGGCGATCGAGCTCATCAGGCTTATCTAACCCTACTTTTTGCTCCCACCCCCATTCAAAGAGGGTACGAACAGCACCTTCATAATTGCGCAAAGTGTATTTGGAAAGGCGCCTCTCTGTTTCCAAATGCCTCAACCACGGAAAAACCCAAACATCACGCCAGTGTTCCCAGGCCTCCCTCAAGGATTCAGATGGGTTGTTTTTCATCAGCACCGTCTCCTTCCCAGTCTCATGTAGCAGTTTCCTTTTTCGCGCAAAAAAGCATCAAACATCCCGTATTCCGGACAGTATCGACTGACTTCTTCCCAAAATTTCGCGGAGTGATTCATATGACGGCGATGTGCCAATTCATGGTAAATAACATAATCCTGCACTTCCGGAGGAACCAAACAGAGTCGCCAGTTTAAGGATATGGTTCCCGAGCATGAACAAGATCCCCAGCGTGAGCGTTGATCTCGAACCGCTATCCGTTTACATGAAATTCCTTTTTCCTCGCTTAGTTTCTGAACTCGCACGGGGATTGCCCGACGGGAAAACCCAAGCAAAATCTCACTCAAGACGATATCCGTATCACTCGCTACACCAGAAGGAACTTGCAAAACCACCTCCCTTGTCGAGGCCGCTTGAAGCCCAGCGGGGGAACCATTTTTTTCGACGAACCGCAAAGGAACTCTTGCCCCATCATAGGACAGCCAGCCTTGCCTTTGCAAAAACTCTTTCAATCCCGGTTCCTGTGACATTTCCTGCCATCGTTGAGCGATCCAATCAGCTTTGCTATGGACAAAATCCCATGCCTGGTCTTCGGGACAACCCCATGGCACAGCGAGGCAAAGGGTTCCCTTGAAGTCCAGCGAACATCGCAAACGACGAAAACCACGTTGCCTGCGCAAAGCATAGGGCAAGGACAGCTTGCGCCCCAAGGCAGACAATTCGATCTGACCTTTTTTTACTGGCATGGATTTCTTTTAGGGAGCATTCACAACTCCTGCAACCGGGTTTCCCAATTTAGCAAGGCGTCACGGACTGGAACCCTGCCGGGAGAACCAAAACTCCGTCGCTCTTTCCTGGCTCTCTCGAGAGAGAAAACGTCACGCCAATCTACCCCAAAAGCCTCATCGAGTCCCCTAACCTGTTCTTCCGGCAATTGGTCAATCGGCACGTTGGCCTTCTCCGCCATGGCAACAACCGTTCCCACCAAATGGTGAGCCCGCCGAAAAGCGACCCCCTGTTGAACCAAATAATCGGCCAAATCAGTTGCCAGCAAAAGAGGATCCGCTACGGCACGAGCACAATTTTCACGACGAAAATCCATGCCTTCCAAACAGCCACCAAGCACTTCCAGAGATATAAAAAGGTGATCGTAGCTATCAAAAACAGGTGGTTTATCCTCCTGAAGATCTCGATTATACGTCAGCGGCAACCCTTTGCACAATACCATCAAGGTCTGTAAATTCCCCTGAAGTCGGGCGGATTTCCCTCGCAACAATTCCATCGCATCCGGATTTTTTTTCTGCGGCATGAGACTACTTCCGGTGCAGAAGGCATCAGGCAATACAAGCAAATTGAATTCGCTCGAACTCCACAGAATAAAATCCTCAGCCAAACGGGAAAAATGGATTCCACAAACGGCGGCCGCCTGGGCAAAATCGAGAAATACATCACGATCACTAATCGCATCCATGCTGTTGGCCGTTAGTCGGGCTTTGCCTTGATCATCAACAAACCCCAACAGCCTCGCGGTTTCCTCCCTATCCAGAGGCAGGGTACTGCCAGCCAACGCTCCCGAACCCAACGGACATTCATTGGCCTCCTCCCAAACGGCCCCAAAACGGCGATAGTCACGAGCAAACATCTCCATATAAGCCAGCAAGTGATGCGCCGCCGAAACCGGCTGAGCCCGTTGCAAATGGGTGTATCCGGGGATCATCACATCCTCGAAAGCCTTGGCCTTCTCAAGAAGGATTTCCAGGCAATCCTTCAATAAACCTCGAATCTGTGCAGCTGCCTCTTTGAGGAAAAGCCGCATATCCGTGGCGATCTGATCATTCCGGCTACGCCCGGTGTGCATTTTTGCCGCCGCCGGCACTTCCTTGGTCAAGGCTTGCTCAATGTTCATGTGAACATCCTCCAATGCGGGATCCCACTGAATCTCTCCCTTTTCCAAGCGTTTGAGAAACCGATCCAGTCCCTCATGAATAGCGTCCTTTTCTTCCTTGGAGAGGATTCCCACTTTGGCCAGCATTGCCGAGTGCGCTTTATTCACCGCAACATCGTATTTGGCAAGGCGAGCGTCAAAGGATACGGATTCGCTGAAACGAAGCATCAAATCGGAGGGGCCATCCGAAAACCGACCTCCCCAAGTAACTTGTTTGGAGTCTGACATAGGGATTATATAAATTTAAATCCCGTCTTCCCCAAGGGCAAAATTCACTGCGGAAATATTCGCGGCCGAACAAGCGTCCAAAACCCTGACGATATTCTGGTGCGGAGTCTCGGCATGAGGCTGCAGCGTCACAATCGCCTCCCCCTGATTCGCCCGGCTGGTTTCCTGAAAACGGGTCAACATAGCCTCCAGTTCAATCAACCGCCTGGCTTGCGGGGAATCGTACTCAAAATCATTTACGATGACCCGACCCTCAGCGGTGATTTCAATGAACTGTTCGTCGGGCATCTCCAGGGCCGTCTCCTGTTCCACCGTGCCGGGCAATTGAAAGCGAATATCCGCTTCTTCACGGTGCAGACTCGCGCTCACCATAAAATAAATCAGGAGCAGAAAAACCACATCGATCATCGGAGCGATGGGAATTTCCCCTTGAGGGATCTCTTTTTTACGAACCTTGACCGCCATTTTTCAATAGGGTTGGTAAGTGGAATAGATCACATCAAACGCCCCTTCTTCGGCGCAAGCATTGAGAATTCGGCGAATCTCCTTAAAAGGAGTACCCGCATCGGCCCGCACCTGTACCTGCAATTCCGGATTGCGACTCAATTCGGCTCCTATTCGCGCTTTCATGTCATCCAAGGCTACCTCACTTCCCCCCAGGAAAATGG
>JAFIGF010000053.1 GCA_020831535.1 Opitutales bacterium | reverse complement strand
AACCAGGCTGCCAAACGACCCCTCAAGAGTCGGCGGAAGTCGATACGGGACTCGAGGAAGATCCTGATTACTGGTCCTCCGGAGGGGAGACCCGTCAAACCGCAACGGATGCCCGTTCGGGCCGTAGTGAACCACGTCGTCCGGATGCGCCTTCCCTTTCCACGGGTCGCAGTGACCCACGTCGTCCGGAAACCGCTGCGGCGACTACCGGCGCAGAGTCTGACGAATGGGACGATGATTTTCTGACCCCTGCGGATTCGCAACCCCGGGAGGATCGTACCCGCACGACCACGCCAGACCCGGTCGAAACCAGCTCCCAGGAGGGCGAGTATGTTGTCCAACGAGGAGATACTCTCTCGATCATCGCCCGGAACCATGGGGTTACCTTGAATCGTTTGTTGGCCGCTAACGATTTACGAATGAATTCGGTGATTCACCCGGGGGATCGTCTGGAGATTCCCGAGGGAACGACCACCACCACCGACCGGGAGCGAACCTCGCGGACCGCCGAGACATCAACCTATACGGTGCGCCGAGGAGATACCTTGTCCCATATTGCGAGTCAGCATGGAATAAGTGTACGGGATCTGCGTGAGCTGAATAGTTTACAGGGAGATTTGATTCGCGAAGGGCAGGAATTGCGGGTGCCGCGTCGCAGTGAAGTCAGCGAGGATAGAAATCAGTCCGATCAATCGAGTATCCGCCGGGCCAGTGGAGCAACCTACACGGTGCAAGCCGGTGATACCCCGGGAGCGATTGCCAACCGCTTTGGGGTCAGTACCCAGGAGTTGATGCGAGCCAATAACATCAGCGACCCCCGGCGCATGCGGGTGGGACAGGAGTTGACTATTCCAGGGCAGGATTCAGGCCGTGAGGAACGTTCAGAAAGACGTGAATCAACTCCCCGTGAACGGACTACTTCGAGGGAAGAAACTTCGGAAGAAGTTCCGGAAGAAACGGATACTCCGATTCGCGTTGTTCCTTTTGAAGAAGACCCGGATTTTGAAAATTTCGAAGACGACGATTTTCCCGAAGTGGAACTTGTCCCGGAATAAAAAAATGTTTTAAGGCAATCGGGTAAGGACTCTTGCGAGACACAATTTCCAGTTCATTTGATGCGACTCTGGCGAGGATGTTTCACCCGGCAGTGATCATACTTTCTTGCACGGTCGCTTTGACGGCCTTGGGGATTAGTATTCTGTTTAGTGCGACCGCTCATTTTCCCAATAGCTCTCCCCATTTCTTCATTTCGCGGCAGTTGATGTGGTTGATGGTAGCGGTCTTGGCCGGGGGAGTGGTCTCGGTGATGAATCTCGAAAAGGTCAGGGTGCTGGCTTGGCCGGTTATGGGTCTTTGCTTTGTCGGGTTGATTCTTACTTTGATTCCCGGGCTTGGCATTGAGGTGAATGGAGCCCGGCGCTGGTTGCCGATGGGGATCGGGCGTTTGCAAGTTTCTGAATTTGCCAAGCTTGGTTTAGTGTTTTGTCTGGCGGCTTATCTGGGCGATAACCAGCGGAAGATGGACTCGTTTTGGATAGGGTTCTTCTGGCCTGCGGTTTTTATTGCCATACCGGTCGGCTTGGTCTTTTTGCAGCCGGACTACGGGACGGCGGCACTCACCGCCGCAGTAGGGGGGACTTTATTGTTTTTAGCCGGAGCCCGTCTTCGTTATCTGGTGCCGGTCGCCTGCGGAGGCCTGGGGCTTTTCGCGTTGGCCATTTATTTTAATCCGGTGCGCTTCGGGCGGATTTTGTCCTTTATGGATGTCGAGGCGCATCGTATGGATGGGGCTTATCAGCTCTGGCAGGCGATTTTAGCGTTTGGTACGGGCGGGATTAGCGGGGTCGGGTTGGGCAACGGTCGGCAGCAACTGGCCTTCCTACCGGAGGCTCATACGGATTTCATTTTGGCGGTGTTGGCCGAAGAGTTGGGTTTTTTCTTTACCGGAGCGGTGTTGGCTCTTTTTGTCCTGCTCTTCCTGGCTGGGGTTTTCCATCTTCGCAAGGCCCCGAATCTTTATCAATTTTTGTTGATAACGGGGGCCTTGTTGATCCTCAGCGTGCAGGCCATAATCAATATGGGGGTGGTGACCGGAACGCTTCCCACCAAGGGAATTTCCCTTCCCTTCATCAGTTACGGAGGGTCGAATCTGGTGGTTGTTTTCATCATCATCGGTCTTCTTGTCAATACCTCCATAGCCTGGTCTCGCCAGATCGAACCTCCTGGGGGTCGGCGGCAGCATAAGGAGGCCGTGGAGTGAATCGATTTCTAATCGCATGTGGTGGAACGGGGGGGCATTTGGCCCCTGGGATCGCTTTGGGGGAAGCTCTGGTGGCGGCTGGGCATCATTGCGAATTAGTGATTAGCGAAAAACCGGTCGATCAGCGACTGATCAAGAAGTACCCCAAATTGACCTTTCATTCCTCTCCCGGAGCCCCTTTTTCGTTGGGACCGGTGAAGGGAAGTCGTTTTCTCTGGAAGCAAACCAAGGGGTGGCTCTTCAGTCGGCGGTTGATCAAAAATTCCAAGGCGGAGGTCGTGGTGGGGTTTGGCGGGTTCGGTTGTGTGGGCATGGCATTGGCGAGCTTGACCGAGCGGGCTCCGTTGGTCCTCCATGAGGCCAACCGGGTGCCGGGACGTATGGTACGGTTTTTTCATCATTTGCCCAAGCGAATCTATCTTCCGTCCGGGGTGCGGCTCGGGGGAGTGGATTTGGAAAGAGTACGCCATTATGGTTTGCCGGTCCGAAAGGAGTTTTGCCGCATGTCCCAGGCCAAGGCAAAAAAGGCCCTGGGGCTCGATCCGAACCGTAAAACGCTGGTGATTTTGGGGGGAAGTCAGGGAGCGCAAGCGTTGAACGAATGGATTGTTGATAAATTGGATGTCTTCGGACTGGAGGGAATTCAGGTCTTTTGCCTGAGTGGGATGGCCAAGGCCGGGTTTGATCCCGGAGTCATGGCCACCCGGGATGGGCAGGAAATTGTGGCGAAGTTTGTGCCGTTTTCCGATCAAATGCCGGAAATTCTCAATGCTGCGGATTTAGTGGTATCCCGTGCCGGGGCGGGGACGATTGCCGAGTTGGTGCACTGTCAGACTCCCTCCATACTCGTTCCCTATCCCTTTGCCGCCGACAATCACCAACTGGCCAATGCCCGGTACATTGAACAACAAGGTGGTGCGATTTTGGTCGAACAGGATTTTCTGCAAGACTTGCATAAGGAAGTTTTGGATACAATTTTCAACGATTGGCTGGTGCAGAAGTTGAAAACCAATTTGGACCGTATGCATCGTGCGAATACAACGGATTTAATTGTCCGTGATCTTGAGAAAATGGCCGCTGAGGAACTACGGAATCGACGGTTGCAACGATTGGAACAGAACCTATGAAGGAGGCCGGAAATCAGATTGTGGAAGAAAACGGGTTAGGGACTTTGTTCCCCAAAAACACTCGGAGGCTTTTCTTCGCCGGGGTGAGTGGCATGGGAATGGGGCCGTTGGCGATCGTTTTGAAGCAAGCGGGGTATGAGGTTTTTGGGTATGATAAGGAATTGTCCAGTGCCTCCCGGAAATGGCTGGAAGCGTCCGGCGTGATTCTTTCGGAAGAGCCGGTTTTGCCTGCGGAGGTGGATGTCGTGATTCATTCATCGGCATTGCGCCGGGAGCATCCCTTGCTCCAGGCGGCGGAGAAAAAAGCCCTTCCGGTTTTTCGTCGGGGGGAGGTTTTGGCGGCTTTTACCCGAACCCGTAAATTGATTGCCGTGGTCGGGTCTCACGGGAAGACCACGACCACCGGATTGTTGGTTCACTATTTGGAAAAAGCGGGTTTCTCTTTCAGTTATCTGATGGGGGCCTTGTTTCAGGGGGGGGAGAAGCCACCGGCACGTTTTTGTGCGGAAAGTGAATGGTTGATTGCGGAGGTTGATGAAAGCGATGGGACGATCGAGGACTTTTATCCTGAAATAACCTTGGTGTTGAATTTGGATTGGGATCATTGCGATCAGTATCCGGCTCCGGAGGATTTGGGGGAAACCTTCCGGCGTCTGTGGGACCGGACCCGCGGTGGGGTTATCGTCCCCGGGGACTGTTCCCATTGTCGGGAACTGGCCAAGTCGGTTCCGTTTGAAAAAATCAAATACTATGGCCGGGAAGGAGATTCTGCGGCTTGGGCGGTCGAAGGAGAAACGGGAGATTGGATTCTGTGCGGACAGTGGGAAGGTGAGGATTTTAAGTCATCGGTCCCCGGTGGCGGACGCTTTAATGCGCGCAACAGCCTGGCGGTTTTGGCGATTAGGGAAGCTCTGCACCTGCCTCTGTTTGCGGATGCCTGGGCCGATTTTCCGGGGATTCGCCGACGGCAGGAAATTTTATTACAGTCTCCGGAATGCTGGGTGGTCAGTGACTATGCGCATCATCCCGGCGAATTGGCGGCGCTTTGGCCATGGTTGCGTAGTTTGCAAGGGCAGGCGGGCTTGGCGGAGCTTAGGGTGGTTTTTCAATCCCATCGTTACACCCGTACCCGGCAGTTTTGTGCTGACTTTGCCCGTTTGTTGGCCAGGGCAGACAAGGTCTATCTTCTGGAAACCTATGCGGCGTCGGAACCCTTTCTCCCTGGCGGTGGAGCCGAGGATTTGGCGCAGGCGTTGAAGGCTCTCGGGACAAAGGCGGAGGTTTTGGGGTCGGTTCGGGAAGCGGAGGAAAAATTACCGAAAAACCTTTCCAATGAAGCGCTTTGGGCTTTTGTTGGTGCGGGTGATATCGAAAAGCTGGCTGAACGCATGGCCGGGCATTGGAGCGGTTCTTCCACCCGGGTATCGGAAGAATCCCGGCCATTGGGAATGAGTTCGGAGACTCTTTGGCGGGAGTATGAACCTTTGGCCCATAAGACCACCTTGCGGGTGGGGGGGGCGGCCCGCTATTATGCGGAGCCATCCGGGGAGGCGGATTTGGCTTTATTGTTGAAGTGGGCTTCGCGGCAGGGATGCCCCGTGTTTCCTCTGGGAAGGGGTTCCAATTTGGTGATCCCACCGGAAGGGTTTCCCGGTTTGGTTTTCCGGCTGAACCATGAGGCTTGGCGAAGGATTGAGTTTGAGGAGGAGCCTGGATTGATACGGGTCGGCGCGGGGGCACGTTTGCGCAAAGTTTGTGGGGAGGCTTGTCGGCGCGGTTGGGGCGGTTTTGAGTTTTTGGAGGGGATTCCGGCAACTCTGGGGGGAGCCTTGCGTATGAATGCGGGAGCTATGGGCGGGTGGGTTTTTGATGTCGTGGAAAAGGTCGCTTTTTTGACTTTGGCGGGAGAAAAGAAAGTCCTGCGGCGCACCGATTTGACCTACGGGTATCGGCATTGTCGTGAACTGACGGTCGCAGTGGCGTTGGAAGCCTGGCTGCGTCCTCCGGGGAGGGAGGAATCGGAAAACATTCGTTTGAAGTTGCAGGAGTACATGCAAAAAAGGACGAAAAGCCAGCCCAAGGAGCCCAGTGCCGGGTGTATCTTTAAAAATCCCGAGGGAACTTCGGCGGGTAAACTCATTGACGAGTCCGGCTTGAAAGGGCGCGCGGTCGGGGCAGCTGCGGTTTCGCCGGTACATGCGAATTTTATTGTCAACCGTGGCGGGGCCACGGCCGAGGAGGTTATTGCGCTGGTGCGGGAGGTGCGGCAGGAAGTTTTTCAGCGCAAAGGGGTTTGGCTGGAGCCTGAGGTCCATTTGCCCGGAAGCACCTGGGAGGAGGTTTTGAAGTCATGAGCGAATGTCCAACCGTCGCCATTCTCCAAGGAGGCATTTCCGGGGAGCGAGAGGTTTCGCTACGTTCTGCGGAGGCGGTACGAAATGCTTTGGCGGATCGCTTCTCGTTGCAGATGATTACGGTCAAAGAAGCCGCCTTACCAGAGGAGTTGAACAATTTTCGAGGGGTCGTTTTTTCCGTTTTGCACGGGACTTTCGGAGAGGATGGGGGAATGCAAAAACTTTTGCAGGAAGCAGGGATTCCCTTTGTCGGAAGTGAGGCCCATGCCAGTAGTCTGTGTATGGACAAAACCGCTTCCAAGGAGAGAGTCGTTGGGGTTGGGGTTCCGGTGGCTCCCGGGTGGTGCTTTCCCTTTGACCATCCGCCGACTTGGGAGGAGGTAGTGGCCAAACTGGGGGATCAGGCCGTTTTGAAACCCAATACCGAGGGGAGTAGTCTTGGTTTATCCTTTCCCACCGACGCGGAAAGTTGGTGTCAGGGAGTGGGGCAATTGCCTGCGGGCAGGGCCTTGGTGGAACGGTTCATTCCGGGCAGGGAATTGTCGGTGGGGATTTTGGAGGGGAAAGCCCTGGGGATTGTTGAGATCGTCCCCGATTCCGGGCAGTACGACTACGTGAGTAAATACACCACCGGAAAGACCGAATATCGGGTTCCGGCACCCTTGCCGGACGGAACATCCTCGCAGATCAGGACTTGGGCGGAGGACGCGTTTCGGGAACTGGGGTGCCGTGATTACGCCCGCGTGGATTTTAGATTGTCACCGTCGGATGAAGCGGTTTTTCTAGAGATCAATACGCTTCCCGGTTTTACCGAGCTCAGTTTATTTCCGCGTTCCGCGCAAGTCTGTGGGTGGTCTTTTGCAGATTTACTGGAGCGGTTGGTTGAATCGTGTTGGGAGAGAACATTTTAAACTATTGCTTATTCACTATGCCGAAAAAGAAAACAGAGGACACGGAGAACTCCTGGAGAAAAATTCCCCAGAGCCGGGCTCGTAGAAAATCATCCCCATTGGCCCGCAGACGTCGGCTTCGGATGGTCTATCTCTCCTCCCTGGCGCTTTTCAGTATAGCGGCGGCTTTTGTTTTGGCGGCCGGAGGATGGTTGCTTTTGCGAGAGGCGAGCCGGTCGCTCAGTCAAGGCCTTCAGTCACCCCTGTTGGAGGAAGAAAAAGTTTATTTCCAGACCGATGGTTATCTGACGTTGGAATGGGTTTTGGAGGAACTGGGGTTTCCGCAAACCAATCAGCCCACCCTTTCTCTCTCCTTAACCGGTTTACGGGAAAAGCTGGAAAGTAACGGGCAGGTGGATAAAGCGGTTCTAGCGCTCTTGCCGCCGGATCGTTTGGCCGTGCGCTTGCAGGAAAGAAAACCTGTGTTGCGCATGGTGGCGCGGAATTCTGATGGTGAGCGCATTCGTTTATTGGTCGGTGAGGATGGCTTGGTGTACGAGGGATTCGGGTATCCGCTACCTCTTCTCCGGTCGCTGCCTCATGTGGATATTGATCGGGTCAGTCACAGTGATCAAGGCTTTGGGCAATTGCCTGGCTTTCCTCAGGTAGCGGAGTTATTACGCATTGCCGAAGAAGAGACCCCGGAAATGTATCGGACTTGGCGAGTGGTTTCGTTACGGCAATTGCCGAAAATCGTCGTGCAGAGTGACAATGTGGGGCAGGCTATTTTTCCGGACCGGGATTTTGAGGAAAATGTCCTGCGTTTGCGGGATTTGGTCCGCGGTACGCGTCGGGAAGGGTATGATCGTCTGGAAATGGTTGATTTGTCCTTAGAACATGTTCCCATGCGACCCAGTTCGCGCTGATCTTTCATCGTCATGATATCCAAATCACGTGTAATTGGGGGGATTGAGATTGGCACGGCCAAGGTGTCCGTACTCATTGGAGAAACCACCAATGGGAGGGAATTGAATTTAATTGGGTTCGGTAAGGTGGCCTCCCGTGGAGTTCTGAAAGGAACGGTTTATGAGTATCGCTTGGCGAATGACGCACTTCAGGAAGCGGTTCGGGCCGCCGAGAAGATGGCCAAGGCAACTATTGAGGGGGTCTATTTAGCCTATACGGGTGATCATTTGGACGGTTCCTACAATGAGGCTAAAATTTCGGTGAGTTCCCCGGATGGGGTGGTTTCCGAAAAAGATCTTGAACGGGTCGAAGCGAATGCCAAAGCGAAGGAAGTGGGGGAAAACAGGATGGTGGTACAAGCTCTCCGGGGGCCCTACCATCTGGATGGGCGGCAGGTAACCCAACCGGTTGATATGACCGGGAATGAGCTGGCTGTTGGGGTTTGGAAAGTGCATGGGGATATAAATCGGATTTCGGATAGCATACGCTTGCTCAATGGCATCAACCTTACTGTCGAAGAGCTGATCTTGTCTTCCATCGCTTCCGGCCAAATGGTTACGCAGGATGAGGAGCGCCGAAGTGGAGTACTGGTTTTGGATATTGGCAGTGGGACTACCGACTACGCTCTGTATAAGGATAATTTCGTGGTGAGAGCGGGGGCGATCCCGGTTGGCGGGGACCATTTAACCAATGATCTGAGCCTTGGTCTTGGTCTTTCCCGGAGGGAAGCGGAGTACGTCAAAATCGAGCATGGGAAAGCTCTTCCCACGGCGGAAGACGGTCAAAGAGCGGTCGTTATGGAAGGGGGCGAAGGGGCCATCGGAGAGCGCTCCCTGAGCCAACTTGCGATCTCCCAAATTCTCGAGGCGAGAGTGCGGGAGATTTTTGAGATTTTGCAGACCACGATCACGTCAGAATTGTTGAACAAAGCTTATATTCCCGGTGGTGTTATCATAACGGGCGGGACCAGTCAGTTGCCTGGAGTGACCGAGGTGGGGAGTCAGGCTTTGGGATTACCGGTTCGATGTGGCCAGAATCCCAAATGGGTAGTTGATCAGCTGAGTGGTCCGGAATGCAGTACTATGCTGGGTTTGTTATATCGGGGATTTAGTCGGGAGAAAAAGAGCGGTGGTTCCGAGGCTCGTCGTGCCGGAGGGCTTTTTCACAAAATCGGTGATTTGTTTGGTTGGAGGAATATGTAATGAAGGAAGATGCACAGATCCTCTTGCAGGGCATGGAAAATACTCTACAGGAAAGAGTAACGATGTTGGCCCTGGGGGTTGGCGGCGGTGGCGCCAATATGGTGGGCAATTTGCAGAGACGTAAGCCCGAGGGGGTTTTGTTTCGGGTTGCCGACACCGATGAGCAAGCCTTGCGTGGTTGTTCGGTTGAAGGCCAGATTCTTTTGGGGCGGGGAACTACCAGAGGGTTGAGCACGGGTGGAGATATTGAATTGGGCGCGAAGGTGGCGGAAAACGATTTGGCCGAACTCAAAAGGCTGATTGAGACCGCCGACATTCTCTTCTTGTTTGTGGGGATGGGGGGTGGTACGGGAAGTGGGGCCGCTCCGATCATTGCCCGCCTTGCTGCGGAGATGAATGTCATGGTGATCAGTTTGGTCAGTCTCCCCTTTACCTGTGAGGGGAAGCATCGTCGGGAAATTGCCGAAAAAGGTTCGGGGGCCCTACGTAAGTATTCTCACCTCTTACTGCCAATGGCCAACGATCTTTTGTTACAAGAAGCGGATCCTGAGGAAACCCTGGTTCGCACCTTGCAAATTGGCGATGATTGGATGGGCGCTGCGGTAATGGCTTTTTGGCGATCTCTTTACTGGCGTGGTCTCTTCAATGTTGATTTGGGTTCCTTGCAAAAGACTTTTCGCAAGGTAGGAGGCAAGAGTTTGTTTGGTTTTGGTTTGGGGGAAGGTGAGGATGCGGCCCGGGAAGCTTTGCGCCAACTTGTGGCGTGTCCGCTCTTGCGGTCCACCGAGTTTGCGGCCCAAGCGGATCGCCTGTTGATCCATATAGTTGGCGGCCCTGATTTACGGACCCGGGATGTTAAGCTTCTGGCCGACGAGATTCGTCATAAGTTTGGTCGGTCGGCAGAGATCACCCTGGGGGCTGTGCAGCGGCCGGAATTTCAGGAAATGGTGGAGGTTTGTGTTCTGGGTGCGACCGATGTGGATGCGCGTCGGTCATCGTCTTGGCAAAGCAATGGAGATTCACGTCCGCAAGCTATTGGAGGGCGAATACTGCCTTCGTCTGGAGCGACGGAGGCGGATGATAAAGTGATTATGTCGGCGAATTCGCCGGAGAGCGGGATTCAACGGGAATTCCCTTTTACTTCTGAAAAGAAGGGGCATTTTGACAAAACTGATGCCAATGAGTTTGGAGGGGAAGATTTGGACACGCCAACCTTCCTTCGCCGGGGGATTAAGATTAAGGTCTGATGGTCGTTTTTTAGAAAAAGAAGATGGCGAGAGAGATTGTCTTTGCCAAAAGAAGAAAAACTTATCAAGCTGCGATTATGCTGGACGAAACAATTTTGATGGCCTTGACGGGGGTTGCCGGAGTGCTTTTTGTTTTGTTTTGTTATTTATGGCTCCGGACTAAGGGTTTGGCCCAAAAACAGGCGGTAGAAATTCTTCGACTCAAGAAGGAAACTGATCAAATGGAAGAGAGCATCGGGGATTTGCAAAAGCAAAAAAATGCGACGGACCTTTTTTTTGGAACAGTAAGTCATGAGGTCCGTACGCCGATGAATGGGATTTTAAGTACCGCCGCGTTTTTGCTTTCCACGGACCTGAAAGAAGAGCAGCGAAATTGCGTGGAACAGATTCAGGAAAGCGGGGAAGGTTTGTTGCTTTTGCTCGATAACCTTTTGAATCAAGCGCGTTTGGAAAGCGGTATTGAAATGACCGAAAACCGGGAGAACGAACTTTCCAGTGTATGGGATGATTTGCAACAGTCGTTTACCGCACTCCTCCGGCGTAAGGAAATTTCACTGGAAACCTATTACCGTGGGAACAGTAAATACTTGGTCCGGGCCGACCCTTCCTTACTTCGGTTGTTTTTTGCCAATCTTGTAGGGTTAGCCATTCGGGCTGGGCAGTCGGCTGATTTGATCTACCTCGAAGGGGGTTGTCAGAATGGCGACAGCCGGAAATTTGTCGCTACCCTGGTCTTTTATTCCCGCGATACGGAGGCCAATGCCCGCTGGCGGGAAGAGATGCAGCGGGACCCTTTTGAAGCCAGTCAGTTTGAGAACCGAAAGAGGATCGATCTGGGAAGCTTGAATCTTTCGATGGCCCAGAAGATCTGTAGGCTTTGGGGTGGCCGTATGGTATGGAACCAGGATGGCCATAAAATCGAATTGCTTCTCGAAACCAACCTGGAGGCAAGCAAGGTCAAGGACCGGGTTGCCGCGAAGCGTCTGCGGTCGTTATTGCGTGACCCATTGGCCAGTGGTTCCCGCTCGCTGACTTTATTGGTGGTTGAAGATGATCCCACCAACCGAACGGTGGCGAAGATGATTCTCAAAAAAATGGGCCATGAGATTTTTCTCGCGGAAGATGGAAAACGGGCGCTGGAAATGGTAAGAGCGACTTCCTTTGATGCGGTTTTGATGGATATCGATATGCCGGTAATGGATGGTATCGAAGCCACTAAAAGAATCCGTGCCGGGGAGTCCGGCGAGGAGAACAAAAGTCTTCCCATTGTAACCCTTACGGCTTTTGCGGTGGCCAATGATCGTGAGAAGTATTTGGGGATGGGCTTTTCCGGTTTCCTTACCAAGCCCATCGAGCCAAGCCGAATGCGGACCGTTTTGAGCCAAGTGACCCAAGCGTAGTGCAGTCGGGGAACTTTGTCGTCCTTCTCGGCCTATTCGACAATCTCATAGTAGGCAGGTTCAGGATGAAAACACCAGCGGAGGCTCAACCGAAGATAGCAACCAACAGCGGGATTAAGGCTTAATCCTGGTTTCGGACTTCTTGTTTTAGGTTTATCGGCCCCCTCAACGTAGCAACAATTGCCAGTCTGAACGAGAAAATGTTCACAAGGCTTTCCGCAGCCGCTTCCATTCCTTGTCGATTTTCTTGGCATAGTAGGGAAGGTTCTCCCCGTTTTCATTTTTTGCGTCGCCTTCCAGTTTATACAATACTTGGCAAAGGGCCACTGAACCAATGTTGGCACACAAGCCGCTGATCGAGTGAGCAAGTTTCCCGGCAGTGGAAAGTTCCTTCTGCTTTAGAGCCTCTTTGAGCATATCGATCTTCTCTTCACTTTGGGCAAGGATTTTGTCAGTTAATTCCTTGGCTTTCTCCGCATCGCCCAGCATTTTTTCAAGACTTTGCTCCGGGTCGAGGACCGGAAGTTCGGTCTCGACTTTGGTCTTTTTTTCCGTGGGCGCGTTTACTCTCGACTTTGCGGGGGACTTGCGGGCGGGTGCTTGGGAGGGGAGCCATTTGTGAAGGATATGCGTCATCACTTCGGGATTCAAAGGCTTGACCAGGACATCATCCATGCCGGCCTGCAGGCAGGCTTCACGGTCCCGCTCCATGGCGTAGGCGGTCATGGCAATAATGGGCATTCGCTTGTTTTTGCAGTTGCCGTATTTTTGCCGAATTCGGCGGGTGGCGGTAAGGCCATCCATCTCGGGCATCTGAATGTCCATCAAGACCAAGCCGTACTGGGTTTTTTTCATGGCTTCAAGGGCCTCCCGGCCATTTCCCACGATGTCACCCGTGAGTCCCATCTTATCGAGCAGCCCCATGGCCACTTTTTGATTAATTTCATTATCTTCAGCGACGAGAATCGCGTTATGGCGCTGCTCATCAAGGGAAGGGAGTTGCTCCTCGGGGATTTCCGAGACGATGGGCAGGTCGAGGGAGGATCGGGTCTCCATGCTAAGGGAAAACCAGAAGGTTGATCCTTTGTTTTCCTCGCTGGTGAAGCCAATTTCTCCCCCCATCATCTCTACCAGACGGCGGCAGATGGCCAAGCCCAGGCCGGTCCCACCAAATTTCCGGGCAATTGAGGGTTTGAGTTGGTGGTAATCCTCAAAAAGGTATTTTTGATTTTCTTTCGAAATTCCTATCCCCGAGTCGGAAACCTCAAAACGTAAGCGTACGAACTCATCTTGTCGTGCCAGAACTTTCAGGGTGATTCCGATTTCCCCCTTCTCGGTAAATTTCAGCGCGTTGCTGAGGAAATTATTCATAATCTGGGAAATTCTTCCCGGGTCTCCCAAGGTCAGGGAGGGGGTTTGGGGAGAAACCTGGCAGTACAGTTTCAACCCTTTTTCCTGCGCTCGATACGAAGCGGTATAAGCGAGTTCGTCGATCAATTGAGTCGGGTTGAACGGAATGTGCTCCAGTTCCAGTTTATCGGCCTCGATTTTGGAAAAGTCCAGAATGTCATTTAAGATTTTGAGCAGTGATTCCCCGCTGCTTTTTACCGTTTCGGCAAATTGTTTTTGCTGGGAATTGAGTTGAGTATCGAGGAGCAAGCCTACCATTCCGAGGATGCCGTTCATGGGGGTGCGGATTTCGTGGCTCATACCGGCCAAAAATTCGCCTTTGGCTTGGTTGGCTTCCCTTTCTTGACGAGCCTGTTTTTCCAGTCGCTCGAGTTCCAGCAACATGTCCTGGCAAAGAAAGGCATAATCATCGCTTCCAGAGCCGCCAATGGGGGGGGTGCGTCGCTGAAGATCCCGGAATCGTTTTTTGAGGTGTTTGAGGTGTGAGGTCAAAACGTAAACTTCTATTAGGGGTAAAGGGTGAGAAACGTAAGGGGCTGTAGGGCGTGAAGCAAGGAAAAATAGCTTGCTTAAGTAAAGGCAAGGTAAAAATTTTTCAACCTTTCTGTCTCGGTTCACCCATTTTTGGTGAATTGACGGTTCTCGGGAGAGGCAAGTGAAACTACGTGAGGCGCTGCCACGCTTTGGCAAAACGGCGGGCGCCAACTTTCAAATTCTCCCGGGAGGTGCTGCCAAAGCTGAGGCGTACGGTATTTTGCTTCCGGTGGTCGGAAGCCATACAAAGGGACCCGGGGACAAATAAGACGCCCTCTTCAATCGCTTTTTGGAAAAAGGGGCTATCCGGGGAGGCGTCGAAGCCAGAGGGCCCCTGTAACCACAGGTACAAACCGCCTTCCGGCTGTTTCCAATGCCACCCATCCTTGGCTAAACCCACCTCCTTCAAGGCGTGGTGAAGGATGTTTGCTTTCTCCTGGTAGAGTGACCGTAATTTTCTCACCTGATCCTCATACGCGCCCTTGGTCAGCACCTCCTCAAGAATCGCTTGAGCGAAATTGGCCGTTCCAAAATCCTCGTTTCCTTTAAGGTGAAGGATTTTCTCCCGCCACTCTTGGTGAGGGCAATGCAAGGCGCCGATTTTCAAACCGGTGGCGAAGGGTTTGGTGGTGGTTCCCAGGTACAGGCAGGGAAAGGCGGCAAAGGCCTCCAAACTCAGAATGCTGCGGGCGGGCCAGGGCTTTTGGTAATAGAGGTCGCGGTAGGCCGCATCTTCGAGAATGGAGGGGTAGCAGTGGCAGCTTGCCAGGGCCTTGGCCAGGGCTTCTTTTTCCGCTTCTGAACGGGAAGCGGAGGAGGGGTTGGAAAAATAGCTCACCAGATAAAGCGCTTTCACCCGGGCCATGGTTCCCTTGGCCTGAAGGTCTTCAAGGAGGGTTACGGTTTGCTGGAAAAGTTGCTCCGGATCATCGGTGTCCGGAAGAGAGCGGACTTCCAGCCCAAGGGCCCGGGCATTCTCCAGAAAGACGAAATAGGTGGGCGATTCGACCAGAACGATATCCCCGGGATCGCAAAGGGTGGAAAGGGCCAGAAAAAGGGCTTGTTGGGAGCCATTGGTCACCAGAACCTCCTCGGGGTCGCGGGGTTCGGGGCAATGGTCCGCGAAGGATAACCGGTCGGCCAGAGCTTTTCGCAAGCCGGGGCGACCGGCATTGGTTCCGTATTGCAGCACTTCGGTTTGAGGCGGATCGCCCAGCAGGTTGTCCACCGCTTGTTGCACCTTCCTGACCGGAAGAGAAGGGGTATCCGTGAATCCGGCCGCGAGCGAAATGAGGTTGGGGTTTTCGAGGGCCTGTTTCATCAACCGGGTGATAACCGGGGCGGTTAATCGGCGACCAAGGGAAGAGTAGTGAGGTGTGCGCACGTTGGTAAGAGTACGTTGTCAAAGGTTTCGGGGCAAGAGCAAGTGGTGGACGACCGGATGGTCGGACCAGACGACGGCCTCGACGATAGCATTGGGGTGGACGCTGCCCAACACGTCAAGAATTCCTTCCCGGGTGAAGCTTTTGATCTGGTTGAGGAGGTTGACCGATGAGGAGCCGGTCAGATCGAGTTGCTCAAATTCCAGGGGGCGTCCGATGCCGTCAAAGGTGTACTGAAAGGAACGTCCCGGCACAGGGGTGTCGTCCGGGGTGCGCAGTTCGGCCAGGATGAGTTGCCCCTGAGGGTCATAATCATAGTGCCAAACGAAACCATCCTCACGGGTTGCGGTTTTACGGCGGTTGTTGTCGTCGTACGTCCAGGTGCGGGAAACGGTATTTCCGCCAAAAGTCTGCACGAGGGATTGCAGGCGCTGGTGCCCATCGTACCCCCATTGTTGGTTCAGGACAGAGTCTTCCGAGGGAGAGTCCCAGGTCACCGTATCCAGGAGGGGTTTATCGGGCTGGTGGGTGTAGGTGACGGTATGGTCAGAGCGGGTAAGGCTCTAAAGCAAACGGGAATATCCCAGATAGTCGCGGCCAACGCTGTACACGGTGGTTTCGTCGTCCTTCAGCCGGAGGGTACGGGGACGGAAAAGGGGATCCCCCTCCGGATCACGTTCGAGGGTCCAATCGGCCCAGGGACCGGCGGTGTGGTTTTCCTCCTTCAGGGAGCCATTGAAATGATAGGCGTAGGACCGTGCGCCCACGGGATCGCTGACCGTTTTAAGCCGTTCGCGATTATCATAGGACAGGGAAATTTCTGCTGAGGGGTCTTCCGGGTCGTTGTACTGAACGCGGGTGAGTTGATCCGGGCGGTGGTTATTTTCGCCGTAGAAAAAGGATTGAATCGTCTGGCCGCCGAGGGTGGCACTCTGTAAAAGCCCGGAGGGTGAATAGTGCAGGTCCGGTCCTCGGCTTTCGTCGGGACTTGCTTCAGCAAAGAAACTTGCTCCTAAAACCAGGCAAAAAAGGAGGAGCAAGTTGAAAAGACGCTTGGACACGGGGAAAGATTCTCACGCAAAGCAGCGGAGACGCAAAGATTTTTGTTGGAAAAGGTAATCGTTTGTTTTGTTTATTCTCATTCCTCCTTGGCGTCTTAGTGTCTTGGCGTGAGACCACTTGCTTTCGACCGCAGATACCCAACGAGGGTTGATAGCCAAGAAGCTTCATGGGATTTTATAATAAAAACAGAAATGGGCATAAAACGTGCCTATGTTTGGCCTGTGGAGTGGTTAACGCGCATAGGGCGGAGAATGAGGCAAGGGGCAGGAAATAGAAACAGGTGGAGAAAAACGGTCGGGAAGTCATGGGATCAAAAGGTTGGTATATTGGATGAGACTCACGCGAAGGCGCGAAGACGCGAAGGTTTTGTTGGGATAGGCGGTGCGACCCGTCGCAGGATCGTTTGCCGGTTGCCGTGATCGACTTTCCATTCCTCGGAAGCGGGTAAGACAGAAAACATTTTTTAATGTGAAGGTCTAGATACTATTTCAGGTTGTTTCTTTCAAAGAAAACACGAGAAGGAGGTCAAGGGAAAAATGGCCATTTATGGCCATGTGTATCAGGATCGCTTTTCTGATTTGCTTTTCCTTGTGAAATCGGACTGGGAACAAAAACAGGTTAAAGAAATTTGCCGCTACTTACTTCGCCTGAGGCAGGAAAAAAAGATTTCGCAGCAGCGTTTGAGCGAATTAGCCGGGATAAGTCGCACGGGGTTGCGTCACATTGAAAGCCTCCGAACAAGCCCAACGCTTTATTCGCTTCTCAAAATCAGCAAAGCGCTTGAGGTGCGTTTTGACGAAATCGTTCGTGATGTAGCTAATGAGAGTGGACCAGAAAAACTTGGCTGATTGCATCGCAAGCTTTTGAATGCAGATTGTTCCGGGAATGTGTAGACTGCGGAGGTGCCAAGGGCGGGCATGGGCTGGTCATTTACCCGGCAATGACTGGCAGTTGGATATGGCGGGTTGTTTTTTGGGTGAGGTCGTGGGTATAGATGGCGCCCATGCCGGGGTAGTTGCGGTTGGCGGCGCGAACGCTGAGGGGGAGGAGTTGAAAATCGGTAGTGGCGACGCGATATTGGGCAGGGAAATGTACGTGTCCGGAGAAGACGTGTGAGAGGTGGGGCAAAAGGGTTTCGAAGGGCTGGCGGCCGAGTCGACGGACATATTTGGACAGTGGCTTGTCTGGTTGGACGGAGAGGATCGCTTCCCGGGTTTGGGGTAGGTCAGGGGGGATGTGCGTGCAGAGGATATTGCGGGAATGTTTGGGTAGGTGCTCGTCCAACCAGGGGCAGGCATCGGTTTCTTCTTTGGAAAGGCCCGTATTGTATAAAAGGATACCGGTATCCCCGCAGGAGAGAACGCGGTTCTCCAGGGGAAAGCCGGCCTTGGCGAAGGCGGTTTCCACTTCCTCCCGTGAGGAAGCTCCGGAATAATCATGATTGCCGGGGGTGACCAGGCATGGAACCGGTAGGCGGCTGAGCTGCTCTTGGGCGAAGGCGAGGTTTTCGGGGGAGAAGTAATCGACGATATCGCCGACGGAGATAATCATATCCGGGCTTTCTTCCCGGACGGCTTTGATTACCGCATCGAAGCTTGGCCAGGCTTCGGCGAAGTGAGCCCGGTCTTGCCGCTTGGCCAGGTCAGGGTCGTTGGGACTGACGAAATGCAGGTCTCCCAGGAGAACAATTTTCATCGCAAAGGGGGCGGAGCGGTCTAACTGGCGGCGGCAATTTCCTCGGGGAGGTCCTGTTCGATACGGAGGTTTTCGATGATGAACTTCTGCCGGTCCGGGGTGTTCTTGCCCATGAAATAGGAGAGCATTTCTTTGATCGAGTGGTGCTTGGCAATCACTACCGGTTCCAGACGGATATCCTTGCCGATGAAATGCCGGAACTCATCCGGGGAGATTTCACCGAGCCCTTTAAACCGGGTAATTTCCGGTTTGGGGGACAGGTCGCGAATGGCTCTTTTGCGTTCCTCATCGCTGTAGCAATAGCGGGTATGCTTTTTGTTGCGTACGCGGAAGAGGGGGGTCTGGAGAATATAGAGGTGACCTTGTTTGACCAGATCGGGAAAGAATTGAAGGAAGAAGGTGATGAGGAGGAGGCGGATGTGCATCCCGTCCACGTCGGCATCGGTCGCGAGAACAATCTGATTGTAGCGTAGGTTTTCCAGACCATCCTCGATGTTGAGAGCGTTTTGGAGAAGGTTGAATTCCTCGTTCTCATAGACCACTTTTTTGGTCAACCCGAAGCAATTGAGGGGTTTTCCCTTGAGGCTGAAAACGGCCTGCGTATTGACATCACGGGACTTGGTGATGGAGCCGGAGGCGGAGTCGCCCTCGGTGATAAAGAGGGTGCTTTCCTCGCGGTTTTTGGCATTGCTGTCAAAATGCACCCGACAATCACGGAGTTTGCGGTTGTGCAGTTTCGCTTTCTTGGCTCTTTCTCGGGCGAGTTTCTGAATGCCCTTCATCTCCTTGCGTTCTTTTTCCGCTTGGAGAATTTTTTTCTGGAGAATTTCCGCGGTCTCGCTGTTACGGTGGAGGTAGTTGTCCAATTTCTCGGCGAGAAAATTGATCATAAAAGTCCGGATGGTCTGGCCATCCGGTGACATTGTTTGGGAGCCGAGTTTAGTCTTGGTCTGGGATTCGAAGACCGGTTCAATGATTTTGATGCTCACCGCGGCGACGATGCTGGAGCGGATGTCCACCGGATCGAAGTCTTTCTTGTAAAAATCGCGAACGGTTTTGACGATGGCCTCGCGGAAAGCGGACTGGTGGGTGCCTCCCTGGGTGGTGTGTTGTCCGTTCACAAAGGAGTAGTACTCCTCCCCATATTGGTGGGTGTGGGTGAAGGCGATCTCAATGTCTTCGCCTGACAGATGAATGGCTGGGTAGATGGGTTCTTCGCTGATGTTTTCGGCCAGAAGGTCGGCGAGACCGTTTTGGGAGGTGTATTTTTCGCCATTGAAAACCAGCGTGAGGCCGCGGTTTAGAAAGGCGTAATTCCAGATCATTTTCTGAAGAAATTCGTCTTTGAAAACAAAGGTCCGGAAAATTTCCGGATCGGGCCGGAATTCCACCATGGTTCCGTTGCGCTCTTTGGTGGGCTGGTTGGTTTTGTCCTCCTTCGTCACTTCCCCCCGGCAAAAGGAGATGGACTTGGTTTCGCCGTCGCGGAAGGCGGCAATGCGAAAATATTCACTGAGGGCGTTGACCGCCTTGATGCCGACCCCGTTGAGTCCTACGGATTTTTTGAAAGCCTCGGTGTCGTATTTTGCGCCGGTGTTTATGCGGGCGGCGCAATCCATCAGTTTGCCCAGGGGAATGCCCCGGCCATAGTCGCGGACGCGGAGAAGATCACCTTCGACCTCGATATCGATTTTTTTGCCATAACCCATGACAAATTCGTCGATGCTGTTGTCGAGAGTTTCCTTGAAAAGGATGTAGATGCCATCGTCGGGGGAGGCTCCGTCGCCCAATTTGCCAATATACATCCCTGGGCGCAGGCGGATGTGTTCCTTCCAATCGAGGGATTTTATGCTGTCTTCCGAGTATTGATGATCTTCCATAGGGCAAAAAGGGTATATTGGCGAAGGGAGTTCCCGCTGACAAGACGGAATCCATCTGATTGGTATTGCCCGCCAAGCGGAAAGAGTTTTGAAAGGGAGGTATGTTTACCGGAATCGTTGAAGAAACAGGAGTGCTGGCGAGCTTGGAAAAACTCCCGGAAGGGTGGCGCCTGTGGGTGCGGGCAAAGAAAGCCCTGGAGAATTTAAATCCGGGCGACAGCATCGCGGTCAACGGATGCTGCCTGACGGCGGCCGATCAAGGGGAAGGGCAGGTAGGCTTTGATTTGTTGGAGGAGACGATGCGTTGCACCTCCTTCGGGTCCTTGCGGGAGGGAGACCTTTTGAATCTCGAACGAAGCCTTCGGTTTGATGGCAAGGTCGGGGGGCATTTTGTCAGCGGGCATGTCGATACCGTCGGCAAAGTGGAGGAGGCCCGCAAAGTGGGGGCGGACACCTATCTCTCTATTTCCTACGACGGACAATGGGACAAACTGGTCGTGCCCAAAGGCAGCATTGCCATTGAGGGCGTTTCGCTGACGGCGGCGGAGGTGCGCGCAAAGGGCCTGGCCGTTTGGCTGATACCTCACACCCTGGAATTGACCAATTTGAAGGCCAAAAAACCGGGGGATCAAGTGAATCTGGAGTTCGATATGCTGGGCAAACAAGTCGAAAAGCTTGTTCAAGCCTATTTGGAGAACCGGGAGGGAATGTAGCAAGTAAGGTCGAAGAAGGCGAAGAAATTAAGGTCTGTTCTTGGGGAGGTGACAATACAAGGAGCGCTTCGCTACAGGAGTGTTGGAGTGGTGGTAACGCCGCCGCAGGCAGCGGCTGGAGAAAGCGGCAAGAGGCTTGCCGCAGTCCAAGGTGCCTTCGGCACGAGGGCTGACCGGTTAATGGTTTGTCGGACCGATCCTTCTGACGGCGGAGCCGTCCTTGGACTGCGCCAGCCTGCTGGCGCTTTTCGTGAAGCCAAGCCCTGCTGGCGAACCTGTAGGGTTCGCTAACGCCGCCGCAGGCAGCGGCTGGAGAAAGCGGCAAGAGCTTGCCGCAGTCCAAGGTGCCTTCGGCACGAGGGCTGACCGGTTAATGGTTTGTCGGACCGGCCAAGTAGTCCGTAGTCATGCGCTCGGCGGGATTATGACGGCGAAGCAAGTAAGAAAAACAGTCGGGGCAAGAAAGTTGCGGTGGGGTTCAGCAAGATTCTTGTTCATTAAGGATTGCCTCAGGGGCGGGATAGGCTTGGGATTGGGGGGGATGAAATCTTTTCTTGAGTACTGCCCTGAGGATAAGCGTGAAAATCCGTCGCATTTGACGGCCGCTCTGCAGCAAGCCCTTGATGCGGCGGCGACGGAGGATGGTGACCGGACTGTTTTAGTACCGGCTGGCCGCTGGACGGTGCGCACCTTTTTCCTGCGTTCGGGGGTTACGCTGTTTTTGTCCGAGGGGGCCGTTTTGCAACCCGATCCTGATCTCCGGGAATACCCAAATCTGGGCCGGGGCCACAATAAGGACCGCCAGCCTTTTCACCTTTTGGTCGCCGATGGCGTCGAGGGGGTGACGATTACTGGCGGCGGGACGATTGATGGGTGTGGGGAGCTGTTCTGGGAAGGGTTTATGCCACCTCCCAATGACTATTTTCACAAAGCCAAAAAGCAACGCATCTCCCCCTTGCTGGAGTTTAGGAATTGTCGCAACCTCCGTTTGGAAAAAATTACCATCCGCAACAGCCCGGGTTGGACGGTGCATACCTTTTTATGCGAACAGGTTTGGATTGATGGGGTGACCATTCGCAACAATATGCTCGGGCCGAACACCGACGGGTTGGATATCAATGGATGTCGGCACGTGACGGTGAGCAACTGCGATATCCGGGGTTGTGACGACAATATCATTATCAAGGCCACCGCCGATGCCGGGCCCAGTGAGCATATTGTGGTAACCAACTGTATTCTGGAAAGTCTATGCGCCGCGGTTGGTCTGGGGGCCGAGGCGGCTTCGGATATTCGGTACGTGGCGGTAAGCAATTGCACCGTTTTGAATGCTTTGCGGATGTTGCAGATTATTCTTTGGGATGGGGGTGTTGTGGAGAATTGTGTTTTCACCAACTTTACCGGACAAGCCATGACGCGGCGCGGAACCGACCGTGCCATTCACATCGATGTGCAGGAGCATGAAAAGGAGGCACCGGAATTGGGGAAAGTGCGAAACATCCTGATCAGCAATTTCGTTTGCCGAACCCGGGGAAGGATTTTGCTCACCGCGCAGGACGGTGCAGTTTTGGAAAATATTACCTTACGGGATGTGGTTTTGGATTATCCGGAGGTCGAGGACCCTGCCTACACGATACCCCGTGATACCAGTAACCAGCTTTCAAATTTCAGTCCTGAGGCCCGGGTAGCCCGGGCGGCTGTAGTGGCCGACAATGTGAAGGGGCTGACGTTGGCAAACATTGTTACCCAATGGCCTGCGGACCCCAAAAAGATTGCCGCGCCCATGGAGCCTTATTGGTTGCGGAGGGTAGAGCAGTTTCATCTCGATTCCCCTTTTCTGACCGGCTGTTCCCCAGCGGAATAAAGGTCGAAGCCAGCGCTATGGGGAGCGGAAAGTAAGTAGCTGCGTGCTTTCCGCTCCCCATAGCTCGCAGGCGAAGGATGGAAGCCGCAGAAATGACCAGCCTTTCAGCCAATCCGTACTTAGACGCCGATGACCAGGCGGGCGGGGTCTTCGATGGCTTCTTTAATCTTCACCAGAAATCTGACCGCTTCGCTGCCGTCGATCAAGCGGTGATCGTAGGAATGGGCCAGGTACATCATGGGACGGATTTTGACCTCACCATTGATGGCCACCGGACGTTCCTGGATGGTATGCATCCCGAGGATTCCGCTTTGGGGAGGATTGATGATGGGGGTGGAGAGGAGGGAACCGAAAATTCCACCGTTGGAAATGGTGAAGACTCCGCCTTCGAGATCCTCGATGGTGATTTTTCCTTCGCGGGCTTTTTTTGCGGATTCGCCGATGGCCTTTTCGATTTCCGCAAGGCCGAGTTTGTCGCAGTTGCGGATGACCGGAACGAGAAGGCCCTTGCCGGTGCTGACGGCGACGCCGATGTCATAAAAATGGTTGGTGACGATGGAATCGCCGTCGATCTGCGCATTCACTGCCGGAACTTCTTGCAGGGCATGGACCACGGCTTTGACGAAGAAGGACATGAAGCCGAGCTTAAGGTCGTACTTTTTGACAAATTGGTCCTGGTATTTGGCCCGCAGTTGTTTGACCGCGCTGACATCGACCTCGTTGAAGGTGGTCAGCATGGCGGCGTCCTGTTGGGCTTGTACCAAGCGCTGGGCAATACGCTGCCGCAGCGGGGACATTTTCTTGCGGGTGGTCCGTTCCGAATTGGCGGCCGGTTGTTCCTTGGCCGGACTTGGGGCCTCGGGCTGCGGCGCCTTGGGGGGCGTTGACTCCGCTTTGGGAGCGGGGGCCGAGTCTTTGCTCTCCGCCGCTTTGAGAACATCGTCTTTGGTGATCCGGCCGTCCTTGCCGGAGCCTTTGATGGTGGAAGGGTCGACGCCGGTCGATTCGACGGCTCTGCGGGCGGCTGGTGAAAGAGGGTATTCTTTTCCGGAAGCCGGCTTCTCCTCTTTGGAAGGAGGAGTTGAGGACTCTTCTTTATCGGCGGCGGATTTTTCCTTTTGGTCGCTGCTTGCCTCGCCGGAGCCTTCCTCAATGATGGCGACGACTTGGCCGATTTCCACTTCCTCGCCTTCCTCTACCTTGATCCGGATAATGCCTTCTTCCTCGGCGAGACCTTCGGAGGTGATTTTATCAGTTTCCAACTCAAAGAGTACTTGGTCCTGGGTAACGTGGTCGCCATCCTGGACTTGCCAGGCAGCGAGAATTCCGGAGGTGATGGATTCGCCCATCGAGGGGACTTTAACTTCAACAGCCATGATGTAATTGATGAGAGTTTAGAGAGAGTGCGGCAATGGTAAAAAGTTAACTTTTCTTTTGAAAGGTATCATCGAGGAATTCGGCGAGTTCCCGGTTGTGCAAGGTGAGGGCACCGACGGCCGGACTGGCACTGGCGCCCCGTCCGGTATAGCGGAAGGGTTTGCCAAAGATCCCGGCAAGCTCGGGAGCGATGAAGCTCCAGGCTCCCATGTTCTTGGATTCCTCCTGACACCAAACGAGATCGCCGACTTTCTGGTAGTCCTTGGCCAGTTTTTCCAGTTCCTTGCGGTTGAGGGGGTAAAGCTGTTCCACGCGGATAATGGTGGTGTCGGTGATATTGTTTTTGCGGCGATAATCGTCGAGATCGTAGAAAACCTTGCCCGAGCATAGGATGAGTCTTTTGGTTTTGGCTTTGGCGGGGGCTTCGGGATCGGGAAGGATCTCCCGGAAATATCCGGCGGTAAAGTCTTCCAGGGGGGAGCTGACCCCTTTGTGTCGCAGCAGGCTTTTTGGCGACATGATGATCAGTGGTTTGCGGTATTCCCGCTTCATCTGCCGCCGGAGGCAGTGGAAGTATTGGGCTGCGGTGGTCATGTTACAGACTTGGATATTGTCCTCGGCACAGCTTTGCAGGAACCGCTCCAAACGCGCGGAGGAGTGTTCCGGCCCTTGTCCCTCGTAGCCATGGGGCAGGAGCAAGACCATCCCGCTGACTTGTTGCCACTTGGATTCACTGGAGGTTAGGAACTGGTCGATGATGACTTGGGCTCCGTTGACGAAGTCACCGAATTGGGCTTCCCAAAGGCAAAGCATTTGCGGGTAATCCAACGAATAGCCAAAATCGAAACCGAGAACTCCGGCTTCGGAGAGGCTGGAGTTGTACACGCAGAATTTGGCTTGGTTATCATCCAGATGCAGGAGCGGCACATAGCGTTCGCTGCTCTCGATGTCATAGAAGGCGGCGTGGCGGTGACTGAAAGTCCCCCGTTCGCTGTCTTGCCCGGAGAGCCTGACCGGAGTGCCTTCCAGCATGAGACTGCCAAAAGCCAGAGCCTCGGCAAAGCCCCAGTCGATAGGTTCGTTCTCCTCGATACTGCGTCGCCGCGCTTCCAATTGACGTTTGATTTTACGATTCAGCTTGAAATCATCGGGGACCGAGGTCAGGGCTTCGGTGATTTTCCGCAGAACTTTTTCCTCAACCCCGGTAGGCAGAGGCTTAAAAGAGTAAGGTGGCTGGAATACCGCGTCGGCCCCGCGGAATTTTTTCTCGATCTTATCACTTTCCTTTTGGCCTGCTTTTACTTTTTCGAAAGCCTGGTCCAGGGTTTGGCGAAATTCCTTGGCAATGCTGTCACTTTCTTTTTCTCCCAAGGTGCCTTCCTCGATGAGTTTTTCGGAGAGAATAGTACTGATGGGGCGCTTTTTGTTGATCCGCTGGTAGAGAATCGGCTGCGTAAACATCGGCTCATCGGTTTCGTTGTGGCCGTGTTTGCGGTAGCAATACATGTCGATGACAATGTCTTTCTGAAATTTCTGGCGAAATTCCAGGGCGAGTTCCATGACCATACAAACGGCCAGGGGGTCGTCTCCGTTGACATGGAAAATCGGCGCTTCGATCATCTTGGCAATGTCGGTGCAGTAACGACTGGATCGGCCTTCCGAGGGTTTGGTGGTGAAGCCGATTTGGTTGTTGATGATGAAATGGATGGTTCCCCCGGTGCGGTAGCCCGGTAATTGGGAAAAATTCAAAGTTTCGCTGACCACGCCCTGTCCGGCGAAGGCGGCATCGCCATGCATGAGAAAGGGGAGTACGCGTTTCCGCTCCAAGTCTTCGCGGATGCGTTGACGGGCGCGGGCCTTTCCTTCGACGACCGGGTTGACCGCTTCCAGGTGGCTTGGGTTGGAGGCGAGCCGTACTTCCACTTCTTTTTCCGAAGAAGTCTTTAGAATGGATTCGTAGCCGAGGTGGTATTTGACATCACCGTCCCCGCAAACGGTTTCCGGGATATAGTTCTCGGAGAATTCCTCGAAAATGAATTCGTAGGATTTCTTCATGATGTTGGCGAGGACATTGAGACGGCCCCGGTGGGCCATGCCCATGACGATCTCCTCGATGCCGAAGGCGGGGCATTTTTCGATCAGCATGTCGAGGGCGGCAATGGTGGTTTCTCCGCCTTCGAGGGAAAAGCGTTTTTGTCCGGAATACCGGGTGTGCAGGAATCTTTCAAAAACCTCGGCTTCGTGAACTTTTTTGAGAACGCGGATTTTTTCCTCGCGGGTAAACTGGGGGGTCATTGAAATCCCCTCCATGCGGCTTTGCAGCCAGCGGCGAATCTCGGTGTCCTGAATGTAAATGTACTCGACGCCGACTTTATCGCAGTAGGTCTTTTTCAGTTTTTCGATGACCTCGCCGAGGGGCATTTTTCCGCCGTCCTGATAGTGGCCGACATCGTACTCCTGTTGTAGATCAGCTTCGGTCAGACCGAAGTTCGAAAGATCCAATTGAGGGTGGGTGCGGGGGCTGAAGCCCAGGGGGTCGAGATCGGCGGTTAGGTGTCCGAGCGTTCGGTAGGCATAGATGAGACTGGCGACCCGGGACTGTTTGGCGGCAAAGCTGTCGGGAAAACTCCCAGTATCCGGGGCACCGTCCGGTAGCTCAACGGCAGTGGGTGCACTCCCATTTTGGGAGGCTAATTCAAACCCCGAGAAAAAGGCCCGCCAGTTTTCGTCGACGGAAGTCTCGTCTTTTTTCCAAGACTCGTAGTATTGATCAATAAGGTCGGCGTTTTGGCGGTGAGCGAAGGATATTTGATTCATGGTGCTTATGGCACAGGTATAGAGAAAGGGAAAACTATAGTAGAGATTTGGCTGACAAGCAAGTTTGCTTATGTTGTCTTTTAAGAATTCTCATGGATAATCAAAATTCTCAATCACAAGAAACACTTTCCCGCGTAAAAATTCGTCTTCGTGAATTTACCGAAGCGGTGGCCGGAAAAGGGGAGCGTCCCCTGACGGAAATTCTGGCCGATCTTGATCGTCTGGCGGTTGAAAACCGGCGCGAGTTGCCGGGGGATTTGCGGCATTACTTGGAGCGGCGCAGCTATCAAAAAGCGGCCGCGTATCTGGGGGTAGAATAAACACCGACCCAGGAGCAAGGACACGAGGTCCCCGCATGGGCCAACCGCGAACGGGGGCCTTGTGCCCCTGAGCGCAATGCTTCGGAAAACGGAAATGTCGCCCCTTTTCGACAGCGAGCGGGGACTTCATGCCCCTGCGCGCAACACTCCTGGTGCCTCGAAAACACCTTAGTCTCACACAAGTCGCTGCCCCCAGCGGAGCTGGAATATGCGATTAAGAGACTCGCGGGGCCGGGAGTGTTCCGCGCAGCCGCTAAAGCGGCCGCGCGGGGGTGTGGG